>NZ_CAACUY010000380.1 GCF_900659615.1 Actinomadura fibrosa | reverse complement strand
ACTCTTTCCCTACACGACGCTCTTCCGATCTGTGGTCGGCGGCGAGGTCGCCGCGCGCGGGCCAGGCGTCCAGCGTGCGGCCGCCGCGCGACCACGCGCCCGGATCGGCGGACACCACCTGGAGGGCGCGGCCCCGCGCCGGGCGCGACCCGCCCGCGAGCGAGCCGTCGGTCTCGGTCATCACGAGCGCGCCGACCAGCACCGTCGTCAGCACCGCGGCCGTGGCGAGCGGCAGCACCGACCGGTTGCGGACCGGCCGCATCAGCGCGGGGTCGAACCGCTCCGGGCGGCGGGCGGCGGGGACCTCCACGGCGTCCGCCGCCGCGATCACCGGCCACGGGTCCCGCACGCCCAGCTCGATCAGCTGGTCGCGGACCGCGTACCGGGGCAGCCCCTCCACGTGGCGCAGCACGTAGGCGGCGCGGACGTGCGGGCTCAGCCGGGCCAGCGCGCCGGTGAGCGCGGGGTCGGGAAGCCGGGCGGGGACGGCGCGCAGCCAGGGCCCGAGGCCGATCTGGAGCCGCCGGGAGGGGCGCATGGCGCGGCGCAGGACGCGGGTGCGGCGCCGGGCGAGGCCCGCGGGCGAGCGGTCGCGGCGCGCGGTGCCGTCCACGATGCGGCGGGCGATCGCCAGCCGGTAGACGCGCTTTCCCTTTCCCGGGAGAACGAAATACGCCATCCGGACAAGTTCGCTGTACCGCAGTTCCGCTTCTGGATTCGTCATGACATCGTCCGTCACGGCGGCCACTCCCTCTGAGCGTTCCGTCATCGCAAAACCCGAGGTTAGGCAGTTTCGGGCGGAGACGGTGCGGAGTTGGGACAACGATTAAGAAGTGCGGCGGAAATCTCCCGCTATTTCCACCGCGGTCGCGGGCGCCGGGCGCGGCGTCCCACCGGGCGGGCCGGCGGGGCGAGAGCGGCCACGTCCGTTTCGTCCCCGTACTACGCTGGGAGCCCAGGTCGTCCGGGGGGAACCGCCCCGGACCGTCCCGCATCCAAGGTTCGCACCCCCGCCGCGAGCCGGCCGCCGCCCACCGGGAAGGACCCATGACCGAGGACGTCCCCGGCTACCGGGTGCTGGAGCAGGTCGGCGAGGGCGGCTTCAGCGTCGTGTACCGCGCGCGCCAGGAGCACCTCGACCGCACGGTGGCGCTCAAGGTCCTGTCGATCAGCTCGGTCGACGACGCGGCGATGCGCCGGTTCCAGCGCGAGAGCAAGATCACCGGACGGCTGTCCGGGCACCCGAACATCGTGACCGTGCTGGACACCGGCACCACCCGCTCCGGCCGCCCCTACATCGCGATGGAGTACTTCGAGCACGGCGCGCTCACCGACCGGCTCGCGCGGGAGGGGCCGCTGCCCGTCCCGGAGGTGCTGCGCATCGGCGTGAAGATGGCGGGCGCGCTCGCCGCCACGCACGAGGCCGACGTCCTGCACCGGGACGTCAAGCCGCAGAACGTGCTCGTGTCCCGGTACGGCGAGCCCGCGCTGGCCGACTTCGGCATCGCCCGGCTCGTCGACTCCTTCGACGCCACGCACACGCAGGCGTTCACGCCGCACCACGCGGCGCCCGAGGTGCTGGAGGGCCGCCCGCCCGGGCCCGGCGCCGACATCTACTCGCTCGGCTCGACCCTGTACCAGCTCCTCGCGGGCCAGCCCGCCTTCAAGGGGCCGCCCAGCGAGGGCATCGCCCTGCTCATGCTGCGGATCCTGAACGACCCGCCCCCGCCGCTCCCCCGGCCGGACGCGGCGCCCCAGGTCGCGGAGGCCATCGCGCGCGCGATGGCGAAGAAGCCGGAGGAGCGGTACGCGAGCGCCGTCGAGTTCGCGCAGCGGCTCCAGCAGGTGCAGGCCGAGCTGGGCCTGCCGGTCACCGACGTCCCCTACAGCAGCGGCCCCGGCCCGCATCCGACCGGCGGGCATCCGGGCGGGTCGTTCTCGACGTCCGGCTCGTCGTCGGGTTTCTCGTCCGGGTCGTCCGGTTTCTCCTCAGGCTTCTCGTCGGGCGGATTATCGGGCGGGCCGCGGCCCTCGTTCCCCGAGAACTCCGGGCCGCCGCCGGTGCCGGAGTGGGCGCCGACCGCCCACTCGCCGTCCCTTCCCGCGCCGTCCGCCTCCGCGCCCTCCGCTCCACCGGCGTTCTCCTCGTCCGCGCCGGAGGCTCCGGCCCTCGCACCGGACGCCCTGCCGCCGTCGCCATGGGCCCCGAGCGCGGACCCGCGCGCCAGCGGCTCCAACACCACCCCGCGCACGAGCCCCGGCCCGCACACCGCGCCCGGACCTCACACGGCGCCCGGCCCGCACGAGCAGTCGTTCGACGGGCCGCATGACGGGATGCGGCACGGCGCGCAGGCCGGACCGCATCAGGGGCCGCATCAGGGGCCGCATGACGGGCCGCGCCGCGGGCTGATCGTCGCGGCGGCGGTGGCGCTGGTCGGCGGGGCGGTGCTGGGCATCGGCGCGCTCGCCCTGTCCGGGGGCGGCGGGGACGGGAAGGGCGAGCCGTCCGCCGCCGGGACGTCCCCGCCCGCGACGCAGGGCACCGGCGCGGTCCCGGGCGGGTCCACGGATCCGCTGCCCGCCGCGCAGTTCGCCGCGACCCGTCCGCGCCGGGTCGTCGTCCGGCAGGTCGGCGAGAGCGCCGCCCTGCTCTGGACGCTGCCGGACGCGGCCCGCGGGCTGCCACTGATCATCCAGCAGCAGCCGGCGGGGGCGAAGGCGATCGTGACGGTCCCGGCGGGGTCCCGGTCGGCGACGGTCCCGGGGCTGCGTCCGAAGGGCGCCTACTGCTTCAAGGTGGGCGCCGTGCTGCGCCTCAACCAGGGCAAGGCCCCGGACGTCTCCTGGTCCGCGCCCGCGTGCATCCGGAAGGCGCACAAGAAGAAGTGAGCCTGGCGAGGCCGTCCTCCGGGCCGGTCTACCTGGTCCTGGGACGTGCGGCGGAGTCGCGCTTCACTTGCACGCCCATACGGTCGGCCCGGCCGGGCTCGTCCAGTCTCCCGGCGTGCTGATAAGCCAGCCGATGACATAACCGGTCTTGCCATTCCAGGTGATTTGGGCGTACATGTCGCCCGCGAGACTGGAATCGTTCGGATGCCGGTAATAGACGCCTTTCTCCTGGCAGTGCACGTCGACGACCTCGCCGTTGTTGTCGTGCATCGTGGCGACGAGCGCGCCATTGTCGGCGTCCGCCGTGCTCCTGATGTAACCGTTGGAATTGCCGTTGCTCCGGACGGCGTACCGCTGCACGGGCCCGGTGAGGCTGGCGCTGGACGTGCTCGCGGCGCCGGTGCCCGCGGCGTTCACGGCGGCGACGCTGAAGGTGTAGGAGCCGTTCGTCCAGACGGTGCCGAGGGTCGCTGAGGCGCTCGTGACGGTCTGCGTGCCCTGGACGGGACCGTCCCAGGTCACCTTGTAGCTCGTCGCGCCGCCGGGCGGAGGCGTCCAGGAGAGCCGTGCGCCGGAGGCGGTCGCCGTGGCCGAGACCTTGCCGGGCGCGCCCGGCGTCACGCAGGGCCGCACGGGGTCGCTCGCCACGGACACCCGCTCGCCCGCACGGTTGCGCCCGTCCCGGTACTGGACGGCGACGCGGAAGCGGTACTCGCGCCCGCAGTCCCCTCCCTTGAGGGTGAACGTGAACGGGCCGCCGGGGCCGGTCGTCCGCGGGCTCACCGACAGCCCCGCCGGGACGTCCTTCAGGGCGTATCCCGTGACGCCGGTGCCCTGCGAGGGCTGGAAGTCCACGCGCATCGTACCCGCGCCCGGCGTGACGGCGATGTTGGACGGCGCGCCGGGCGGCTGCCCCGGGCGCGGCGGACCCGCCGGGGCCGCCGGGCGCGTCGGGTCCGCCACCGGCTCCGCGGGGGCGGACGGCGCGGTCCCGGCGCCCGGTGTCGGGAGGCCGTGGCGCTTCGGCCCGCCCGGGACCCGGTCCGCGTACTTGTCGATGCCCTTGCGGCCGCCCTCCCGGTCGATCACGACGGCGCGCGGGCCCGCCGGGTCGTTCGCCCAGAGCAGGCCGTCCTTGACGAGGACCTCCAGCCGCGACGGGCGGCCCGTCACCGGGACGGGCGCCTCGAACCGGTTGCCCGCCGTGTCGTAGACGAGCAGCGCGCCGGCCGTCTCGTCCGGGATGTACACCTTGGCGCCGAGCATCTGCGGTGCCCGGTAGCGGTGCCGGGGCACCGCGAGCCGCGCGGTGGTGTGGCGGCCGGTGCCGGTGTCCACGGTGACGAGCGAACCGGTGCCGGGCACGAGCAGCGGCACGGTCGCGCCCTCGGCGACGGGCGGGGCGAGCACGCCTCCGGCCCGCGCCGTGCGGACCGTGGACGGCAGCGCCACCGCGAGCCGCGCCCCGGACGCCTTCAGCACGGTCGCGGTCGCGGCGGAGGAGTCGACGACGACGGGGTCCCCGGCCGCGATCGTCAGCGCCAGGGCGTCGCCCGGCCGCCCGACCGGGACGGGCGCCTGAAGGCGGCCGTCGCGGAACGCGGTGACCTGGCCCTTGCCCGCCACCGGCACCCAGAGCGCGCCGCGCGCGTCGATCCCGGCGCCGCCGAGCGGCGGCGGCAGCGTCGCGGACGGCCCGGCGGGCGTCAGCGACACCGGGTCGATCTGCTGCACGACGCCCTTGACGGAGTCGACCGTGTAGGCGCGGCCCGCCGCGGCGAGGACCTGGATCCCGGCGCCGAGCGCCCGGTTGCGGCCCACCGCGAGCTGGGACGGGTCGATGCGGCTGACGACGCCCGTGTCGAGGTCGACGAGCAACACGGTCGCGCCGTCCTGGACGACCTGGATGCGGTGGCCGCGCATCTGGGCGGGCAGGGCCGTCCGGCCGTCCACCTTGCCCGCCGGGCCGTTGACGTGCACGGCCAGGCCCCGGGCGCCCGCGTTCAGCCAGGCGCCGACGTCGGCGAGCCGGTACCGGGCGCTCGCCGTGCCGACGCCGTAGACGACGGCGGCGATCACGAGCACGCCGGTGAGGCCGGCCGCGACCTGGCCGGTGAGCCGGTCGCGCCGGAACGCCGTCCGCAGGGCCGCCACCCGCACGCTCCGCCGCCTTCCCCGTCCGCGGACCGTCCGTCCGCGGGACCTCCTCCGCTCGCGGACCGTCCCCGGCCCGCGCACCGGACACCGTAGTGCGGCATCGACCGCTCGTGTGGCGATTCGCCGGGAAAGTGAGGGTTTCAGGTCCGGAGGAGCGCCTCGGTGTACGTCGGGACCGTGATGTTGCGGCCGGACACGACGACCACCGGCCGTCCGGTGACCTCGACCTTTCCGGCGAGCACCGCGGCGACCGCGGCGGCCCCCGCGCCCTCGGCCACGAGGCCGTGCTCGCGGAACAGGAAGCGCAGCGCGTCCCGGATCTCGGCGTCGGTGACCGTGGTGAGTTCCGCGACGCTGCCGACGAGGTCCGGCGTCACGCTGCCCGCCTCCAGGTTGCCGGGCAGCCCGTCGGCGAACGTGTCGCCGACCTCGACCTCGACGATCCGCCCGGCCGCCACGGCGGCGGAGACGGCCCGCGACACCGCCGACTCCACGCCCACGACCCGCACGTCGCCGCGCTCGCGCGCCCACAGGCACAGGCCCGCGGCGAGCCCGCCGCCGCCGACCGGCGCGACCACGGTCAGCGGCCCGGGCGCCTGCGCGTCCAGCTCGCGGCCGATCGTGCCCTGCCCGGCGATCACCGCGGGGTCGTTGTAGGGCGAGACGTAGTGCCCGGGGAGGCCCATCGCGTGCGCCTCGGCGTCGTCGTAGCTCGTCCCGTGCCGGACGAGCCGCACCGGGAACGCGCCGATCCGGTCGACCTTCACCTGGGACGCCCGGGTCGACACGACCACGGTGACGTCCGCGCCCGACCTGGCCGCCGCGTAGCCCATCCCGAGGCCGTGGTTGCCCGCGCTCGCCGTCACGGCGGGCCGCCCGTCCGGCAGCGCCGCCACGGCCGCGAGCGCACCCCGCACCTTGAACGACCCGGTCGGCTGGAACGTCTCCAGCTTCAGCAGGGCGTCCGGCGCCAGCGGCGACGGGACGACCGGCGTCGGCGCCAGCACCGCGGACACCGTCCGCCAGGCGCGGTCGAGGTCGTCCGGCCCGGGCGCGCGGACGGGACGGGCCGTCACGCGCGCTCGCCC
>NZ_CAACUY010000379.1 GCF_900659615.1 Actinomadura fibrosa | reverse complement strand
CCCCGCCCCGCGGGGTCCGTCGCGGCCCAGCCCGGCGCGGTCGCGGCGGCCGCCGCGACCGCCGCCTCCACGTCGGCGGCGGAGCAGACCGGCACCGCCCCCACCGGCACCCCGGTGGCCGGATCGCGCACCGTGAACGCCTCCTCCCCCGTCCCGCCGCTCCACCGTCCGCCGGCCAGCATCCACCTGTCGCGCGGTCGCATGTCGTCCCCGTTTCTCCCGGCCCGTCGCCGTCCGCCCCGTCATGCCGGGCCGTGCCGCCGCCGGCCGTGTCGGTATCGGTGTCGGCCGTCCAGTACCCGCGTGAGGCTCCTTCATGACCGCGCACACCCGCATTCATCACCGGGCGCACCTGCGTCAGTGTCCACTTACTGGATCGGCTACGGTGGTGCCCACGACGACGAGGGAGGCGCGGGTGGACTTCGACCTGCCGGAGAGCGCGGCCGCGGTGCGCGAGGGCGTGCGCGCGATCGCCGCGAAGTACGACCAGGACTACTGGACCCGGTGCGACGAGGAGAAGCGCTGGCCCGAGGAGGTCTGGCGGGAGCTGGTCCACGGCGGCTGGCACAGCCTCGCGATCCCCGAGGAGTACGGCGGCGCCGGCCAGGGCCTCCTGGAGCTCGCCGTGGCGCTGGAGAGCCTCGCCGACGCCGGCGCGGGCGGCGCCGCGTCCTTCATGTACCTGCTCACCCCCGCGTTCGGCGGCCTCACCATCGCCCGCCACGGCACCGAGGAGCAGCGCCGCGCGTTCCTGCCGAAGATCGCGTCCGGCGAGCTGGAGACCTGCTTCGCCATCACCGAGCCGGACGCGGGCAGCAACGCGATCGCCATCGCCACCCAGGCCCGCCGCGACGGCGACGGCTTCACCGTCGACGGCCAGAAGATCTGGATCTCCGGCGTCGAGCGCGCCGACTTCCTCGTCCTCGTCACCCGGACCATCCCGGCCGCCGAGGCCCGCCCCCGCACGGCCGGCTTCACCGTCCTGCTCGTGGACGTCAAGGAGGCGGTCGCGGAGGGCACCCTCACCTACCGGCCGATCCCCAAGCTCGGCACGAACACGGTCGCGTCCAGCATGGTGTTCCTGGACGGCGTCCGCGTCCCCGCCGACCGCGTCCTCGGCGAGGTCGACCAGGGCTTCGCCGTCCTGTGGGACATCCTGAACCCCGAGCGGATCCTCGCGGCGGCCAGCGGCGTCGGGTTCGGCGAGCTCGTGCTCCGGACGGCCTGCGACTACGCCCGCGACCGCGCCCCGTTCGGCACCCCCATCGGCGCCCACCAGGCCGTCGCGTTCCCGCTGGCGCGGATCAAGGCGCAGGTGGAGCTCGCCCGGCTGATGACCTACAAGGCGGCCTGGCTGTGGGACCGGGGCCGGCCCTGCGGCTCCGAGGCCAACATCGCCAAGCTCACCGCGGCGGACGCGGCGTGGCAGGCGGCCGACCGCGCCTTCCAGACCCACGGCGGCATGGCCTACTCCCTGGAGTACCCCGTGGCCCGCATGTTCCGCGACGCCCGCATCGCCAAGAACATCCCGGTGGCGGAGGAACTCGTCCTGGCCCACATCGCCCAGCACGAACTGGGCCTGCCCAAGACCTACTGAGCCGCGCCGACCGTTGAGCCGCGCCGACCGTTGAGCCGGTCCGATGACGGGAACGGGCCGCCCTTCCTAGCATGACCCGCATGTACGACATCGAGCAGCCGTACGGACCGCCGGTCGAAGGCCGCCTGCGGGTCGCCACGTGGAACGTCTGGGGACGCTACGGCCCTTGGCGGGAACGCGAACGCGGGATCGTGGCGGCCCTCGCGGACTGCGCGCCGGACCTCGTCGTCCTGGTCGAGGCATGGCAGACCGCCGACGACGACCAGGCCCGGCGGCTCGGCGACGCGCTCGGCCTGCCCCACCATCTGTTCGCCTGCGGGATGGAGGACGGCGACGCCCTCTCCGGCCTGGCGATCCTGTCAGCATGGCCGTTCGTCCGCGAAGACCAACGGACCTTGTCCGCCCAGGACGCACCGGACGGCGCGGGCGCGGGGGACGGCGCGGGCGCGGGGGACGGCGCGGGCGCGACGGGGGCCTTCGTCTTCGCCGAGGTCGAAGGCCCCCGCGGCCTCGTCCAGATAGGAGCCGCCGCCCTCGCCTGGCGCCGCGACCACAGCGGCCCGCGCCAGCGGCAGGTGCGCGAGATCTGCCGGTTCCTGGCCGAGAACCAGCGCAGGCGCTGCCCCACCATCCTCGCGGGCGACTTCAACGCCGACCCCGGCAGCGACGAGATCCGCTCGCTGACCGGATACGGGGAGGCGGCGGCCCCGGGCGTGTTCTTCCACGACGCCTGGACGATGAGCGGCCCACCGGGCGGCGGGCACACCTGGTCCAACGCCAACCCGTGGGCCCGCCCAGTCCTGTGGCCGGACCGGCGGATCGACTACATCCTGTCCGCCCACCCGCGCCGCGGCGGCGCCGGCCATCCGCTCGACTGCCGCCTCCTCGGACACGAACCCTTCGACGGCATCTACCCGTCCGACCATTTCGGCCTGGTGGCCGACCTGACCTACTAGCTCCGACTTGGTCTACTAGCTCCGACCTGACCTACTGGCCCGACGGCCCCACCATCCGGTCTGGGAAGGTTCCGGCATGACCGCGCAATGGACGGCAGGTCCCTTCCAGACCCTCAACGCGGTGCAGTACACGCTGGTCACCGGCGGCGAGCCGACCGACCACTGGCACGTCTCCGTCGCAACGCCGCCTACCCGGGACGCCACCGAGAAGGCGCCGTTTCCCGTCCTCTATCTCCTCGACGGCTTCCTGACTTTCGCGGCCACAGCGCAGATTGCCCGAACCACCATGGCCTTCTCTCTCGGCCAATTGCGTCCCATCGCCATCGTCGGCATCTCCCCCGCCACCGACGACCTCGACCGGCTCTTCGCTCAACGCGCACGAGACCTGACACCGACCAGCGCCACGTCCGGCTACCTGCAAGGCCACACCCCGTACGGGACGGGAGGCGCCGACGCGATGCTCGACCTGATCCGCCTTGTGATCGCACCGCACGTGGAGTCGGCCCATCCGCTCGACCCCGGAGACCGGGGCCTCGCGGGCTTCTCCCTCGGCGGCCTGTTCACCTGCTGGGCCCTGGCACGCCGTCCGGAGGGTTTCCGCCGGTTCCTGGCCGTGAGCCCGTCATTGTGGTGGGACGACCACCTGCTCCTCGACCCTCAACGGACACCCATCGCCGACCACGGCACCGGTGACGTCTACCTCGCCGTGGGCGAGCGCGAGGACAGCCCCGACCGGAGCTGGCCGATCATGCCCGCCGAGACGCGCCGCGTCCTCTCCGGCCTCGACATGGTCGCCGACCTCGCCGCGTTCACCGGACGCCTGCGCCGCCGGCAGTGCTTCGACGTCCGCAGCGAGGTCATCGCCGACGAGCAGCACGCGACGGTGTGGCCCGCCGCCGTGACCCGCGGCCTGGTGCACCTGTACCGCACCGATCGAAAGGGGTAGGCACCCAGGTCAAGGCACGAGAACAATGCGCCGACCACTCGCCTTGCGCGTCCAGGCCTCCTCCACGTCGGCGAGCGGAACGGTCTCGACGTCCATCACAAGATCACCGGCGGCCACCTGCCGAAGCAGCCCGGCGAAGGCCGCCGCGGCGTCGTCCAGGGACGCCCGGCCGCCGAAACCGCTGCCGACCATCTGGACGGGGGCCTTGCGCAGCGTCATGGCAGGCAGGCCCGCCACGTCACCGGCGCTCATCCCGACGAGGATGTAGCGGACCGGCCGCGCGGCCTCACCAGTGCGCGCCAACGCCGCGAACGCCGCTTCGGCCGCCCCGCCCCACAGGTAGTCAACGACCAGGTCGTAGGGACCCTCGGCGACAAGAGCGCCGACGACCTCCTCATGTGGCCGGTCGACACTGATCGCGGCATGGACGCCGTTCGCGACGAGCCCGTCCAGAACATCCTGATCGCGCCCGGCGCCCACGACCCGCGCACCGCGCCGCACCGCCAGTTGGGCGGCGACACGGCCGGACGCACCGGTCGCGCCCAGCACCAGAACCGTCTGCCCGGCGGCGACCTCCCCTTCGGCCACGACCGCCTTCCAGGCCGCCATGCCCGGATTGAGCAACGCCGCAGCGATGGCGTCATCGACGCCGTCGGGTACCGGCAACCACACGTCCCGGCGCACCAGGGTCCGCTCTGCCATCCCGCCGTACGGCTGCTGCGGGAGGAAGAACGCCACCCGGGTGCCGTCGTCCAGCCGTCCGACGCCGTCCAGCCCGACCCCGCAGGGGAAGGCGGCCGGGGCATAGTGGACACCCTCGGCCATCGCCCGATCGGACGGCTTCAGCGCCGCCGCGGTCACCGTAACGACCGCCTCCCCTTCCCCGGCCACCGGCTCAGGCAGAACTCCATAACGCGGGACCTGGCCAAGCCCATGCAGGACGGCGGCGCGGACGTGCCGTGCGGTCATCACGTAGCTCCCCACACTCCGGAGATCCGTTCACTATGAACGGATCGTCGCGGTCACGGTAGCAGGAGATGCGTGCATAATGAACGGGATGGCGGACGACTACTACGACGTATGGCTGGACATCCTGGGACGCGTCTCAGGACCGCGCTTCGTCGACCTGCTCCTCGACCGCGCCGGCGTCACACTGGACCCGGACCTGTGCCGCTACCTCATCTACACCGACCTTCGCGGCCCGATCGGCGTCCTCGAACTCGCCGAACTCGCCGAGCACAACCACCCCAAGGCCAGCCGCTCCCTCGCCCGCCTGGAGCAGCTCGGCCTGATCACCCGCGCACCGGCCAGCCACGACCGGCGGATCAAGACCGCGTCCATCACCGCCGAAGGCCGCCGCATCGTCGACGCGATCAACCAGGGCCGCCGCCGCCTCCTCGAAGAGGCCTTCGCGGGCTGGAGCGACCATGACCGCACCGAACTCGCCCGACTCACGCGCCGCTTCACCGACTCCATGGTCGCCCTGATGGAACGGCAACAGCCCACGCCGCCCGACACCACGCCCACCTCAGACGCCGACATCTAGCCGAAGGGCATCCCGAGAACACTGAGGGAATGGCGGTCGATGGGCCGCATCCGACCGGCGTACGAGCGGCCAGCACGACTTCCGAAGCTTGCAGCGCGTTCGATTCCTTGGCTGGGCGACACTCCTCCGCATAGTGACCTTTATCGGGATCAATATGGCTTGGGTGGCCGCCCAGCTGAGGTGCCCCTTTAGCGAGGCGATCAAGTTCGCGTTCTACTCGGGCGCGGGTCACGTTGGTCGATGTCAGTGAGGTCAAGATAGCTGTCTATCCGCATGTCAGTGCACACTTGACCCCGCGACCGTTCGATACTAGATCTTCGGCTGTTTGAGTCGATCGATCTAGGCCATCCTAAGATCATTTCAACTGGACATGCGGCAGGACGATCTAAAGGCGCACCGTGTAGCGCAATGGTGCGATTACTGTGGCCCTGATTCCGCCTCACGCAGAAAAAAGGGTGAGTAAGATTGGAGTATGAGTTCGGAAGTGGTCGACGTGGCGTCGATGTCCACCAGGGAATTGGTGGACGCGGCGGACTCGGTCGCGGCCGAACTCGCCCGGCGTGAGGTGCCCGAGAGCCCGTCCGCGTGCATGGAGCTGGCCGAGACCCTGGGCCGGGCGGTCGACCTGACCGAGAGTGCCCTGGCCGGACTGATCGGCAAGGTCGACACCTCAGGCGAGATGCGCCGCTGGGGCCTGCCGTCCACCCAGGCCTGGCTGCGCACCCGGCTGGGCATGCGCGAAGCCCGCGCTAAAGAACGCCTGACCCTGGCCCGCCAGCACCACCGCCTCCCCGAGGTCGCCACCCGGCTTGCTACGGGCCGCCTGTCCTACGGCTACGCGGCAACCATCGCCACCGCCGTAACCCGCCTGGACGATGCCGACTGCGCCAAGGCCGAGGCCCTCCTGCTGGACATGGTCGACCAGGGCTTCTCCGCCGGAAAGATCGCCGCCTTCGGCACCCGCATCCGCGACGTCATCGCCGACCGCGACGGCACCGAGGAGCCCGACCCCGACTCCCGCCGCGGCTACGACCGCTCCTGGATCACCTCAACTCGATCGCTGGACGGCGGCCGCTACCTCAAAGGCTGGCTCAACCCCGAAGACGCCGCCATCTTCGAC
>NZ_CAACUY010000378.1 GCF_900659615.1 Actinomadura fibrosa | reverse complement strand
GGCCGCGAGCAAGGGCTTCCTCGCCACGGCCGCGGGCAAGGGCACGCTCGCCGTCGCGGGCGCCGCGGTCGTCGCCGCGGGCGCCACGGCCGCGGTGGTCGCGACGAGGGACACGAAGGAGCCGCCGCGGCGCCCGGTCGCGAACGTCGCGAACGTGGCCATGGCGGCGGAGACGCAGACGATCGGGAACGTGCGGGTCACGGGCGCGCAGTACATGAGGGTGAGCGGGCTCGGCGACCCCGCGCTGGAGCGGCGGGTCAACCAGACGCTCCGCGCGCCGCTCGACCGGCTGATCACGATCGGGAAGGGCGCCCGGAAACTGCCGTGCAACGGCGTCCCGGTCACGGTCTCGACGGAGGCGCGGGCGGGCCTGCGCGGGCCGCGCCTCGCGTCCGTGCGCTACTTCATGAACAACGACTGGTGCCGCCAGGCGGACGGCTCGCCCGGCGGCGAGGTCGTCACCGTGGACCTGCGCACCGGGAAGCGGCTCACCGCGACCGACGTGTTCCGCCCCGAGACGCTGACGTCCGCCGGGGTGGCGCGGCTCCAGTCGCTCGTCAAGCAGCGCGTCGGCCGGGGGCGGAAGTGGGCCGACTGCGCGACGCTGGACGGCCGGTTCAAGCGGGCCGACTTCTTCCCGAGCAAGGGGTCGACCACGGAGGGCATGGAGACCGACCCGCCGCGGCTCAGCGCGTTCTTCACGCCGGACGGGTTCGAGCTGTCGTGGCTGCACGGCGGCAGCGACGGCTGCGGGAACCTCGACTTCACCGCCCCGTACGCGAGCGTCCTGCCGATGCTCAAGCCGGAGATCGCCGCCCTGCTGCCCGGCGGCAGCCCGTCCCCGCAGAAGTCGTGACGGACGTGCGCCCGGACGGCGTGATCAGAACGCGTAGCGGACGCGGCAGCCGGGGAGGCGCTCGGCGAGGAGGCCGGTGAGCGCGGCGACGTAGCGGCCCTTGTGGCCGTTGCGGTAGCGGACGTTCCAGCCGCCGGTCTGCGAGCGCTTCGGCTGCTGGAGGTCGGGCCGCCAGAGCACCTCCTCGGCCTTCGGATGCCAGCCGAGGTTGACCTCGTGCAGCCGGTCGTTGTGCGTCAGGAAGATCACTTCGGCGGCGAGCTGCGCGCGGGCCGCGGGGCCCAAAGTGTCGGCGAGCTGGTCGAACAGCTCGCCCCAGTCGTCCAGCCAGCCGTCCCGGACGACGACCGGGCTGAGGTTGAGGTGCACCTCGTACCCGGCCTCGACGAAGTCGTCGATGGCGGCGATGCGGTCGGCGACGGGGGAGGTGCGGATGTCGAGCAGCTTGGAGTCGGCGGCGGGCATGAGGCTGAAGCGGACCCGGGTCCGCTCCTGCGGATCCCAGTCCAGCATGTCCCGGTTGACGTACTTCGTCGCGAAGCTGGCCTTGGCCGTCGGCAGCCCGCGGAACAGGTCCACGAGATCGCGGACGTTCGCGGAGACCAGCGCGTCCACGGAGCAGTCGGAGTTCTCGCCGATGTCGTAGACCCAGGCGCGCGGATCGACCTGGTCGGGCTCCGGCTTGACGCCCTGGCGGCCCGCGTGCCGGGCGAGGTAGCCGGTGATCTGGTCGATGTTCGCGAACACCGTGATCGGGTTGCTGTAGCCCTTGCGGCGCGGCACGTAGCAGTAGGCGCAGGCCATCGCGCAGCCGTTCGCGGTGGACGGCGCGATGAAGTCGCTGGACCGGCCGTTCGGGCGGGCGCTCAGCGACTTCTTGACCCCGAGGACGAGCGCCTCGGTCTTGATCCGGACCCAGCGGGCGACGTTCCGCTCGTCCCCGTAGAGCTCGGGGATGCGGTTGTGGGCCTCGATCTCGACGAGCTCGGCGTCCGGGAACCGGCCGAGGATCTCCCTGCCGCGCGCCAGTTCGGCCGCCGCGGGTTCGACGTAGATACGGCGGATGTCCAGCAAAGAGTGACTTTCGGTGATGGGCACATTACTTGCAACGATCCAAGACCTGCCGTGCTTCCCCGGCGTCGGTGGGTAAGCAACCAGATACACGAGGTGAGAGGAGCGGAGTGCAGACCTTCCTGCCGTACGAGGACTTCGCCGCCACGGCCGGCGTCCTGGACCCGCGCAGGCTCGGCAAGCAGCGCGTCGAGACGCTCCAGGTCCTGCGCGGCCTGACGGTGCCGGGGTACGGGTGGCGGCACCATCCGGCGGTCAAGATGTGGGCGGGCTACGAGGAGGGGCTCGTCCGGTACGGCCTGGACATCTGCGCCCGCTGGTGCGAGCTCGGCCGGGCCGACACGTGCGCGGGGACGCTGGCCGCCGACCTCACGTCCGCCACCGGCCTGAAGGAGGTCCGGCGGCAGGCGGAGCTCGCGGAGGCCGGGGAGCTACCGCCCTGGCTCGGCGACCCGGACTTCCACCTCAGCCACCGCTCGGCGCTCGTCCGGAAGGACCGGGAGTTCTACGGCGCCCTCTTCCCCGGCACGCCGGACGACCTCCCCTACGTCTGGCCCGCGTCCGACCGGCGGTCGGCGGTGGCCGATCAGCCGCCCTCCGAAGGATAGGGAACCCGATCGGCGCCACCGTCCTGCTCGTGGAATGGCGCGGACCGGCGCCGCCCGCGAGCGGCGCCGGTGTGATCGGGGAGATCTGACGCGGGCGCCTACTGGGCGCCGATCGCCCGCATCAGCATCGGGAAGGACTCGTGCAGGTCGCGCTGCCAGTACGGCCAGCTGTGCTGCCCGTCGAAGTAGCGCGTGGTCACCGGGATGCCGAGCTCGTCCAGCCGTCCGGCGAACGAGCGGGCGTTGCCGTCGGCGGCGGACTCCACCGGGTCGGTGATCGGCATGCCGCCGAGCGATCCGGCCTTCCCGTTGCCGCAGGCGACCCAGAGCTGGACGCCCGCGAGGCGGCCGGCCAGGTCGTAGGGGTTGTGCGCGTGCCAGACGGCGGCCTGGTCGTCGGGGTCGCCCCAGACGCGGCGCCAGTCCGTCCCCGGGCAGGAGAAGGACGGCCCCCAGCCGGTCGAGTCGTCGCCCGGCTTGTGGTTGAGGAGCGTGCTCAGGTATCCGCTGTAGGCGGCCGCGGCGCGGAACATGCCGGGGAAGCGCGCGGCGTAGAGCATGGCGCCGAGCCCGCCCATGGAGTTGCCCGCGATCGCGCGTTCCGTCCCGGCCCGGTAGTCCCTTTCGAGGATGCGCCGGATCTCGGTCATGTGGAACGTCTCCCAGCGGGGCGGGCCGCCGTTCCCGTAGTTCCACCAGTCGGAGTAGTTGCCGCAGCCGCCGCCGTTCGGCATGACGACGATGACGGGGGTGCCGGCGGTGAGCGCCGCGACGTCGGTGTCGCGCGTCCAGGCGGTGTAGTCGTCGACGCCGCCGTGGAGCAGCCAGAGGACGGGCCACGTGCGGTTCGCGGTGCGGGACCAGCCGGCCGGCAGGAGCAGCCGCACCTTGTCCCGGCCGCCGAGGGCGGGCGACTGGACGGTGAGGTCGAGGGTCCGGGACGCGACGGTCGTCTCGGCGACGACGCGGGGTCCGGCGGCGGCATCGGCGGCGGCCTGCGCGGACGCGGGGGACGCCGGGGCTCCGGGGGCGGCGGCGGCCGGGGCGGCCCGGCCGGTCAGGGTGATCGAGGCGAGCAGGACGAGGGCGCCCAGCCATGCGGCGGGGGCGGTGCGACGGGACAAGTTGCGGCCTTCCGGGCACAACCGATCGGGGTGGGACCGGTCATCGCTGGGGGGAGCACGCCGTCATGCGGCGGAGGGGAGCGGCCCGGCCGTACGGACCCCCGGATCGCGGGGTCCCGCCGCGGGGACGCCTTCGGGCCGTGCCGGCCCGGTGCTGCCGGACGCGCGGCGCCGCCGTGGCGGCACGGGGCGCCCGCGCGGTCCTACGCGACGGCTAACCGCTGCCTGTCGGCGGTGCCGCCGGGAAGTCTCGGATTCATCGAACGGGAACGGTCTCCTTCGCCGAATAGTCTTTCCTTGCCCGTGATACTTCCCGTTCAGCGGCTATTCAAAGCGTCGTCAATAATGCGTATACAATGTTTTCCGTACTCCCGTACGCATTTCTGAGGCCATTGGGGCCGGAGAAAGCAGAGAGGTTCCCGGGTGTGCGGTTGGATGAGTGACACCGCCCCGCCGGAACGTACGGCCGACGGCACCCGCGGACGGTTCCCGCGTCCCGCGCCTCGCGCCCGCACGTGGTTGACAGTTCTACGGAAAGTGTCGAAGGAGTGCCTGAGGTGGCGCGTCCTAACTGTCGGCAGCGCCCTTCTCGCGAAGCGTGAAAGGCGAGTGTAGAAAACGGTCAACCGATCATCTCGGTGATGAGGAGCGCACCGCCGCCCATCATGATCGAGACGGGTATGACGGCACTGAAACGGGCCGTTCCGGGGCCGGGAAAAGTTGTCATGCATTGATCGCCTGAACGCTTGACGCCAGGTGAGCGGGCTGCCTACGGTGGAGTAACTTAAGCGATCTTGGTGAGGTCGGCGGCGGTCGCGCGCGGTCTGCCGCCGCCTCCCCGACGGTCGACGATGTCCTGTGCATCTCCCTTTCCCGGCGGGCACCGCCGTTCTATTCGGCATGCCTGAAAACGGTCACCGGGAAATGCGCGCCATACCCCCGCCGCAAAGTTCTGTGGAGGAATCTCATGGGCTCTCGCATAGCGATCGTCGGCATGGCGTGCCGTTTCCCGGACGCCTCGACACCGGAAGAGCTGTGGGACAACGTGCTGGCCGGGCGGCGGTCCTTCCGCCGGATCCCGGACGAGCGGATCCGGCTGGACGACTACTACAGCGCCGACCGCGCCTCGGCCGACCACATCTACATCACCGAGGCCGCGCTGCTGCGCGACTGGGAGTTCGACCGGGTGCGGTTCAAGGTCGCCGGGTCCACCTTCCGCAACGCCGACCTGACGCACTGGCTGGCGCTGGAGACGGCCGCCGAGGCCCTCGCCGACGCGGGCTTCCCCGAGGGGCGCGCCGCGCCGGGCGAGTCCACCGGCGTCCTCGTCGGCAACTCGCTGACCGGCGAGGGGATCCGGGCCGCGCAGATGCGGCTGCGCTGGCCGTACGTCCGCCGCGTCGTGGCGGACGCGCTGAAGGGCGACCTGGAGAACGAGCGGCTCGCGGCGGTCCTCGCCGAGCTGGAGCGCTCCTACAAGGCGCCGTTCCCCGTCCCGGACGGCGACTCGCTGGCGGGCGGCCTGTCCAACACGATCGCCGGCCGGATCTGCAACCACTTCGACTTCAACGGCGGCGGCTACGTCGTGGACGGCGCGTGCGCGTCGTCCCTGCTGTCGGTCATCACCGCGTGCAACGCGCTGCTGGGCGGCGACATGGACCTCGCGGTCGCGGGCGGCGTGGACGTCAGCGTGGACGCCACGGAGCTGATCGGCTTCTCCCGCGCGGGCGCGCTCGCCGTCGAGGAGATGCGCGTCTACGACCAGCGGTCGGCGGGGTTCTGGCCGGGCGAGGGCTGCGGCATGGTCGTGCTGATGCGCGAGGAGGACGCCGTCGCGGGCGGCCACCGGGTGCACGGGTTCATCGACGGCTGGGGCGTGTCGTCCGACGGCGCGGGCGGCATCACCCGCCCGGAGACCGACGGCCAGCGGCTCGCGCTCGACCGCGCGTACCGGCGCGCCGGGTTCGGCCCGGACGAGGTCGCCTACTTCGAGGGGCACGGGACGGGCACCGCCGTCGGCGACGCCGCCGAGCTGGAGACGCTGATCGAGGCGCGGCGCGCGGCGGGCGCGGCCCCCGGCTCCGTCCCCGCCGCCGTCGGCTCGATCAAGGCGAACATCGGGCACACCAAGGCCGCGGCGGGCGTCGCGGGCCTGATCAAGAGCGTGAAGGCGGTCGGCACGGGCGTGCTGCCGCCGACCACCGGCTGCGAGCGCCCGCACCCGCTGCTCGGCGAGGGCGCCGACGCGCTGCGCGTCCTGCGCAAGGGCGAGGCGTGGCCGGACGGTGCGCCGCTGCGCGCGGGCGTCAGCGCGATGGGCTTCGGCGGCATCAACACCCACCTGGTGGTCGAGGCGCCGCGGGCGGTCCGCCGGACCCGCGTCGACAACCGGACCCGCGCGGTGCTGAACTCGCCGCAGGACGCCGAGCTGTTCGCGCTGGACGCGTCCTCGGCCGCCGCGCTCGCCGACCGGGCCGCCGCGCTCGCGCCGGTGGCCGCGGCCGCCGCCCGCTCCGAGCT
>NZ_CAACUY010000377.1 GCF_900659615.1 Actinomadura fibrosa | reverse complement strand
CGACGAGATCGCGTCCGGCCCCCGGCCGGCCGGCGCGGCGCCCCGCTCCGGTGGCTCCGGCCGCCGTAACGGCGTCCGGATCGCCGCCGTCGTCGCGGGCGCGGCCGTCGTCCTCGGCGGCGGCGCCGTCGCGGCGTTCGCGCTGACCGGGTCGAGCGACGCCCCCGACGAGGCCACGGTCGCCTCCAAGCCGGTCGCCGACAACGCGGCGCCCGTCCAGGTCGACCCGAAGGTCATGGAGCAGCAGCGGCGCAAGCAGGCGCTGGAGCGCGCCTCCCGCGCCGTCCGGGGCGACGGCGGGAAGGCCCCGAAGCTCCAGCCCAAGGGCACCCCGATCCCGACCGCGACGCCGACGAAGGGCAAGCCCGGCAGCGGCGGCAGCGGCGGCGGTCCGAGCGGCGACCCGGTCCCCGCCGGCGAGGCGCAGGCGATCGCGAAGCGGCTGATGCCGAGCTACGGCAGCGCCTTCACCGCGTCCGGCCAGTTCGGCTGCCTGGTGAACCTGTGGAACAAGGAGAGCCACTGGAACACCCACGCCGCCAACCCGTCCGGCGCGTACGGGATCCCGCAGGCCCTGCCCGGATCCAAGATGAGCAGCGCCGGCCCCGACTGGCAGAACAACGCCACCACGCAGATCAAGTGGGGCCTCGGCTACATCAAGAGCCGCTACAGCTCGCCCTGCGGCGCCTGGAGCCACTCCCAGTCGACCGGCTGGTACTAGACGCTTCCGCGGGCGCGGGCGTGACCCGGGGCTCAACGTAAGGCACGGCGAAGGGACGGGCTCCGGCTCGTCCCTTTTGTCGTACCGGACGGGCTGCGCGGGGCAATAGGTCGGCAAAGGCCCGGTCCCGGAGGCCGGAATCTCACGTCGCCGCGCCGCGGCGCGGCTGCACGCTGAGTCGCGTGTCAACTCATCTGCGCAACGCCCTCCGCGCGATCGCCCTCGGGGCGGCGGCGGCCTTCGTCGCGGCCCCCATGGCGACCTCTCCCGTGAGGGCGGCGCTCGACCGCCTGGAGACCGGCGGGATCGTCCGGGTCCTGCCGGCCGTCGCGGCCGGGCACGCCGGCGACCGGCGCCGGGCGCGCGCCCACCGCAACAAGGCCATCGCCCGGTCGATGATGGCCCGGCACCGCTGGCGCTCCGCCCGGCAGTTCCGCTGCCTGGAGCGGCTCTGGGGGCGCGAGAGCCACTGGAACGAGCGGGCGCACAACGCCGCGTCCGGCGCGCACGGGATCCCGCAGGCGCTCCCCGGATCGAAGATGGCGTCCGCCGGGCCGCGCTGGCACTCCGAGCCCCGGACGCAGATCCGCTGGGGACTGCGCTACATCAGGAACCGCTACGGCAGCCCCTGCGCCGCCTGGAGCCACTTCCAGGCGGCGGGCTGGTACTGACCCGGGCAGGGGCCTGCCGAGGCGCCGGGGATCGTCTCAGGTGCCACGTCCGGACGCGGCGGCCCCCGGAACGTGATCCGGGGCGGGGGCGGACCGGTCAGCCGGGGGGCGGGCCGGTCAGCCGGAGGACGACCGGTCAGCCGGAGGACGGCCTCGTCATGCCGAGGACGTCCAGGGCGGCGTCGAGCTGCTCGACCGTCAGCCTGCCGTCGTCCACGTAGCCGCGTTCGAGGACGACCTCGCGGATCGTCCGGCGCTCCCGGAGCGCCTGCTTGGCGACCTTCGCCGCCTCCTCATAGCCGATGTAGCGGTTGAGGGGCGTCACGATCGACGGCGACGACTCGGCGTACTCCCGCAGCCGCTCCTCGTCGGCCTCGATGCCCGCCACGCACCGGTCGGCGAGCAGCCGGGAGACGTTGGCCAGCAGCGTGATCGACTCCAGCACGTTGCGGGCGAGCATCGGCAGCATCACGTTGAGCTCGAAGCTGCCGGCGGCGCCGCCGAACGCGACCGCCGCGTCGTTGCCGATGACCTGGGCGGCGACCTGCGCGACCGCCTCGGGGATCACCGGGTTCACCTTGCCCGGCATGATCGACGAGCCGGGCTGGAGGTCGGGCAGCCGGATCTCGGCGAGCCCGGCGCGCGGCCCCGAGCCCATCCAGCGCAGATCGTTGGCGATCTTGTTGAGGCCGACGGCGATCGTGCGGAGCGCGCCGCTCGCCTCGACCAGGCCGTCCCGCGCGCCCTGCGCCTCGAAGTGGTCGCGGGCCTCGGTCAGCGGCAGCCCCGTGGCGCGGGCGATCTCCGCGATGACGCGCCCGCCGAAGCCCTCCGGGGTGTTGATGCCGGTGCCGACGGCCGTGCCGCCGAGCGGCAGCTCCGCCAGCCGCGGCAGGACGGCCTCCAGCCGCTCGACGCCGTACCGGACCTGCGCGGCGTAGCCGCCGAACTCCTGGCCCAGCGTCACGGGCGTCGCGTCCATCAGGTGGGTGCGGCCCGCCTTCACGACCGCCGCGAACTCGTCCGCCTTCCGGGCGAGGGCCGCCTCCAGGTGGCGCAGCGCGGGGATCAGGTCGTCGACGACGGCGCCGGTCGCGGCGACGTGGATCGAGGACGGGAACACGTCGTTGGACGACTGCGAGGCGTTCACGTGGTCGTTCGGGTGGACGGGGCGGCCGAGCCGCTCCTGCGCCAGCGTCGCCACGACCTCGTTGGCGTTCATGTTGGACGAGGTGCCCGACCCGGTCTGGAACACGTCGATCGGGAACTGGTCGTTCCACCGCCCCTCGGCGACCTCCCGCGCGGCCTCGGCGATCGCGGACGCGAGGTCCTTGTCGAGGACGCCGAGCTCCGCGTTGACCACCGCGGCGGCGGCCTTGATCTGGCCCAGCGCGGCGATGTGCGCGGCCTCCAGCGTCCGCCCCGAGATCGGGAAGTTCTCCACCGCCCGCTGCGTCTGCGCCCGCCACCTGGCCGACGCCGGTACACGGACCTCCCCCATGGAGTCGTGCTCGACCCGGAACTCCTGCTCGGTCATGGAAAAGCCACCTCCGGGAACGAATCTATCCCCGCCGCCTCCCGGATCAGCCTCCGGACCCGTTGAGCGAGTAGCTCTTGCGCTCGCCCGGCCCGCCCGCGGGCTTCCGCTGGCCGTTCACCCAGACCTCGCAGGCGGCCGAGTCGTAGATCACCGCGTTGATCCGCGGCTGGTCGTACTTGCGCGCCTCGCCGACGGCGAGCGTCTCGTCGCTGAGCACGGTCATCACGGCGCCGGGCACCGAGACGAAGATCTTGCATCCGGCGGTGCGGGCGCGCACGACGAGCGTGCTCGACGCGACGCCGGGCGGCGGGGCGGTCTGGGCGGAGGGCGGGGGAGCGCTGGACGTGGGAGAGGTCGGCGACGCGCCGGGCTTCTCCTTCATCATCCCGACGATCAGGGCGGTCGCGCCGATGCCGCACGAGGCGACGGTCGCCCCGATCAGCGCGATGACGGCCATCATCCGGTAGCGGGGGGTCGGCGGGCGGCGGCCGGACCGGGGCCCGGTCATCGCCCGCTCCAGCCGGTCGACGGCGCGGGCGTGGCTGAGCCGGCGGGTCGGGTTCTTCTCCAGCAGCCCGGTGATCACGGGGGCGAGCGCGCCCGCGTTCTGCGGGGCGGGCGTGGACTCGTTCGCCAGCGCGCTCAGCGTCGCCATCACGTTGTCGCGTTCGAAGGGCGGGCGGCCCTCCAGCGCGGCGTACAGCGTCGCGCCGAGCGACCACAGGTCGGACCGGGGCGTGGCCTTCTCCCCGGCGGCGACCTCGGGCGCCACGTACGCGGGCGAGCCCATGAAGTGGCCCGTCTTCGTCAGGCTCGCCGAGCCGGAGGAGAACGCCAGGCCGAAGTCGGTGAGCACGACCCGGTCGCCGTCCAGCAGCACGTTGCTCGGCTTGAGGTCGCGGTGCACGATCCCGGCCTTGTGCGCGGTGTTGAGGGCGTCCAGCAGCCGGCGGCCGATGTGCGCGACGCGCTCGGGCGGGAGCGGCCCCGAACGTTCGATGAGCTGTTCGAGGTTGGGCGCCTCGATCATCTCCATCACGATCCAGGGACGGCCCTGTTCGATGACCACGTCGTACACCTCGACGATGGAGTGCGTGCGCAGCTGGGCGGGCGCGCGCGCCTCACGGAGGGTACGGCGGTAGAAGACCACCCGGTCGTCCTCGGAGAGGTCTTCGGGGAGCCGCAACTCCTTGATCGCCACCGCGCGATCGAGGAGTTCGTCATGCCCTCTCCATACGGTGCCGTTGGCACCCTGACCTATTTCCGAGACCAGCCGGTAGCGCGTCGCGAGTACGAGGCGCTCTGACTGAGACATGGCGGAAAAGATACCGGAGAGGCCGTGCGGTCACCGGGGAGACCATCGGACCAACTTGGATTTAGGTCCGACAATGTGACCTACCGGCCGTTTTCGCCCGGGAAGGGGGCCTTGCGGCCCCCCGCGCCCCGGCCGGTTCACCGTTCGTCACCCCTCGGTAAGGGTTCCGTTCACCGCCGTCCGATGCTCAGGACGGGCCCCGTGGTGTCGGCGAAGAAGTCCCCGCCCTTGTCGTCCACGACGATGAAGGCGGGGAAGTCCTCGACCTCGATCTTCCACACCGCCTCCATGCCCAGCTCGGGGTACTCCAGGACCTCCACCTTCTTGATGCAGTCCTGCGCGAGCCGGGCGGCGGGACCCCCGATCGAGCCCAGGTAGAACCCGCCGTGCGCGGCGCAGGCGTCGGTGACCTGCTTCGACCGGTTGCCCTTGGCGAGCATGACCAGCGACCCGCCCGCCGCCTGGAACTGCTCGACGTAGGAGTCCATCCGCCCGGCGGTGGTCGGCCCGAACGACCCGGACGCGTAGCCCTCCGGCGTCTTCGCCGGACCCGCGTAGTAGACCGCGTGGTCGCGCATGTACTGCGGCATGGGCTCGCCCGCGTCCAGCCGCTCCTTGATCTTCGCGTGCGCGATGTCGCGCGCCACGACCAGCGGGCCGGTCAGCGACAGCCGGGTCTTCACCGGGTACTTGGTCAGCTCCGCGCGGATCTCCGCCATCGGCCGGTTCAGGTCGATGCGGACGACGCCCTCGTCCAGGTGCTCGTCGGTGGTGTCGGGCAGGTACTGCGCCGGGTCGGTCTCCAGCCGCTCCAGGAACACGCCCTCCGCCGTGATCTTGGCGACGGCCTGCCGGTCGGCGCTGCACGACACCGCGATCGCCACCGGGCAGGACGCGCCGTGCCGGGGCAGCCGGACCACGCGCACGTCGTGGCAGAAGTACTTGCCGCCGAACTGGGCGCCGATGCCGAGCCGCTGCGTCAGCTCGAACACCTGGAGCTCCAGGTCCACGTCGCGGAACCCGTGCCCGAGCGGGGAGCCCTCGGTGGGCATCGTGTCCAGGTAGTGCGCCGACGCGTACTTGGCCGTCTTCAGCGCGTACTCGGCGGACGTGCCGCCCACGACGATCGCCAGGTGGTACGGCGGGCACGCCGCGGTGCCCAGCGACCGGATCTTCTCCTCCAGGAAGGCCATCATCCGCTTGGGGTTCAGGACGGCCTTGGTCTCCTGGTAGAGGAAGGACTTGTTCGCGCTGCCGCCGCCCTTCGCCATGAACAGGAACTTGTACGCGTCGCCGGGCGCCGCGTACAGCTCGACCTGCGCGGGCAGGTTCGTGCCGGTGTTCCTCTCGTCCCACATCGAGATCGGCGCCATCTGCGAGTACCGCAGGTTCAGCTTCGTGTAGGCGTCGTACACGCCCCGCGAGATGTGCTCCTCGTCGCGCCCGTCGGTGAGGACGTGCTGCCCCCGCTTGCCCATCACGATCGCGGTGCCGGTGTCCTGGCACATCGGGAGGACGCCGCCCGAGGCGATGCCCGCGTTCTTCAGCAGGTCCAGCGCGACGAACCGGTCGTTGGGGGAGGCCTCGGGGTCGTCCAGGATCCGCCGGAGCTGCGCCAGGTGCGCGGGCCGCAGCAGGTGCGCGATGTCGCGCATCGCGGTCTCGGTGAGCAGCCGCAGCGCCTCCGGCGCGACCTGGAGGAACGTCCGCCCGTTCGCCTCGAACGTGGACACGCCGTCCGCGGTGAGGAGCCGGTAGTCGGTCTCGTCCGGGCCGAGGGGCAGCAGGTCGGTGTAGGAGAACTCAGGCATCTCAGGCAGATCCTCGCGCGAATTCCGATGGGGTGCCCTACAGCGTACGACCAGCCCCGGACGGCCCGCCCGGGCCCCCGCGCGCGTCAGGCCGCGCCGTCCGCGGCGGCCGGTACCGGCCCGGCCCCGGCG
>NZ_CAACUY010000376.1 GCF_900659615.1 Actinomadura fibrosa | reverse complement strand
AGCCGCACCGGCGCCTGGTCGGGCGGCCCGGGATCGGGGGCCGTGCCGCCGCAGCGCGCGAGCCGCCGGACGATCCGCGGCCGGTCCGCCTGGCCGGGCGCCTGGCCGACCGTGCCCTCGGGGTCGGCGAGCAGGTCGTCCAGGACGTGGACCTCCGCCACGTCCGCGAGATGGGGGACGACCACGCCGGCGAGCTCCTCCGCCGTCCGGAACGGGTCGAGCCGGCTGCCGATGCCGGCGCTCGCCCGGCTGAGGAACGCCAGGCCGTCGGGCGTGCCGCCGGCGGACAGCGCGGAGTCGTCGATGGCCAGGCCGTCGAAGGCGTCGAAGGGCAGCCGCGCGCCGAGGATGAAGCTGACCGCGGGGTAGCCGAGGTCGAGGATCCGGGCGGTGAGCGCGGCGGGGTCCGCCGGGACGGGCAGCTCCAGGCCGCCGAGCACCTTGGCCAGATTGCGCCGCAGCCGCGGCAGGTGCGGAGGCGTCACCGGGAGCAGGTACGGGGCGACGCTCGGGACGCGCAGGCCGCGGTGCGGTTCGGCCGCGACCGCCGACCGGGCGACGATCTGGTCGCCCACCGACAGGCCGAGCGGGACGCTGCGCAGCGATGTCGTCTCCGTGGCGAAGGCGAGCAGCCTGAGCTCGCCGTCTCCATCGTGCCCGTCGCCGCCGCCGTGCCCGTCGTCGCGTCCGCCGCCGCGCTCATCATCGTGCCCGTCATCGCGCCCATCGCCGTGCCCGCCGTGCTCGTCGCCGCCGCCTCCATGACCGTCGCCGTTCGCGTCGCGGGGAGGCGGGCGGCCGCCGGGCAGCCGGTACACCCACCACGCCACATTCTTGATCTTCAGTGGGTGGCGGCGGAGCAGCGGGGCGGTGAAGGCCGTGGCCTCGGCCGCCCCCGACCGGACGGGGTCGAGGGCGGCGCCGTGCATGCCGGGGACCGAGAACCGGTCCCCGAAGACGCGGCCGAGCATCGTCTCGGCGGCGTGGCCGAAGAGCCGCTCGGCGTCCTCGCCCCAGGCGAGGACGCGGCCGTGGCCGTCCAACGGCAGCATCACCATGCGGGCCAGCCCGACCATCCCCCCTGAGGCGCCCGAGTCCTGGTCCGGTTCTTGCAGGACGTGACCGCTCATGGGATCCATCCTTGTGGGCCGTGTGCACGGATCGCGTTCGCGACACTACCCCGAGTACGGATTCGGCGCGGCCGGTTTCCTCGGGAAGGTCCCGGATCGGTGTGAGAGTTCTGCCCTCCGCGGACGCCTTTCCGGCGGATGAGAGAGGACAATGGCCCCATGAAGCCCGAGAGGGTGGGTCACGACACGCCGCGCGGACGGCTGGAGGAGATCAGCGAGCGGCTGCACGAGATCCAGCAAAGGAAGCGTGAGCTGGCCACGGCCGCCACGGCCGCCACGGCCGCCGGCGAAGGCGGTACGGTTCCGGCGACCGAGGCGGGCGCCGCGCCGGCCGCCGGCCGCATGAGCTCGATGGAGCGGGTGCGGCGGGCGGCGCTGCACGCCGACCGCGCCACCGAGGCCGTGATCGCGGCCTACAACCGCGCCGGCGCCGTGCACGACCGCGCCGCCGCGCTGCACGAGTATCTGGCCGAGAACGAGGTGGGCGACGTGCGGCGGCACCGCGAGTCGGCACGGCGGCACCGCGCCCTCGCCGCCGACGACCGCGCCGCGGCCGCCCGCGTCCGCGTCGATTACACGCGCCGGTGGTCCGAGAGGCCCGCCGATGGCATGACGGCGACCGGACCGGGCAGGAAACCGCCATGGTGACCGCAGCGGGGCGCGACATCGTCGTCATCGCGGCTTCGGCCGGCGGGATCGGGGCGCTCCAGGGAGTGATGGCGGAGCTTCCCGGGAACCTCCCGGCCGCGGTCCTGGTCGTCCTGCACGTCCCGCCGACGGGAGGCCGCGCGCTCCCCAACATCCTGAACCGGGCGGGGCCGCTGCCGGCGGCCCAGGCCGCGGACGGCGAGCCGGTCCGCCACGGCCGCGTGTACGTGGCGCCGCCCGACCACCACCTCCTGCTCCGCGACGGCGCGATCCACGTGTCGCACGGTCCGAAGCAGCACAACCACCGGCCGGCGGCGGACCCGCTCTTCGAGAGCGCCGCCGCCGAGTGGGGGCCGCGGGTGACCGCGGTGGTCCTCAGCGGGACGCTGGACGACGGGGCCGCGGGCGCGGCGGCGGTCGCCGCGGCCGGGGGCGCCGTGGCCGTCCAGGACCCGGACGACAGCACTTACGACGGGATGCCCCGCGCCGCCCTGGCGGCGGTACCCGACGCGGCCGTCCTGCCGCTGAAGGACATCGGGTCGTTCATCGCGGAGCAGAGCCGGACCCCCGTCGAGATCGACCCGGCCGCGCCGACGGCGGACAACCCGGCCGCGCCGACGGCGGACAACCCGGCCGACCGACTGGAGGCTGATCCCGTGGCGATGGAGCCGCCGGGCGTGTGGAGCGGCATCACCTGCCCGGAGTGCGGGGGCCCGCTGAACGTCATGCCGAGGACCCGGCCCGCGCACTACGAATGCCGGCTGGGGCACGGCTGGTCGGCCGGAAGCCTGCTCGACGGGCAGGCGGACGCGGTCGAGCGGGCGCTGTGGGTGGCGGCCCTGCGGCTGGAGGAGCGCTCGCGGCTGACCCGGCGGATGGCCGCGGACGCCGAGGAGCGGGGCCACACGAGGTCCGCGAGGCTCTTCCGCGCCTCGTCCGCCGAGAGCGAGGAGGCGCTGGTCACGATCCGTTCGCTGATCGAGCACATCGCGACCACCGCCCCGGACGGGTTGGACGGCGGCGACACCGGGACCGCCGGAGCGGAGGAGGCGCGGGAGAACGCGCGGGAGGAGGCGGGCGGGCGCGGCGGTGCGGGGGGCGCCGGAGACGGCAGTGAGGGCGAGGAGGAAAGGAGAGGGGGCGGCGACGCCGGAGGCGGTTCCAGGACGTCCGGCCCGGCGGTTTGACGGGAAGTGGCCGGACCCCGCACGACGAGCTGACGAGGCGGCGTACGCTTCGAAAACGTGGCCGAGAAGCAGAGCGACGAGCACGAGACGGAGTTCGAGGATCTCCTTCTGATGCTGAAGGAGACCCGCGGATTCGACTTCACCGGATACAAACCGACGACACTGACCCGGCGCATCAAGCGCCGGATGGACGCGCTCGGTCTGACCGAGGTCGGTGAGTACCGTGACTACCTGGAGCTGGAGGCGGAGGAGTTCGGCCGCCTCTTCGACAGCCTGCTGATCAACGTGACGGCCTTCTTCCGCGATCCGCCCGCCTGGCAGGCCCTGCGCGAGTCGGTGCTGCCGGAGATGCTGGCCGCCAAGGACCCGGGCCGGCCGATCCGCGTCTGGAGCGCCGGCTGCGCGACCGGCGAGGAGGCGTACACGCTGGCGATCGTCCTCGCGGAGATGCTCGGGGCCGACGACTTCCGCGAGCGGGTGAAGATCTACGCCACGGACCTGGACGAGGACGCGCTGCACCAGGCCCGCGCGGGGACCTACTCCGAGCGGCAGCTCGCCGAGCTGCCCGAGGACCTGCGCCGCAACTACTTCGAGCAGTCCGGCACCCGGTACGCCTTCCGGCGCGACCTGCGCCGCCAGGTGATCTTCGGGCGGAACGACCTGACGCACGACGCGCCGATCTCCCGGGTGGACCTGCTCGTCGCGCGCAACACGCTGATGTACTTCAACGCCGAGACGCAGACGGGCGTCATCCGGCGCTTCCATTTCGCGCTGAACGAGCCCGGCTACCTCTTCCTGGGCAAGGCGGAGATGCTCCTCAACCACGGTGACCGGTTCGAGCCGATCGACCTGCGCAAGCGCCTCTTCCGGAAGATCTCGAACCGGAGTCCCGGCCTCCCGCACAAGGTGTGGGACGAGGGGAACCGGACCGTGCGCTCGTCCTCGACGCAACTGGAGCAGGCGGCGCTCAACGCGGGCCCGGTCGCCCAGCTCGCGGTGGACCTCGTGGGCAACCTCGCGGTCGCGAACGCGCGCGCGGAGACGCTGTTCAACCTGCGTCCCCGCGACATCGGCCGGCCGTTCCAGGACCTGGAGGTGTCCTACCGCCCGGTGGAGCTGCGGTCGGTGATCGAGACGGTGCGCAAGGACGTCCGCCCGGCGGAGCTGCACGACGTGGTGTGGCACCGGTCGGCCGGGGCGGAGCCGAGCGTCTTCCACGTGCAGGTCGTCCCGCTGTTCCGGCAGCCCGGGGAACCGGTCGGTGTCGGCATCAACTTCTCGGACGTCACGCACTACCGGCGGCTCCGGGAGGAGCTGGAGCACTCGAACCAGGAGCTGGAGCGGGCCTACGAGGAGCTCCAGTCCCTCAACGAGGAGCTGGAGACGACGAACGAGGAGCTCCAGTCGACCAATGAGGAGCTGGAGACGACGAACGAGGAGCTCCAGTCCACCAACGAGGAACTGGAGACGATGAACGAGGAGCTCCAGTCGACCAACGACGAGCTCCAGGAGATCAACGACGCGCTTCGCGTTCGCAGCGAGCAGCTCGACTCGGCGAACTCGTTCCTCAGCTCGGTGCTGCGCAGCCTCGGGTCCGCGGCGGTCGTGGTCGACCGCGACCTGCGGGTCCAGGTGTGGAACGCCGGCGCGGAGGAGCTGTGGGGGCTCCGCGCCGACGAGGCGCACGGCCTCTCGCTGGAGGAGCTCGACATCGGGCTGCCGGTGCAGGAGCTCGTCCCCACGCTGCGCCGGCTGCTGGACGGGGGCTCGTCCGTCGGCGGTGCCGAGACCACGGTGGACGCGGTGAACCGGCGCGGCCGCCCGGTCCGGCTCTCGGTGGAGTCGGTGCTGCTCAGGGACGACCCGGGCCAGACCGAAGGCGTGATCATCGTGATGGACCACCTGCCCGGCGAGGAGTTGTGACCGCGGGGCTGTTGTCGCGTCACCGGGTTCCCTTCCCGGCGGAAGTGAGGAGAATGCCAGGTACCGGCTCCACCCGTTGACGGGGAGGTACAGGGCGATGGCTTCGAGCGTGGACACCTCCGCCTTCCGGCGCGACCTGGACGCCTTCAGCGGCCGGCTGGACTCGCTCCGCTCGTCCCCGGCGCTGGACCTCGCGCTGGCGGAGCTGGAGAGCGCCGAGGAGGAGCTGCGCGCCTGCACCGACGAGATCGAGCGGCTCGCGGAGATCGGCGGCGACGAGGCGTGGCGGCGGGACGTCGTCCGCGCCGCGGTGCGGGAGCTGCCGGTGCCCGTCTTCCTCCTCGACGCCACGGGCGTGATCCGGCTGGTCAACCGGCAGGGGGCGGGCCTGCTCGGGGTGACCGCGGCGTACGCGGCCGGGAAGCCGTTCGCGGTCTTCGTCGAGCTGCCGTGGCGGGTCTCGTTCCGCTGCGAGCTCGCCGACGTCCTGCGGGAGGGCGAGCTCGGCGTCCTGCCGTGCCGGCTCGGGTCGAGGCGGCGGCGGCCGCCGCAGCTGCGCCTGTCGCTGATCCGGCTCGGCGGCAGGCCGGGGCCGGGGAGCCGGCCGTACGTGCTGGTCACCGTGGATCCCACGCCGGAGCCGCACCAGGAGATCATGGCGGTGGCGGCGTACGTGCGGCGGCTGGACGTGATGGGGCGGATGACCCGGCTGCTGATCGGCGCCCGCGGCCTCGCGTCCCGGCCGCTGGTGGAGGCGGCGACCGCGCTGCTGGCCGCGGAGTGCGCCGACTGGGCGGTGACCGACCTCAGGCGGCGAGGCGCTGCGGGCGCCGGGGTGCTCGGCCGCGCCGCGGTGGCGGGCCCGGAGGGCGGCGGGGCAGACGGCGGGGCGCCGGCCGTCACGCGGGTGCTGCGCGAGCTGGAACCGGCCGACGTGTCCCGCTACATCGTCGAGACGGGCGAGTCCACGCTGCACATCCCGCTGTGGGAGAGCGGCGCGTTCGGCGGCACCGCGGAGGACCGCCGGATCCTCGCGCGGCTCGCCACGGGCTCGGCCGTGGGCGTCCCGGTCCGGACGGAGGACGACGTCCTCGGCGCGATGGTCCTCATCCGCGGTGAGGAGCGGGCGCCGTTCACCGTCACCGACCTCGCGGTGTTCGAGGAGCTCGGCATGCACCTCGGGCTAGCGCTGGCCGCCGCGCCGGACGCCGACGGGTAGCGCGGGCAGCAGGGCGGCGAGCGTGACGGCGACCGCCGCCGCGCAGAGCAGCGCGGCGCCGAAGCGCTGGTCGGCGAGCGGCG
>NZ_CAACUY010000375.1 GCF_900659615.1 Actinomadura fibrosa | reverse complement strand
AGCCGGGAGCGGTCGGCCCAGCGGGACGGGGGCCGCGTGTCGCCGCCGCCCCGCGCGGCGGCGGCCGCCCGGGCGCGGGCGGTCAGCACGGCGACGAGCGCGGCGACCTCCTCGGGGGTCGGGTCGCCGTGCACGACACGCAGGAACGTCCTGTCGTCAGCGGTCACCAGGTCTCCTCGGCGGGATCAGAGCGGGATGTTCCCGTGCTTCTTCGGCGGGAGGCTCTTCCGCTTCTCCCGGAGCGCCCGGAGCGCCCGGACGACCTGCCCGCGCGTCTCCGACGGCTTGATCACGTTGTCGACGTAGCCGCGCTCGGCCGCGATGTAGGGGTTGGCGAGCGTGTCCTCGTACTCGGTGATCAGCTCGGCGCGGCGGGCGTCGGGGTCGTCCGCGGCGGCCAGCTCGCGCCGGTACAGGATGTTCACGGCGCCCTGCGCGCCCATGACCGCGATCTGCGCGGTCGGCCACGCCAGGTTGACGTCGGCGCCGAGGTGCTTGGAGCCCATGACGTCGTACGCGCCGCCGTACGCCTTGCGGGTGATCACCGTGACGAGCGGGACGGTCGCCTCGGCGTAGGCGTACAGCAGCTTCGCGCCGCGGCGGATGATCCCGTTCCACTCCTGGTCGGTGCCGGGCAGGAAGCCGGGCACGTCCACGAAGGTCAGCACGGGGATGTTGAACGCGTCGCAGGTGCGGACGAACCGGGCGGCCTTCTCGGACGCGTCGATGTCGAGCGTCCCGGCGAACTGCATCGGCTGGTTCGCGACGACGCCGACGGAGCGGCCCTCGACCCGGCCGAACCCGACGATGATGTTCGGCGCGAACTGCTCCTGGACCTCCAGGAACTCGCCGTCGTCCAGCACGTGCTCGATGGCGGTGTGCATGTCGTACGGCTGGTTCGGCGAGTCGGGGATGAGGTGGTCGAGCTCCTCGTCCGTCTCGGACGGGTCGACGGGCACCTCGAACGCGGGCGCGTCCGACAGGTTGTTGGACGGCAGGTAGGACAGCAGCGCCTTGACGTACTCGATCGCGTCGTCCTCGTCGGTGCCCTGGTAGTGGGCGACGCCGGACTTCGCGTTGTGCGAGTGCGCGCCGCCGAGCTCCTCCATGGTCACCTCCTCGCCGGTGACCGTCTTGATGACGTCCGGCCCGGTGATGAACATGTGGGACGTCTTGTCGACCATGACGATGAAGTCGGTGATCGCGGGGGAGTACACCGCGCCGCCCGCGCAGGGCCCCATGACCAGGGAGATCTGCGGGATGACGCCGGAGGCGTGCACGTTCCGCTTGAAGATCTCGGCGTACAGGCCGAGCGCGACGACGCCCTCCTGGATGCGGGCGCCGCCGGAGTCGTTGATCCCGACGACCGGGCAGCCGGTCTTCAGCGCGTGGTCCATGACCTTGCAGATCTTCTCGCCGAAGACCTCGCCGAGGGAGCCGCCGGAGACGGTGAAGTCCTGGCTGAAGACCGCGACCGGGCGGCCGTCGACGGTGCCGTGCCCGGTGACGACGCCGTCGCCGTAGGGGCGGTTGCGCTCCATCCCGAAGTTCGTCGAGCGGTGCCGGGCGAGCTCGTCGAACTCGACGAACGAGCCGGGGTCGAGCAGCGCGTCGATCCGCTCGCGGGCGGTCATCTTGCCCTTGGCGTGCTGCTTCTCGACGGCGCGCGCCGATCCGGCGTGCACCGCCTCGTACCGCCGTCGTTCCAGATCCGCGATCTTTCCCGCCGTCGTGTGGATGTCGATCTCGTCGGCGTCCAGGGCGGGTTCAGGGGCTTGCGTCGCCATGCGGGCCAGGGTAACCGCACGCTGATTCCGGGGTCGCCGCCGGGTCCGACCGGACCGGGGTGAATGCCGGGAACGGTCCGCTCATTACCCTTGGTCCCGTGGCTACGAAGACGCGTGACACTTTCCGGCAGGACATGCCCGAACCGCTCCGCCGCGACGTGCGGCTGCTGGGCGCCATGCTCGGCGACGGCCTGGTCGAGTACGGCGGCCGGGAGCTGCTGGACGACGTCGAGCGGCTCCGCCACGCCGTGATCGCGGCGCGCCGCGGCGAGATGGCGGGCGAGGAGGTCGCGGCCCTCGTGGACGGCTGGTCGCTGGAGCGCGCCGAGCAGGTCGCGCGGGCGTTCACCGTCTACTTCCACCTGACGAACCTCGCGGAGGAGCACCACCGCATCCGGACGCTGCGGGAGCGCGACACCGGCGGCAGCGTGCCCGGCTCGGTCGCGGCGGCCGTGGCGGAGATCCGCGCGGCGGGCGGCGCCCGGCTCGACGAGGTGATCGAGGGGCTGGAGTTCCGGCCCGTGTTCACCGCGCACCCCACCGAGGCCCGCCGCCGCGCCGTCGTCACCGCGATCCAGCGGATCAGCGACCTGCTGGCCGAGCTGAACGCCGGGCCGGGGCAGGGCGAGCGCGCCGAGATCGAGGGGCGGCTCCGCGAGGAGATCGACCTGCTGTGGCGGACGGCGCTGCGCCGCAACGCCCAGATGGACCCGCTGGACGAGGTCCGCACCGCGATGGCCGCGTTCGACGAGACGATCTTCCGGGTCGTCCCGCACATCTACCGGGCGCTGGACCGTGCCCTCGACGCGGACGCGACCGCCGACGGGGAGGCCGGCGAGACCGGGACCCGGCCGCCGCGGGCCCGCGCCTACCTGCGGTTCGGGAGCTGGATCGGCGGCGACCGGGACGGCAACCCCTACGTCACCGCGCAGGTCACCCGCGACGCGATCATGATCCAGGCCGACCACGTCCTGCGGGCCCTGGAGACGACCTGCGCCCGCATCGGGCGGGAGCTGACCGTCCACGAGTCGACGACGCCGCCGTCCGCGCGGCTGCGGGAGGCCCTCGCCGCCGCGCGCACGGCGCAGCCCGCCCGGATCGGCGAGCTGGCGAAGCGCTCGCCCGGCGAGCCGCACCGCCAGTTCCTGCTGTACGCGGCGGCGCGCATCGCCGCGACCCGCGAGCGCGACGCCGACCTCGCCTACGCCTCCCCGGACGAACTGCTCGCCGACCTGCGGACCGTCCAGGACTCCCTGGCCGCCTCGGGCGCCGTCCGGCAGGCGTACGGGCGCGTCCAGCAGCTGATCTGGCAGGTCGAGACCTTCGGGTTCCACCTCGCCGAGCTGGAGATCCGCCAGCACTCCGAACTGCACGAGAAGGCCCTCGCGGAGCTCCGCGCCGGCGGCGAGCGCAGTGAGATGACCGAGGAGATCCTGGAGACCCTCCGCGTCGTCGCCTGGATTCAGCAGCGGTTCGGCGTCCGGGCCTGCCACCGCTACATCGTCTCCTTCACCCGCTCCTCCGAGGACATGGCCAACGTGTACGCGCTGGCCGAGTCCCTCGGCGACGGCGCGCCCGTCCTCGACGTGATCCCGCTGTTCGAGACGGGCGAGGACCTGGAGCGCGCCCCGGAGGTCCTCGAAGGGATGCTGGAGATCCCGGCCGTCCGGCGGCGCCTGGACGAGACCGGCCGCCGCATGGAGGTCATGCTCGGCTACTCCGACTCGGCCAAGCAGCTCGGCCCGGCGAGCGCCACCCTCCGCCTGTACGACACGCAGGAGGCCCTCACCGCCTGGGCCGCCCGCAACGACGTCACGCTGACGCTGTTCCACGGCCGCGGCGGCTCGCTCGGCCGCGGCGGCGGGCCCGCCAACCGGGCGATCCTCGCGCAGGCCCCCGGCTCGGTCGCCGGCCGGTTCAAGGTCACCGAGCAGGGCGAGGTCATCTTCGCCCGGTACGGCCACCCGCAGATCGCCCGGCGGCACGTCGAGCAGGTCACCAGCGCGGTGCTGCTGGCCTCGACCGACGCCGTCCAGGACCGGGCCCGCGAGGCCGCCGCCCGGTTCCGGCCGCTCGCCGACAAGATCGGCGAGGCGGCGAAGGCGGCGTTCCGGAGCCTGATCGAGACCGACGGGTTCGCCGCCTGGTTCGCCCGGGTCAGCCCCCTGGAGGAGATCGCCGAGCTGCGGATCGGCTCCCGCCCCGCGCGCCGCAAGGCCGCCCGCGGCCTGGAGGACCTCCGCGCGATCCCGTGGGTGTTCGCCTGGACGCAGACCCGCGTGAACCTCCCCGGCTGGTACGGCCTCGGCAGCGGCCTCGCCGCCGTCTCCGCCGACGGCGCGGAGCTCACCGAGCTCCGCGAGGCGTACGAGGCGTGGCCGCTGTTCGGCGCGCTGCTCGACAACGCCGAGATGAGCCTCGCCAAGTCCGACCGCGCGATCGCCGAGCGCTACCTCGCGCTGGGCGAGCGCCCCGAGCTGTCCGAGACCGTCCTCGCCGAGTACGACCGCACCCGCTCGCTGGTGCTGGCCGTCACCGGGCACGAGCGGCTGCTGGAGAACCGGCGCGTCCTGTCCCGGGCCGTCGAGCTGCGCAACCCGTACGTGGACGCGCTGTCCCACCTCCAGCTCCGCGCCCTGACCGCCCTCCGCGCCGGCGTCGCCGACGAGGAAGAGCGCGCCCACCTGGAGTCCCTGCTCCTCCTCTCGGTGAACGGCGTAGCCGCCGGCCTCCAGAACACCGGCTGATGGCGGCCGCGCCGGAAGGCGCGGTCCGGCCGGCGGTCCCGGCCGACCGCGCCGTATTCACGCAGTCCCGGCCCACGGCACTCGCCTTGCGGCTCGTACCGTGACCGTTCCTGGGCGAACGCTGCATCGCTTCGCGATCTCCGCGGGGAGGCTCGCCTCCGGCGTCGCCTCCCCGCGTCGTTAACGCGTTCGCGTGCGGGCTGATGCGTCTGGGACCGGCACCAGGAACGCCTGCGACCCCGCCGTGGGCTCAGCCCCAGTTGGGCGCGCGAATTTCGTGCGCCAGGCGTTCTCCTCCAAGTCCAGGCCCGCGTCCAGACTCACCCCGCCGCTGAGGAGAAGGCCCGCGCCCTCGCCCTGCCGCGCCTGAGGCTTTACACCAACGAGCTGATGACGTCGAACATCGCCCTGTACGAACGACTCGGCTACCGCGAGACGCACCGCGAGGAGCGCGGCGGCCGCCACATAGTCCACATGGCGAAACCCACGCCCTGACCCTGCGGGGCTTAGCCCCAGTTCGGCTTCCGCTTCTCGTTGAAGGCGGCTATTCCCTCGCGGCGGTCGGGGGAGAAGGCGACGGTGCGCCAGGCGTTCTCCTCCAGGTCCAGGCCCGCTTCCAGGCTCACTCCGCCGCCGAGCCGCATCGCTCGCTTCGCGGCGCGGACGGCGATGGGCGAGTTCCGCGCGATGAGCCCGGCGATCGCGAGGGCCTCCTCGCGCACCGTCCCGGCGGGCACCCTGCGGTCGGCCAGGCCGTACTCCAGCGCCTCCTCGACGCCGAGGCGGCGGCCGGTGAACACCAGGTCGGCGGCCTTGCCCGGGCCGAGCCTGCGCAGCGCGAGCTGGGTGCCGCCCCCGCCGGGGACGAGGCCGACGCCCACCTCGGGCAGCCCGAACACGGCGGACTCGTCCGCGACGACGATGTCGGCGGACAGCGCGAACTCGCAGCCGCCGCCGAGCGCGTAGCCGTGCACGGCGGCGACCACCGGCTGCGGCAGGTTCAGCACGCCGCCGAACGCCGCGCGGAACACCGGCCGCTGCGCGAGGATCTCCGCGTCGCTCATCGCGTTGCGCTCCTTGAGGTCGGCGCCCACGCAGAACGCCTTCTCGCCCGCCGCGGACAGCACGACCGCGCGCACGGACCCGTCCGCCGCGACGTCCGCGCACACCGCGGCGAGGCGCCGCGCCATCGCCGTCGACAGGGCGTTCAGGGCCTCGGGCCGGTCCAGGACGATCTCGGCGACGTGCCCGTCGCCCGCGTCGCGCCGCAGCGTCACGCCGTCCAGCGTCACTCCATCACCATCCACACGCGGCACCCTAACCCCGCGGCGTCCTCCCGGCGGGGGCGGGTTCGCGGGCGGCGGTCCCAAGATCTACTTCCGCGTGGGGTTGGATGGACGGGTGAGCGATTCACCGTACGGCGATCTCGACCGCCCGCCGCTGCACGAGGCGGCCCTCCAGCGCGCGCTCGTCCGCCCCGGCGGGCTGTGGCGGGAGGTCGGCGTCGTGCCCGAGACCGGGTCGACCAACGCCGACCTCGCGGCGCGGTCCAGGGACGGCGCGCCGGAGGGGACCGTGCTGGTCACCGAGCTCCAGACCGCGGGCCGCGGGCGGCTCGGCCGGGCCTGGACGGCGCCGGCGCGCTCGGGGCTGATGTTCTCGGTGCTGCTGCGGCCCGCCGTGCCGGTGCCGCTGCTCGGCTGGGCG
>NZ_CAACUY010000374.1 GCF_900659615.1 Actinomadura fibrosa | reverse complement strand
CTCCAGATGTCTTCGACACCATCCGGCAGCAAAATCACTCTTTCCGGCCGGAGCGCCTCGACCGCCCCCTCATCGTGGGTCACGAGGACGATCGCGCCGCTCGCGGACCCGCCCAGCCCGTCCTGGACGTACTTGACGGCGAACCCCGTCACCGCGCCCTCGGCCACGTACGCGCAGGCCAGCACGCCTCCGATGACCAGCAGCGGGCGCCAGGGCACGGTCGGGGCCTGGTCCGCGAGCGGCCGATGGTCGCCGGGAGCGCCACGTGCCCCTTCCTCGGGGACGACCGGCGAATCACCAGGCAGCGGTGCCGGGGACGTTCCGGGCCCGCCGCGCGCACCGTCGCCGGGGACGGCCGGCGCGTCGCCCGGAAGCCGCGCGCGGGCGATCCCGAGCGCGATGAGCAGGCCCACCGCGGCGGGTGGGGCGAAGCCCGCCGCCAGCGAGAGGTCCAGGTGGTTGGCCAGCGAGATCCAGAGCGAGCCCGCGATGCCCATCGCGCTGAAGACCGCGAAGAAGCCGTTGACCATGCTGCGCCCCGCGCGCCGCTGCGCCGCGACGGCCTGGGCGTTCATCGCCGCGTCCAGCACGCCCATCGACAGGGCGAACAGCGCGAGCGCCGCGAGCAGTCCGCCGAGCCCGGCGGGCAGGCCGATCAGCAGCACCGCGACGGGGAACAGCACCTGCGCCCAGCGCAGCACCGGGCCGGAGCCGGTCCGCGCGGCGAGCCGGGCGGCGAGGAGCCCGCCCGCGACGGCCAGCACCGGGATGCACACCACCAGCAGGTTGATGGCGTCGTCGCTCAGCTCGTGCGCCCGCTGGAGCTCGGGGCTGCGGGAGATGACGGCGGCGAAGGCCAGCCCCTCGGCCGCGTACACGGCGTAGAGCGCGCGGGCACCGGCCCCGGCACCGCGCGTGATCGTGGTGGACGCCCGCGTCGCGGCGGCCCCCGACCGTCCCATCGTGAAATCCCCCACATTTCGAGACGTCGCCATGCTATCCGGAGATCGATCCGTGCCGATGGCGGAACGGCGGGGCCGGTCCCCACCGCGTCCTGTACGCCCGACGTGCGGCCCGGCGCCGTACGAGCGTCGGTTTCTCGCGGTCTCTGGAGAATTCCCTGGTGGCCGCTCCCGGACAGGCCGTTCGGGAACCCAAGACGAGGGCGCCGCGCGGGAGGCCGGCCGGAATGGGGCCGAAGATCGCAAAGCGGCTGGTCGGCGGCACCGCGGCGCGACCGAGGGGGAAGACCGCCGCTCCGCGCCGCACCCGCGCCGGACCTGCGGCGAGACCGCCGCCGGCGGACAAGGTAAGCGATCGGTAAGCGCCCTCGGCGACAATGAAGGAGTGCCCTCCGCCAGAGACTCTCACGGCATGGCTCGCACCGCACTCCTCGCGGCGGCGCGGAGGCACCGGCGCGGCCTGCGCCGGTGTCCTGCCCCGGAATCCGCCGGTCCCCGCGTATCAGGCGAGCCGCGGCCCGCTCCCTTCCCTACGGGGACCAGCGTTCCCAGGCCCCGGCGGGCCCCCGCTCCGGCGCGGAGACGCCGGCGCCCGCGAGACCGATCAGCGCGATAGCACCGGCCCGGGCCGCGCCCGCGCCGTTTGACACAATCACCGACCCCGCACAAACGAACCGTCAAGGCCGGAACCGCATCTAATGGCGGGAAGCCGGAGCACGGGTGTGGGGAGACGATTGAATGTTCAGCACCGGCGGCGCGCCTTCGCGGCGTGCCGCTCTCGCATACCGTCACGGGAATTCTCAGGCCCATTCACACAGCCGTAACTTGCGGCGATTCTTGCCTGTGCGTGCGCGGACATCTACGGCAAGTGATCATCGCGGCCATTCTCACAGATCGCGAACGACCGTTCACCGAACGGCCGGCATAAGGCCGGGCGGATCTCAACGATCTTCATTCGCGGCGATCACGGCGTCCCCTTCGGGATATGACTAGGGGCGGTTAGGGGTGCCCCGGATAAGGGGTCCGCAATAGGCTGCCATCGTGGATCGCCGGGAAATACAACGAAACGCCCGGACAGATCAGTACATACCGCCCGCTGTATCGAACGGGCGAGGAACAGGTCACGAAGCACGGATGAACGAAGCGGCGAAGCACGGCCCCGCGCCGGGCAACGCGTGCCGGCCGGGCGGCTCCCCGCATGGCCGGACGGCACAGCGCGCCGGGGACGCGATCCGGCTCCGGGGCCCGGGACCAGAAGCTGACAGAGGGGGAAGCTCAGCGGTGTTGGTGAGGCGAGACAAGACACTCCGACTGCTCGACGAGCTGTTGATCACGTCCGCGCGGGGGAAGGGGGGCGCCGCCGCGATCAGCGGGTCGGTCGGGATGGGCAAGACGTCCCTGCTCAACACCGTGGCGGAGCGGGCGGCGTCGTCCGGCGCGCTGGTCCTCACCGCGGTGAGCTGCCGGCACGAGCGCGATCTGCCCTTCGGGGTGCTCGGCCAGCTCTTCCCCGCGATCGACACGGCCGCCCGCGGGGCCGGCACCGCCACCCCCGCGTTCGCACCCGCCGCCGTCCCCGGGACCGCCACGGCGCCCGGAAACGTCGCCGTTTCCGAGCACGCCACCACGTCCGGGCACGCCGCCCCTACCGGGTACGCCACCGGGTCCGGCAACGTCGCCGTTTCCGGGCACGCCACCCCTGCCGGGCACGCCACCCCTGCCGGGCACGCCACCGTGGTCGAGCACGCTGCCGCTGCCGGGCACTTCGCTGGGGCGGGGTCGGGGCCGGGCGAGCGTGATCTGCTCGTCGTCGCCCGTGAGACGCAGGCGCGCGTCAACGCGCTGGCGGGCGAGCGGGCCCTCGTCATCGTCGTCGACGACGTCCAGCACGCGGACGCCGCGTCGCTGCGGTGCCTCCAGTACGTCGCCCAGCGCCTGGCCTCGCTCCCCGTCGCGCTCGTGTTCGCCTACGGGACGCCCATCGAGGACAGGCCGCCGCGCGTCCTGCACGACCTGCTCTACAGCCCGGGCGTCCGGCGGATCCTCCTCCAGCCGTTCTCGCTGGACGAGATCGGCCTGCTGGCCGGGGGCCGCACCGCCTGCGCCCACACCACCCGCCTGGTCGAGGAGGTGCGGGCCCTCAGCGGGGGGAACCCGCTGCTGGTGCAGGCACTGCTGGAGGAGCACCGGTTCTGCGACGCGCCCGACGTCGCCGGGACGCCCGGGACGGCCGCCGCGGCCGCGCCGGACGGCCTGCCGACGGGCCACCTGTTCCACCAGGCGGTGCTCGCCTGCCTGCACCGGGCCGGTCCGGCGGCGGTCCAGCTCGCCCGCAGCATCGCGGTGCTGGAGGGGACGGCGAGCCCGCTGCTGCTGTCCCGGCTGAGCCGCCTCGACGCCGAGCTGGTCGGCCGGCTCCTCCGGGCGCTCACGGCGACCGGCGTGCTGCACCGGGCGCGGTTCCGGCGGGCCGCCGTCCAGCAGGCGGTCCTGCACGACACCCCGCCGGGCGAGGCGGCCGCCCTGCGTCACCGCGCCGCCCGGCTCCTGCACGACGACGGGGCGCCGGCGCCGGCCGTCGCCGCGCTGCTGGTGGACGCGAGCCCGCTGCGGGAGCGATGGGTGCTGCCGGTGCTGCGGGAGGCCGTCGCGCACGCCCTGAGCGGCAACGACATCCCGCTGGTCACGCGCTACCTGGAGCTGGCCGCCGAGTGCTGCGCGGACGAGGCGGAGCGCGCCGCCGTCCGGGCGCAGGCGGCCGGGATCCAGTGGCAGCTCGCGCCGGCGACCTCGGCCCCGCACTTCCTCGCGCTGAAGGGGCCCGCCCTCGCCGGCCGGCTGCGCGGCGCGGACGCGCTGCGCAGCGCCCAGGGCATGCTGTTCAGCCTGCACGTCGACGAGGCGCTGGAGGTCATCGACCACCTCAACACCGACGAGCACGACCAGGGCGACACCTCGGCCGAGCTGCGCGCCACCGGCGTGCTGCTGGCCGCGGAGTTCCCCGGCCTGCTGGAGCGCACCGCCCGCCCGCTTCCCGCCGCCGGCGCGTCGGCGACGTCCCCGTCCGAGCTGCGCGCCGGGCACGCGCTGACGCTGGTCCTGGAGCGCGGCGCGGACGAGTACGCGATCGCCGTCGCCGAGCAGGTGCTGCAGAGCAGCGACCTCCGCCCGCCGCTCATGATCAAGGGGTATCTGGCGGCGCTGATGTCGCTGCTCTACGCCGACCGGCTGGAGGCCGCCGCCGACTGGTGCGAGCGCCTGACGACCGAGGTCGGCGGGCACGAGGCGCCCGCCTGGGGCGCGGTCATCGAGTGCACCGGCGCGCTGGTCGCGCTCCGCCGCGGACGGCTCGCCGAGGCGGTGAAGCAGGCCGGTTCGGCGCTGGAGGTGCTGTCCGGGCCGCGCTGGAACGTCAGCTCCGCGCTGGCCCTCGCTGTCCTCGTCGAGGCGCACACCGCGATGGGCGACCACCAGGCCGCCGCGCGGCACCTGGCGACGGAGGTGCCGCCCGCGCTGTTCCTCACCCGCCCGGGGCTGCACTACCTGTACGCGCGGGGCCGCCACCACCTCGCCACCGACAACATGTACATGGCGCTCTCCGACTTCATGGAGTGCGGCGAGCTGATGCGGCGCTGGAACATCGACACGCCGGCGCTCGTCCCGTGGCGGCTCGGCGCCGCGGAGGCGTGGCTGCGGCTCGGCGACACCGAGCAGGCGACGCACCTGATCGAGGAGCAGCTCGCCCGGGCGGACGGCCGGCTGGTGCGCTCGCGCGGGCTCGTGCTGCGCGCCCTCGCCTCGGTGCGGGCCGTCGGCAAGCAGCCGGTGATACTGCAGGACGCGCTCCGCTTACTGGAGGTCAGCGGCGCCCGGTACGAGACGGCGGGCGTCCTCGCCGACCTGAGCGGCGCCTACCAGCGGCTCGGCGAGAAGGCGAAGGCGCGGACGACCGCGCGGCGGGCGTGGCGGATCGCCAAGAGCTGCCAGGCGGAGGCCATGTGCCAGACGCTGCTGCCGACGTACGCGCCGCGCGCCGCCGCCGCGGGGTCCGGCGACCCGCGGGACGGCGGCGCGGGACACACCACGTTCGCCAAGCTGAGCGACTCCGAGCGGCGCGTCGCGGTGCTGGCCGCGCAGGGCTACACCAACCGGGAGATCGCCGGGAAGCTGTTCATCACGGTCAGCACCGTGGAGCAGCACCTCACCCGCGTCTACCGCAAGATGGACATCAGGAACCGCGAGCAGCTGCTCGCGGGGATGCACGTCGACAGTTCGGAAGCCGTCTGACCGCCACCCGGCGGCGGCCCTGAAGCGTGCGAGGGCCCGCCCCTGGATTCCGGCCCGCGAGCGCCCGACCGGCGCCGCCCGGCCCCTGCCTCGTCCCGAGGGGCAGGGGCGTCCCCGTCTCAGCGGCAGGGATCGCCGGTGCCGCGGCCCCTCCGGCGGCCCGGCCGGCCGAAGCCGGCGCGGCGGATGTCGATGACCTCCGCGCCGAACACGGGCAGCAGGAAGTCGGTGACCGCGTTCACCACCTCGGCGAAGTGCTCGTCGAGGAAGCGCCGCCCGCCGGTGAAGATCTTGGCCTGGAACTCGCCGGCCGTGTGCCGGCGCCAGCCGAGGACGTCGGGCACGGGGGTCTCGGCGTCGCCCTCCCCGCCGAACGCGAAGATGTCGGTCCGCACCCGCATCCGGCCGTCGCAGTCGTACGCCCCGATGCCCGCGTAGGCGCCGTCCGCCGCGCGCACGCCGCCGTCCCTGATCCGGGACGGCGCGGCGCAGCCCGCCGTGAACAGCGCCACGGGGTCGATCGCGTACTCCTCCTCCAGCCGCCGCGCGAGCTCGAAGGCGAGCACGGCGCCCGAGCCGTGCCCGAACAGCGCGACCGGGCGGTCGACGCGGTCGCCGACGGCCTCGACGAGCCGGTCGGCCCGGTCCTCGATGCTCTCCGCCGCCAGGCCCCGGACCGGCCCGTCCGCGACGTCGTGCCGGACGGCGAGGACGTCGACCGACGGGGCCAGCGCCTCGGCGAACGCGTCGAAGACGGCCGCCGGGGCGTTCCCGTACGGCAGGCAGAACATGAGGACCTTGCTTCTCAGGCCGGGCCGCAACCGCCGGATCCACGGGAGGGCGGGATCGTTCCCAGGCATGGCGGCATTCCTTACGTGGCGGGGGGCCGGGCGGGAGGCGGGGGCCCGCCGGCCGGGAGCGGGCCGTGCGGGACGTGGCGGGAGGCCGCGGCGAGCCCGCTGGACGGGGACCGCGGCGTGTGGCGCCCGGCTACCCGGACGTCCAGGACGCGGCCGCCCGGTAC
>NZ_CAACUY010000373.1 GCF_900659615.1 Actinomadura fibrosa | reverse complement strand
GACGATGCGCGGCGTCCTGCGGGCCGGGGTAGGGCTGCGGGCGGCGCTCGGCGTGGCCCTCGCCGCGGACACCGTGTCGATCGCCGTCATGGAACTGCTCGACAACGCCGTGGTCGTGGCCGTCCCCGGCGCGATGGACGCGGGCCTCGCCAGCGCCCTGTTCTGGGGCTCGCTGGCCTTCTCGCTGCTGGTGGCGTTCCTGCTCACCACCCCGGTCAACCGCTGGATGATCTCACGCGGCAAGGGCCACGCGGTCGTCCACCGGTACCACCACTGACCGCCGCCGGCAGGCGGTAGCGTCGGGTTCATGCGGCTTCATGTGGGATGCGCGATGTGGACGCACGCACCGTGGCAGGGGCGCTTCCTGCCCCATCCGCTCGCGCGCGAGGAGCGCCTGCGGGCCTACGCGTCCTGGTGCGACGCCGTGGAGGGCAACACGACCTTCTACGCCACCCCGGCCCGCGCCACGGTCGAGAGCTGGGCTGCGCAGACGCCGCCCGACTTCCGCTTCCTGGTGAAGCTGCCCAAGACGATCACCCACGAGCGGCGGCTCACCGGAGCGGACGAGGACCTCCGCGCGTTCCTCACGGCCATCGAGCCGCTCGGCCCGCGGGTCCACGCCCTCTGGGTGCAGCTGCCCGGCTCCTTCTCCCCCGCCGACCTCGGCGGCCTGGCCGCCTTCCTCCGCAAGCTCCCCCGCTCCCTCAGAACGGCCGTCGAGGTCCGGCACCGCGCCTTCTTCGATGACGGACGCTCCGAACGCCTCCTCGAACGGATGCTCGCCGACGCCGGCGCCGAATGGGTCCCGTTCGACACCACCGTCCTCTTCCAGTCTCCCCCGACCACCGACGCCGAACGCGAGGCGTGGACGAAGAAGCCGCGCATGCCGCGCCGCGCGCCCGCCCTCACCGACCGCCCGATCGTCCGCTACCTCGGACGCGACGACACCGCGCGGACCGTCGAGGGCTGGCGCCCCTGGGTCGGGAAGGTCGCGGACTGGCTGCGCGAGGGCAGGAGCCCGACGGTCTTCATCCACACCCCCGACAACGCGGAGGCACTGGCGCTCGCCCGCCGGTTCCACGACGAGGTCCGGGCCCGCGTCCCCGAGGTCGAGCCGCTGCCCGACCCCGTCCCGGCCGAACCGCTGACCCTTTTCTGACGTACAGGGAACCGGCGGCATGGGCCCTCCCGGCGCCGCGGAGGAGGACGCCGCACGTTTTCCGTAATCCGCGCGCGCCGGCGGGGTCTCCATGACGTCCGGCAAACCTTACGAATCCCGAAAAGGTGGCATACGTGAGCAAGCATCATGGAGCAGGCGCGGACCGCGGCCCCGGCCCCCGCCGCCTCCGGCGGCGCCCCGTGCCGAAGCGCTGGTGGATCGCCGGAGCGGCCGGCTCCGCGGCGCTCTGCCTGACCGCCGGGGTCGCCTACGCGGTGACCGGCACGTCCGACGACCCCGCGGGCTCCCGCCCGGTGGCCGACCGCGCCGCGTCCACCCCGTCCGCGGCCTCGTCCCCCGCCGCCCCCGCGCAGAGCACCACCCCGCGCCGCGCACCGTCCAAGGACCCGCGGCGCGCCACCGCCGCGAAGAAGAAGCCGACCGCCAAGCCCAAGGCCCCCAAGAAGCGCACGACGCCGAAGCCCAGCACCGGCACCGGCTCCGGCGGCCAGAGCACCACCCCGACCGGCGGCGGGACCGCCGGGCAGGTCATCGCCCTGACCAACGCCGAACGCGCCAAGCACGGCTGCGGCCCGCTGACCCTCGACGCGAAACTCCAGTCGGCCGCCCAGGCCCACTCCGCCGACATGGTCGCCCGCAACTTCTTCGACCACACCAACCCCAGCGGCAAGGACCCCGGCGACCGCATCACCGCCGCCGGCTACCGCTGGTCGACCTACGGCGAGAACATCGCCGCGGGCCAGCAAACCCCCGCGTCCGTCATGTCGTCCTGGATGAACAGCCCCGGCCACCGCGCCAACATCCTGAACTGCAAGTTCAAGAACATCGGCGTAGGCGTAGCCAAGAAGGGCAACTCCCCGTACTGGACGCAAGACTTCGGCACTAGGTTGTAATTGCGTCGCCCTCGGCGTCGGCCCTGGCGGGCCTTCCTTCAACGGGCACCGCGGCGATCGCTGGCATCGCTCCGACTCGCCTAGCGGCTCACTGCGCGATCAGGTCCTCGCAAGCTCGAACCTGGCCCCGCACGCGATCGCAACGTTCCGGTCAGCGGCCCGCTGGGGCTCGAACAAGGTGCGAGAGCCCGCCCTACGCGCGGGATCGCCAACGCGCACGAGGTTCACATAGCGCGCGCGGGGCTCGCCCGACGCCGCCGGGGATCGTCCGGCACGCGTGCGGTCCGCCCGGCGCGCGGGGTTCGCCCGGCACGCATGCGGTTCACCCTGCGCGCGCGGGTTCGCCCAGCACGCGAGTGAGGTTCGCCCGGCGCACGCGGGATTCGCCCGGCACGCATGCGGTTCGCCCGGCGCGCGTGGGTTCGCCTAGCGCGCGGGTTCGCCCGGCGCACGTGGGTGCGTACAGCGCACGCGGGGTCCGCACCGCGCGCGGGTTCGCCCGGCACGCGCGGGGTCGCCCTGCGCGCGGGGTTGGCGCACCACGGCAGCACGGCATTCAGGCCAGGACGGGTCGCCCTGCGCGCGGGGTTCGCCCGGCACACGTGTGAGGTTCGCCCGACGCGCGGGGTCGTCCGGCGCGCGTGGGTGCGCACAGCGCACGTGGGTGCGCACAGCGCACGTGGGGTCCGCACCGCGCGGGTTCGCCCGGCCCGCGTGCGGTTCACCCTGCGCGCGCGGGGTCACCCTGCGCGCGCGAGGTTCCGCACCACGGCAGCACGGCTTCAGGCCGGGACGGGTTCGCCCGGCACGCGAGGTTCGCCCAGCACGCGTGCGGTTCGCCCGGCACGCATGCGGTTCACCCGGCGCGCGCAGGGTTCGCCCGGCACGCGAGTGAGGTTCGCCCGGCACGCGGGATTCGCCCAGCACGCGTGGGTTCGCACAGCGCACGTGGAGTCCGCACCGCGCGGGTTCGCCCGGCCCGCGTGCGGCTCGCCCGGCACGCGCGGAGTCGCCCTGCGCGCGGGGTTCGCGCACCACGGCAGCACGGCATTCAGGCCGGGGCGGGTTCGCCCTGCGCGCGGGATTCGCCCGGCACGCGTGTGAGGTTCGCCCAGCACGTGTGTGGTTCGCCCGGCACGTGTGAGGGTTGCCCGGCACGTGTGAGGGTTACCCGTGTGTGGTTCGCCCGGCGTGCGTGGGGGCGCACCGCGTGCGTGGGGGCGCACCGCGCGTGTGAGGTCTGCATCGCGCGCGTGCGGGGGCGCATTGCGCGTGTGGCGGTGCTCTTGGGGTGTTTGTTCGGGTTGTGCGTGTGTGGCGCCTGGGTGGCGTTCGGGTTAGCGTTTTCCGAAGTCTTGGGTCCACCAGGGGCCGTTGGGGCCGGGGGCTCGTCCTACGCCTATGTCGGTGTAGGTGCAGTTCAGGATGTTGGCTTTGTGGCCGGAGCTGTTCATCCAGGACGACATGACGGACGCCGGGGTCTGCTGGCCTGCGGCTATGTTCTCGGCCCAGGCGGTCCAGCGGTAGCCGGCGGCGGTGATGCGGGCGCCCGGGTCCCGGCCGCCGGAGCCGGTGTGCGAGAGCTTGCGGTGGGAGGCCATGTCCGCGGAGTGCTTCTGCGCGGCCGCGGTCAGCGCGGCGTTCTCGCGGAGGGCGCGGCAGCCGTGGCGGGCCCGCTCGGCGTTGACGAGGGCGATGACCTGCCGGACGGGTGTCGCGGGCGGCTTGCGCGGCTTCGGTGTGGGCCGTTTGGACGAGCGCCGGGGGCTGGGCGACCTGCGTGAGGGCCGGGGCGACGCCGACGTCGGCGGCTCGGTCACGCGCTGGACGGCGGTGGCGCTCGGCGGCGCGGCGGCCGGGCGGGGCTCGTCCTCGGGCAGCGTGAAGAACCAGACGGCGGCCGCCGCCGCGATCACGGCGGCCGAGCTGCCGGCGATCGCCGCGTTGCGCGCGCCGTGCGCGACCGGCGTCGCGAGGCCGGTGAGCTTCAGCGACGTCAGGTCGGCGGCGGCCAGGTGGGGCGGGGGCGGCAGCAGGACGAGGCCCGCGAGCAGCGCCTCCGCCGGGGCGAGTGATCGGCGGTGCGCGAGGCAGGTCCGGCAGTCGCGGACGTGGCGGGCGATGCGCTTCCGCCAGACCGGCGCGGGACGGCCGTCCCAGCCGGACGTCAGCTCGGCGAGGCCCGGGCAGCTAGGCGTCGCGGCGAGGGCCCGCACCACCGTCCGTCCCGTTTCCAGCTGGGTCTTCATCCGGTTGACGCGGACCGCGGCATGGCGGGGCGAGAGCCTCAGCGCCGCCGCGAGTTCGGCACGCGTGAGTTGCCCCGAGACCTCCAGCCACCACAGGGCGAGCAGCTCACGGTCGGCGGGATCGAGCCATCGGGTGGCCTCCGCGACCTCCCGCCGCTGCCCGGAAAGGCCCAGCCGCACGATGGTCGCGTCGACGAAGTCGCCGTCCGGGTCCGGCACGTCATGGGCCGCGTCGAGCCCGACCGCGGGTCGCCTGCGGAGGGCCGACCAGCGCCGACGCACCTGGTTCATCGCGATCGCCACCAGCCACGAGCGGAACCGCGCCGGGTCGCGCAGGCCGCCGAGCCCGTTCAGCGCCCGCACCATGGTGTCCTGGACGACGTCGTCGACGTCCGCGTGGCCGTTCATGGCCCGTCCGACGACGTTGTACACCAGGGGCAGGCAGTCGGAGGCCAGCCGCTCCCGCGCCTCCCGGTCGCCCGCCTGCGCCGCCGCGACCAGCCGCTCGTCGCCGCCGTCCATGCACGTCCCTCCGGTCACCTCGGGCCGACCCGTTCGGCCACGTGGAAGAGACCCCGCGGGCCGGGCGCCGATAACAGGAAAGGCACCTGTCCGGCGATCCGGGACAGAGTGCCAGATCGCGCCGCCGTCCGCCGCCTTGACCTGGAGCGCGCTCCAGTTCCTAGCGTGGGAGATCCACGACGGAGGAGCACTTCAGCATGCAGTACCGCAAGCTCGGCCGGACCGGTGTCGAGGTCAGCACGCAGTGCCTCGGCGCCATGATGTTCGGCGCGATCGGCAACGGGGACCACGGCGACTGCGAGCGCATCGTGCACAGGGCGCTCGACGCCGGGATCAACTTCATCGACACCGCCGACATCTACTCGGCGGGCGAGAGCGAGGAGATCGTCGGCAAGGCGCTCAAGGGGCGCCGGGACGACGTCGTCCTCGCGACCAAGTTCTTCAACCCGATGGGCGAAGACCGCAACCGGCGCGGCGGCTCCCGCCGCTGGATCGTCCAGGCGGTCGAGGACAGCCTGCGGCGACTCGGCACCGACCACATCGACCTCTACCAGATGCACCGGCGCGACTGGGACACCGATCTGGAGGAGACGCTGTCGGCGCTGACCGACCTCGTCCGCCAGGGCAAGGTCCTCTACATCGGCTCGTCCTCCTACCCCGCGGACTGGATCGTCGAGGCGCAGTGGGCGGCGGACCGCAGCGGCGGCGCGCGGTTCGTGTGCGAGCAGCCGCAGTACTCGATCTTCGCCCGGTCCGTGGAGGAGGCCGTCCTGCCCGCCTGCCTGCGGCACGGGATGGGCGTCATCCCGTGGAGCCCGCTGGCCGGCGGCTGGCTGACCGGCAAGTACCGGCGCGGCGAGCAGGCTCCCGCCGGGTCCCGCTTCGCCTCGGGCGTCGGGAACCAGCGGTGGCGCCGGTCGGTCGACGAGGACCCGAGCGCCCCCGTCCGGTTCGACGCCGTCGAGCGGCTGTCGAAGATCGCCGACGACGCCGGCCTGCCGCTGACGCACCTCGCGCTGGCCTTCGTCACCGAGCACCCGGCGATCACCTCGACCATCATCGGCCCGAAGACTCTGGAGCAGCTCGACGACCTGCTCGCGGCGGCCGACGTCCGCCTCGACACCGCCGTGCTCGACGCGATCGACGAGGTCGTCCCGCCCGGCACGGACCTCCCGGGCATCGACCACCTGGACGGCAACCCGTCCCTGGGCAGGGCCGCCCGCCGCTCCTGAGCGCGCCCCCGTTCTACTCCGGTTCCGGCTCGGCCGGCGGCGCGTCCGCGCGGCCGAGCCGCAGGTCCATCAGGTCGGGGTTGTATCTGGCCAGGAGGTAGTACGGTCGGGCCGCGGCGACGAGGACGTCCCGGGAACCGATCCCCCGGTCGAGGGCGTGCAGTTCCAGCGTGCCGGGTTCGGCGCCCCAGCGTTCACCGAGGTGGGTCAGGATGCGGTCCGCTGACAGGGTGTGGATGTCGAAGGCGGAGGCGGTCTTCTGCGCGTGGTCGTTGACAGCCTTCGCCGCG
>NZ_CAACUY010000372.1 GCF_900659615.1 Actinomadura fibrosa | reverse complement strand
AGCTCGCCGTCGGCACCCCCGGCGGTTCGACGATCATCACGACCGTGCTCCAGATCCTGCTCAACCGGATCGACCTCGGCATGGACCTGCCCGCCGCGCGCCACCCGGCAGCAGCCGACCCGGAGCGCCGCCCCGGCAGCGGCCGACCCCGCTGAACGCCGCCCGGCAACAGCCGACCTAGCTGAGCCCCGCCCGGCAGCAAACAACCCCACTGCGCGCCGCTCGGCAGCGGCCGACCCCGCTGCGCGCCGCCCGGTAGCGGCCGACCTCGCCGAGCATCACGTCTCGCCGGTGCACGTCCCCGGGAGGCCGCGGCGCCGAGGGCGCTCACGGATGCGTGCTCTGAAGGACGCGGTCAGAGCTTGCGGCGCCAGACCTGCCCGTGGACGACGTCACCGAAGCGGCCGACCGGGGGCTCCTCTTCCACCAGGGCGAATCCGGCCCGCTCGTAGACGCGGTGCGCGGACCGCTGCAACGCCGTGGTCCACAGCATGATCTCCGAGTAGCCCGCCCCGGCGGCGAACCGCACGCACTCCTCGACCAGGGCACGGCCGACGCCCATGCCGCGCGCCTCCGGCTCGACGTGCAGCAGCCGGAGCTGCGCCACGTCGTCCTCCCGCCGGACGCAGAAGACGGCGCCCAGCCGGACGCCGCCGGCCTCGGCGATCCAGGCGTTCTCCCGCTCGGGGTCGTGGCCGTCCACGTACTCGGAGACGACCTTGGCGACGAGGGCCTCGTAGCTGCGGTCCCAGCCGCACTCCTCGTCGTACAGGGCGCCGTTGCGCTGGACGACCCAGCCGAGGTCGCCGGGCCGCAGCGGCCGCAGCACGACCTCGTCCCGGCGCGGGCGCCCGTCGAGGACGTCCTGGATGGTCCGCATGGCGGTGAGGAGGCGGGTGCGGTCCTCGCCGGGCAGGCCGTCCAGCAGCTCGCGGATGTCGGCCCTGGACCGCTCGTCCAGCATGGCGAAGACCTCCCGGCCCCGCGGCGTCAGCCGGACGATCTGGCGGCGCGCGTCGTCCGCCGACCGCTCCCGGACGACGAGGCCGTCGGCGGCGAAGCGGGCGAGCATCCGGCTGAGGTAGCCGGCGTCGAGGCCGAGGGCGCGGCGCAGCTCCAGCACCCCGGTGTCCGCGCGCTGCGCCAGCTCGAAGATCACCCTGGCCTCGGTCAGGGAGTAGGGCGTCCGGACGAGCCCGTCGCCCAGCACCCCGATCACGCCGGTGTAGAACCGGTTGAACGCCCGCACCGTCGCGATGTCCGCCGCCGCGCCGGTCGCGTCGGTCGCGTCCGCCATGGTGCCGGTCGCCGTTCCCGCCATACCCGCCTCCAACGTTTGACTCAGTCAAACATTACGGGAGCGCGCTCCGCCCCGCCACCCCCGAGGAGCGGCCGTCGCGGACGTTGGTCAGGCGCCGACCTCGGCGGGCGCGCGGTCCAGCGCACGCGCGTCGCGGACCACCCTGCGCTCGACGAAGAACGTCATCAGCGGGACGATGCCGCCCAGCACGATCAGCACCATCCGGCCGAGCGGCCAGCCGGTGCGCCGCCACAGGTCGTACGCCGCCGCGAGGTACACCATGTAGAGCAGGCCGTGCACGGGGGCCACGACGCCCGCCATCGCCGGCTGGTCGGTCGGCCCGTACTTGAGCACCATCCCGACCACCAGCAGCACGAGCAGCGTGCCGACCACCAGGGCCAGGATGCGATACCTGGTCACCGCGCCTTCCACAGACCACACCTTTCCTCTCGCCGGGGACGGTCCCCGGCTCCCCGTGACGATCCGGACGGGCCTCGACCGGCCGCCCGTGCCGCCTCGGGCCCATCTCGACCCGCCGCCCGTCACGACCCGGGCCCACCTCGGCCCGCCGCCCGTGACGACCGGGCCCACCTCGACCGGCCGCCCGTGACGACCCGGACCCATCTCGGCCCGCCGCCCGTGACGGCCCGGACGTGCCTCGACCGATCGCCCGTGACCCCTGGCCAGGCGCCCGGCGGGCCTCCCGGACCGGGGTCGCTCAGTCGCGCCGGTGCGTCTCGGCGTTGAGGCGCGCCAGGTAGCGGTTGTAGGCCGCGAGCGCCGGGTCCTCTTCCTCCTGCCGCCGGATGATCTCGCGCGTGACCGCCGCCTCCGCGGGCTCCTCGATCACCTGGGGCGCGGGCGGCGCCACGCCGTCCCGCTCGTCCCGGATCATCTTGACCCACATCACGATCACGAAGATGGCGAAGATCGGCCATTCGAAGGTGTAGGCCCAGCTCCGGTCGTTGCCGGCCTGGGCGCGGTCGTACTGCCACCAGCCGAAACCGAGGAACGAGGCGCACAGCACGATCGCCAGCAGATGCAGCCCGAGCCAGCCTGGGGTGAGGAACCGTCGCACGTCAACGAGCGTACCCCCGCCTCCGCCGAGCCCGGGCACACCCCCGCCTCCGCCCTCTGACCGGGCGCACACCCGCCTCCACCAGGGCCGAAGGCGCCGCCGGGAACGCGGGCGAGTGCGGCGTCCCGTGCGGTCAGCCGGGCGGCGGACCGACGTAGACGGCGCGCGGACGCAGGATGCCGCGCCGGCCGTACTCCTCCAGCGCGTGCGCCAGCCAGCCGGCGGTGCGCGCGACCCCGAAGACCGCCTCCCCGGCGCCGGGGCCGAGACCGGCGACCGCGCCGAGCACCGCCAGCGCGAAGTCGGAGTTGGGCGCGGGCAGGCGGCGCCGCGCGGCCTCCGCGAGCACCTTCTCGGCGGCGGCGAGCCGCTCGTGCCCGGGCGCCGCGTCCCTGACGAGGTCCAGCAGGAACGTGGCGCGGGCGTCGCCGGACCTGTAGACCGCATGCCCGAATCCCGGGATCCGCTCGCCGGCGCGCAGCCGCTCCGCGATCACCCGGGACGCGGGGGCACCGGCGCCGACCTCGGCGAGCAGCCGCTCGGCGCCGTAGGAGGCGCCGCCGTGCAGCGGCCCGCTCGCCGCGCCGAGCCCGGCGGAGACGACGGCGTACGGGTCGGCGCGCACGGACGCGGCGACGCGGGCGGCGACCGTGGACGCCGCCAGCTCATGGTCGGCCATCACGATCATCGCGGCCTCAAGAGCGCGCAGCATCCCGGGCCGGGGCGGCTCCGCGGACAGCCGCGTCCAGAGGCGCTCAGCGATCCGCCCCTCACTCGCGGCCGTGGTGTTCCCCTCGGCGGGGGGCAGGGCGGCGACGAGGCCGGCGATGAGCGAGCGCGCGGTCGCGATGACGCCGGCCGGGTCGAGGTGGTGGCGCAGGGGCGCGGTCGCGGCCAGCACGGCGACGATGATCTGCATCCGGTCCAGCGGCAGGAGGTCGCCGGGCAGGCCGGTCTGCGCCGCGACGGCCGCGGCGGCGCCCTCCTCGTCCGGAAGCCAGACCTCCGGCGACGAGGCGTCCGGCGGCAAGGCGTCGACGTCGTCGCCGGTCCAGATCCAGGTGGCGACCTGCTCGAACGTCCAGCTCGCCGCGAGCTCCAGCGCGTCGCGGCCCCGGTAGTGCGGACGGTCGACCCCCAAGGCGGTGATCGCGGACTCGATGGCCAGCTCACCGGGGCCCGGCGGGCGCCGGGGACGACCGCGCCGGGCCAGCTCCTCCACCTGGGCGGCATCGAAAAGGCTGCGGCGACCGTCCGGGGCGTGCCGCCGGCGCAGCACGCCGCGGCTGACATAGGCGTACAGCGTGGCCTGTTTCACACCGAGGCGCTCGGCCGCCGCGGCGGCGTCGATCCACTCGCCGACCTGGCCCTCCTCCGCCATCCCCATCCCCTCACATTGATTTTCATCAATATTGATACATGTGGATTGCGGTGTCAATCTGAGCGCATGGCGCAGATTCACTTCCTGGACGTCACCAACCGCGACGGCGTCCAGACGGCCCGGACCGGGCTGTCCAAGTTCGGCAAGACGATGGTCAACTTCTATCTCGGACGGCTCGGCGCGGCGCAGTCGGAGATCGGGTTCCCGTTCCTGTTCCACGAGGCCCCGTACGTGCGGGCGCAGATCGCGCTGGCGGAGGCGGGGGCGTTCGGCGGGCTCCGGCTGTCCGGCTGGTGCCGGGGCGTGGCCGCGGACGTGGAGAAGGCCGTCGCGGTGAAGGCCGGCGGCACCGGGCTGGCGCACTACAACCTGTCCATCTCGACGTCCGACTACATGATCGCGAACAAGTTCCGGGGGCGGCTGGACCGGGACGCGATCATCCGCGAGATGGTCGGCGCCGTCCGCGCGGCGAAGGCGGGCGGCGCGGCGACCGTCGGCGTCAACGCCGAGGACGGCTCGCGCACCGACGACGGCTTCCTCACCGAGTTCGCGCTCGCCGCGAAGGAGGCGGGCGCGGACCGCGTCCGCTACTGCGACACCATCGGCGGCGACACCCCGGAGCGCATCAGGGAGCGCTTCGCCAAGCTCGCGTCCACGGTGGGGCTGCCCATCGAGACGCACTGCCACAACGACCTGGGCCTGGCGGTGGCCAACTCCGTGTCGGGCGCGCTCGGCGACCTGGACGCGGGGCAGGACGCGTGGATCAACACGTGCGTGAACGGGATCGGCGAGCGGTCCGGCAACGCCGACCTGCTGTCGACGATCCTCGCGTTCCGGCACGGGTTCGGCCTGGAGGACCGCGGCGCGGCCATCGGCGATCCCATCGACCTGTCGTGGGCGCGCCGGTTCTCGCTGTGGGCGAGCTACGCGTTCGGCCAGCCGCTCCCCTACAACCAGGTCGGCGTCGGGCGGAACGCGTTCGCGCACGAGTCCGGCATCCACGCGGACGGTGCGCTGAAGGACCACGGCAACTACGAGCTGTACGACGAGGAGACGCTCGGCCCGTTCCCCGACGACTGGCACACGCGGCGGGGGCGCGTCGTCCTCACCGGCGAGTACGGAGGCAAGGCCGGGTTCCGGCACGTCATGGACGGGCTGGGCATCGAGCCGGTGGACGAGGACCTCGCCTTCACGCTCGTCCAGCTGTGCAACGCGCAGACGGGCCGCCCGCTGACCGACGACGAGCTGCGGCTGATCGGCGGGTATCCGCACGAGCTGGCGCTGCTCTTCCCGGGACAGATCGACCGCGATTAGGGCGTTTCGCCGCCGATCCATCGATCCGGGGCCCTACGGTGCGGTCATGGCGACGACCGCACCACCAGGCACCGCGCTCGCTCGGACGAGGGCGCCGCTGACCCGGCTCCGCCGCGAGCACGGCCTCGCCGCGGGGGTCGTCCGCCGATGATCGGGTGGGACGACGTCAGCGGGCCGATCGAAGAGGGCGACCTCGACCGGCTCACCTCGGTGCTGGTCGAGCTGTCGGCGGCCGAGCGGCGCGGCCTCGCCAAGGAGCTGCCCGGCCGGGTGGCGACGATGATCGTCGCGCGACGGGGGCTTCCGCCGGGGATGCGCGAGGCGCTGCTGGTCGCCGGCGCGGCCACGATCGGCGGGGCCGCCGCGGCGGCGGCGTGGCTGTGCCGCCTCGACCTGCGCCCCTGGGGCGACACCGGATATCCCGGCCTCCGCGCGGCGCTGCGCGCGGTGACGGCCCAGCGGCCCCCGGCCTGGCGCGCCGACGTCGCGCGCCGGGTGGCCGGCAAGCTGCGTCCCGCCGAGGACCGGGAACGCGGCATGCCGCTCTGGCACATGGCGGCGACGCTCGCGCAGGAGTCCGGTGCGGCGCCGCCCGCCGCGGACGGCTTCGTCCTCGGCTGGGTGCTCGCCGATCCGAGTCCCGATCCCGCGACGCTCGCCGAGGACGCGTTCCTGGACGCGCTCGTCCCGCGCCTCTTCACCGCGGACGGTATCGGCGCGGCGCTCGCCCACGAGGTGAACCGGACGGGTGACGGGCGCACCTGGCTGGCGGCGCTGGCCGCGCTGGCCGCCGCGGGGCGCCTCGACCGGGCGGTGCTGCTGGACGGCTGCGCCGACCGCCTGCTGCGCGGCGGCGGTCCGCACGGCCTCCGCTGGTTCGCGCGGCTGTACGAGGATCTTGAGCCCACGGACGACGAGGTGCGCGCCCGGCTCCGCGACCATGTCCGGCTGCTGCCGTCCGCGCCGGCCGCCGTCGCCGCCCTGGCGCTGCGCCACGTGCGCCGTGCCGACGAGCTGGGCGCGCTGGACGAGCGGCTCTTCCGCGAGGCCGCCGCCGGTGCGCTGTCCCGTCCGGAGAAGAAGCTCGTCCGCGCGGCGCTGGGCTGGCTCGACCGTACGGCGCGGAGCCGCGAGCGCGCGGACGCCACCGTGCGGGCCGTGACCGCCCTGTTCGCGTCGAGCGCCATCGACCTCAGCGAGCGCGCGGTCAGGATCGCCCTGCGGCACGCCGGCGGGACGAGCCGCCGCACCCGGGCCGAGGTCCGCGCGGCCGCCGCTTCACCGAGTGGAGTGCGGCGCGGGTCTGGGCCAAGCTGCACCGGCTGGTGCTGGACGAGCTGGGTGCGCGCGGG
>NZ_CAACUY010000371.1 GCF_900659615.1 Actinomadura fibrosa | reverse complement strand
AGGGGCCGCCGGGCCCGTGGCCGTGCCCGCCGGCGTGCCGGGACGCCGCGTGGGCGGCCTTGGCGCCGAGGGCCGCCGCCGCGAACGCCCAGCGCCAGTCGGGTCCGTGCGCGTGTGCCGATCCCATGTTCTCCACCACCTTCTGAGAGCTCTCTTTGATCTCTCGCGATAGGACAACGATATATCGATGACGCGAGGCTCCGCCAGATGGTTCCCGAATTGGCGAGATTCGTCCGAAGGTTCGGGGGCGGGTGCGCGCGGCCGCCTCCCGATCACTCCCGCGCGTACCGTCTGACCAGCGGAAAGGTGGGTAGATCGCCGGTGTGGGGGAAGCGCGCCGGGGACGCGCGCGGCGGTGACCGCGCCCGAGTCCGTCCTGCCGCGGGGCGCCGTGCGGGGGCGCCTCCGCGGCGAGCTGCTGCTCGGCCTGGCGGTGTTCGGGCTCTACTCCCTCGTGGTGATGCTCCCCGAGGAGGCGCGGGCGCGGGCCGCGCGCGAGCACGGCCGGCTGGTCTACGACCTCGAACGCGTCCTCGGCATCGATGTCGAGCGGACGCTGAACGGGTGGCTCGCCGGGCAGCCGGTGTGGCGCGTCCTGGCGAACTACGAGTACGCGATCACCTACCTGGCCGCGGCGCTGGGCCTGCTCGCCTGGCTCTACCTGCGCCATCCGGAGCGGTACCGGACGGCCCGCAACGCGTTCGTCCTGCTCAACCTCGGCGGTATCGCCTGCTTCGCGCTGTTCCCGGTGATGCCGCCCCGGTTCATGGCGGACCTCGGGTTCGTCGACACGGTCCGGCTGGGGCGCACCTGGGGGTCGTGGGGGTCGCCGATGGTCGAGCACGCCGACCGGTACGCGGCCGTCCCGTCGCTGCACATGGCCTGGACGCTGTGGGTGGGCGTGGAGCTGGCGCGCGTCTCGGCGCGGCGGTGGGTGCAGGGGCTGAACGCCGCGCACGTCGTCGTGACCGGCTACGTCATCATGGCCACCGCGAACCACTACCTGCTGGACGCGGTCGCGGCGGTGCCGCTGGTCGCCGCCGCGGTGTTCGTCGCCGAGCGCACCACGCCGCCCGCCGGGGCGGTCCGGGTGCGGGCGCCCGACGCGTTCTTCCTCGCGGTGGAGACCGCCGACGCGCCGCAGCACGCGGGCGGCGTCATCATGCTCGACACCTCGCGGGACGCGGTGGAGCGCGCGGACCTCGTCCGGGTGGTCGGCGAGCGGCTCGACCGGCTGCCGCGGTTCCGGCAGCGGCTGAGCGCTCCCGACCGGCGGCGCCCGGTCTGGCGCGACCACCCGGAGATCGACTGGTCGTGGCACGTCGTCGAGCGGGACGTGGACGGCATGGGCGGGCTCCGCGACCTGATCGCCGGGATCCAGTCGGCGCCGCTGCCCCGCGACCGTCCGCTGTGGCGGATGTTCCTCGTGCGCGGCGCGGCGCCCGGACGCACGACCGTCGTGTTCCTCATGCACCACGTCGTCGCGGACGGCGTCGGCGTGGTGGCGCAGGCGGTGGCGCTGATGGAACCGCGTCCGGCGGACGAAGACGGCGGCCCGGCGCGGCCCCGCCTCGGACGGCTCCGCGAGGCCGCCGCGACGGTCGCCGGGCGGACGCGGACGAGCCGGGTGCCGCGCACGAGCGGGGCGTTCGCGTCGTCCACCACCAGCGGGTCGTCGAGCCCGCCGATCCTGCCGACGAGCTCGTTCAGCATCGCGGTCAGGTTCGCGGGGGTCGGCAGCTCCCAGCGCCGGAACACGCGCAGCCGCCGCCGGTAGTGCTCGTCCGCCTCGCCCAGGACGGGCGCGAAGTCCGGCCGGGCGACGGCGGAGACCCGCACCTCGTCGATGATCCCGCGGAAGCCGCTGCCGCCCGGCCCGATCCGCAGCGGCGCGGTGTTGCGGACCGCGCCCAGGTTCCCGGTCGGAGCCGTGGCGCGCGGCACGCCGTCCAGGAACAGGGTCAGCGTCTTCGCCGTCCCGTCCAGGACCCCGGCGACGTGCGTGAACGCGTCGGTGGGCAGGCCGGTGTCGGCGTGCAGCGTGACCGGCGGCAGCGTCCCGTCGGACACCGCGAGCCGCACGTTGCGGGCCACGCCGCGGCCGAAGTCGCCGACCGACAGCGTCCAGCCCGCCCCGGTCCCGCCCGGTGCCGGATGCTTGAAGAGGATCTGGCCGTCCTTCCCGGACGGGTCGGGCCGCACGAAGCACTCGAACGTCGCGCCGCCGGACGCGGGGACGTCGAACGCGGGGTCGATCGCGACCTCCACCGCCGCGTCGTCCGACGCGAACGCGAACCCCGTCCCGTACCGGCCGGGCGCGCCGGGCAGCACCGTCCCCTTGAGGGTGCCGGGGTGCCCGGTCCGGCCGGGATACCGGCCGGTCACGTCCTGCGCGGGACCGGCGGTGTCGTCCAGGTGGTAGAGCGCCACCGTGTCGGCGTCGAAGCCGTACGGGAGCGGCGGGAACCTCGGCACGCCGAGGTCGGTGCCGATGAGGTCGAGGCTGCGCCCCGTCGCGCCGGGCAGGTGGCGCTGCGCGACGACGTCGGCGAGGTGCCCGGCGAGCTGGTCGCGCTCGCCGCCGATCACCCACAGCAGCCGGGCGGTCGTGCCGAGCAGCGCCGTGACCGTGAACAGCGCGTCCGCGGTGCCGTCCGGGCCCGCCGTCGCCTCCAGCGCCGTCAGCCGGACCTGGTCCGACACCGGGACGGGGACGGCCGCCGAGAACCCGGCCGGCGTGCCCGCCGGGAAGCGCGCCTGCGCCGTCCGCGGCGCCGCGCCCGGCTGCGTGAACGTCACCGTCACGACCGTGTCGACGGACAGCCTCCGCGTCGCCGCCACCACGTACGCGGGCGCGGCGGGACGGTCGAACCGCGCGAGGTGCTCGGCGAAGTCGTACGGCGCGACCGTCGCCTTCGTGGCGCCCGCGCCCGGCCGCAGCTCCAGCGGCAGGGTGTCCGCGCCGCGCTGGAACGGCGTCGTCAGCCGGGCGCCCATCCGGGACGCGGCGAGCGGCGGCGCGGTCGTCGGCACCGCAATCGTGGGCAGCGCGGTCGCGGGCCGCGCGGTCGTCGGCAGGGCGTTGGTCAGCGGCGCGGTCATGACGTCACCAGCGTGATGTCGAAGGCGTCCCCGCCCGACGCGAACACGGCCAGCTCGTTCTGCCCCATGCGCAGGTTCTCGCCCACGGCCGCCTCGGCGACCGCGCTCTGCCGCGGCACGCCGCCGAAGGCGACCCGGCCCGGCGCCGGCGGCAGCCGCCGCAGGTGCAGCCCGCGCACGTCCACCACCCCGGGCTGCTCCACGAACGCCCGGACGACCTGCGAGTACAGCACGTCCCCGCCGAGCCGCCGGGTGGCGACCGCGTCGGCCAGCCGCTGCCGGATCGAGGCCAGCAGCGCCGTCCCGTCCGATCCGGCCTCCACGACCAGGGTCGCGCGCACGCCGATCTGGATGTGGTCGGCCTCCACCACGTTCGCGTGCACCCCGACCGGGCGCACCGCGTCCACCGCCGCGCTCACCCGCTCGGACACGCCCCGCACCGCGCCGACCGTGTGCCACGGCGCGCGCAGGTCGTGCGCCACCAGCACGGTGAAGAAGTACGGCTCGCCGATCCGGCGGGCGTCGGAGCTGAAGGTCCGCTGGTCGAACAGGAACGTGCCGAAGAAGCTCTGCGAGACGTCCACGCCGCCGCGCGGATCGGACACCACCACGTCCAGGACGCCGCTGACGCCGAGCGCCGCCTGCGCGACCGACTCCACCGTCCACAGGTTGCGGGCGAGCCCGGCGAGGCGGGCCCGGTAGGAGTCGTCGGCCTCCTCGCCCGTCCCGCCGGAGAACGCCGCGGGATTGGTCACGGTGAGGGACGCCGCGCCGAAGTCCGACAGGAAGGTCGCCCGGTAGGTCGGGTCGATGTCCACGATCGCCGCGGCCGGCACGTCCCCGCCGGGACCCGGCTCGAACGCGACCACCTTCACGGTCGCGGAGCCCTGCCCGGCCGTCAGCGCGACCGGCGCGGTCGTGCCGAACGCCCGCACCGGCGGCGCCGTCACCACGATCGCGCCCTCGGGGACGGTGTAGGTGCGGCCCTGCGCGGCCCCGCCCAGCATGAACCGGACGCTGCCGCTGCTCGGCAGGTTCCGCCGGGCCAGCCCGACGTCCTCGCCGAGCAGGTCCAGGTTGTCGCCGAACGCGGTGGAGACGAAGTTGCCGAAGTACAGGTCCTCCATCCGCTTCCACAGCTCGCCGTCCTCGGCGGCGGTCACCTCCAGGATCTTGCGCAGCGGGCTGGTGGCGGTCAGGTCGACGTCGTCGAACACCGCCCGCGCCCGGTCGAACGCCTCTCCGAGGATCTGGTCGACCGGTTTGAGCACGAAGCCCTCGTCGGTCACCCCGAAATCGGTCACGGCGGTTACACCCCCACGTCCAGCGTCATGGTCAGCGGATCGCCCGCCACGGTGTCCAGGTCCACGAGGGCGGTCAGCACGCGGCGGCGCCGTGCGTCCTCGGCGGCGGCCGCGAGGGCCGGGTCCGCGGCGGTCAGTTCCGGGTCGTCGGCGAAGACCACCCGGCGGATGTCGCGGACGCGCGGGTCGGCGCCCAGCGTCCGGACGAGGTTGAGCTGCACGAGCTGCTTCACGCCGGTCACCGTGTTCGGGCGGGTGAAGGCCGCGCCGATGTCCAGCCCGTAGCCGGTGTCGAACGGGTCGGAGCCGAACGGGGTGAGCACCCGCAGCGTCAGCGCCTGGCTGAGGTTGGCGCCGCCCTCGACCTCCCGCAGCCGGCCCCCGTCCAGGACCAGGTCGCCGTCGTCGAGCAGCAGGCCGCGCCCGAACGAGCCACCGAACGGCGTCGTCATGTCGCCTCCAGCTTGTCTTGCGCCGCGTCCGCCACCGACCAGGTGCCGGAACTCGTGACGCCCTGCGCGGTGGCCAGCAGGACGGGCTCCTCTCCGACCTTGAGCGTGGTCGCGAGGCCGGCCGTCACCGAGGTGACCGTCAGGCAGGGCGACGGCGACACCGGGCAGCCCGCGACGGCCGCGTCCTTCAGGTCGGCGCGCACGAGCACGGCGGCCTTGCCCACGACGAGCGTGCGGCTGCCCGGTTTCGCCAGGATCTTCCCGCCGTGGCTGCATCGCAGGTCGGACGACTCGGTCAGTACGGCGGGCATCACGACACCTTCACCGAGGTGCCGTCGAGGCTCAGGCTGACCGAGCCGTTCGTCAGCGTCACCGGATGGCCGGAGGTGCTGATCTTGATCGCGCCGTGCGAGTCCACTGTGATCCTCGTTCCGCTCTGGTGCTCGATGGTGATCGTGTCGTCCGCGGGCGGGTCCGGCCGGACGCCGACGTCCGGCAGCGCGCCGGAGCCCACCAGCAGGTGCAGCCCGGCCGCCTGCACGACCCGCCGCCCGGACGCGTCGGTCAGGTCGTTGGCGCCCTTGCCGCGCGGCAGGCCGTCCGCGCCCAGCTCCGTGGGCAGCGCCAGCCAGTGGTCGCCCGGCCGGTTCGGCGGGCGCTCCTGGCCGTCCGCCCACACGAACCCGGCGACGACCGCGTCGTTGACCTCGCCCCGGTTGTGCGCGAGCAGCGCCCGCATGCCCGCGTAGACCGGCGTGACGAGGCCCGTCTTGTGGAAGGCGAACGCCGACGCGACCGGCTTGCCGCGCAGCTCCACGGCCGTCCCGACCGGGCTCGCCACGGCGGGCGCGGCGACGGCGGCGCCCGGCGCCTGCCCGTAGCGCAGCGACGCCTGGTGCCGGCCGTCCGCGCCGGGCGCGTAGCCGGTGACCTCGCCGACGTCCACGGACGGATGGTCGGCCCGGTCGCGGGCCACGGCGTCGTAGACCCGGTCCACGACGGCCTGTGCGCCGTCCGCGACGCGGACGCGGTCGCCCGGCCCGCACGCGACGAGCCGCAGCTCCGTGGTGTAGCCGCCGTCCAGCAGGAACCGGTGCACCGCGCGGGTCACCCGCAGCGGCCCGGCCGGCACGCCGGACAGGTTGCTCGTCGCGGCCACCTGCCCCACTCGGAAGCGGGGGTGGCCGAGGACGACCGCGTCCACGGTCGTCCGGATCGCCGGGCGCGCGGCGCCGCCGGGCGGGAAGGACGGGCGCGCGGCGGTGTCCTCGGCGGACGAGCTGCTGAGCGACACCAGGTTGGCGTCCGGGTCGAGCGCCACCGGCGCCGGATCGGCGGGCGAGCCGACCGCCGCGCCGAGATGGACGCGCTGGTCGCGCACCACGATGGGCGCTCCCGCGCGCTCGGCGAGGGCTCCGAGCGCGTCCAGGGTGGACCCGGCGCGGACGGCGAAGTCCGCGGCGTCCGCGCCGGAGGCCGTGCCCGCCCCCGGCCGCGACCCGAAGGACCAGCTCGACAAGCCAGACCGGTGGACACTCCGCCGGCCGACAGAAAAGGAAAGAACCCATGAC
>NZ_CAACUY010000370.1 GCF_900659615.1 Actinomadura fibrosa | reverse complement strand
AGGTACCGCTCGTCGTCGCGCCGCACCGCGCCGGGGAGCAGGCCCAGCGGCCCGCCGCCCCGCTGCCGGGGGATGAGGACGAGCGGCTGGCGGAGCTGCTCGCCTGGGCGCGGGCGCACCTGCACCTGCCGCTGCGGGTGGACGGGCTGGCGGCCCGGGCGATGATGAGCCCGCGGACGTTCGCCCGCCGGTTCAAGGCCGTCACGGGGACGACCCCGTACGCCTGGCTGGTCGCCCAGCGGCTGGACCGCGCCGCGGAGCTGATCGAGACCACCCGCCTCCCGCTGGAGGAGGTGGCGCGGCGGGTGGGCTACCGCTCGGCGGGCGTCCTGCGCGAGCGGTTCGTCGAGCGGCACGGGATGGCGCCGAGCGACTACCGGCGCGGCGTCACGCGCCTGCGGCGGTCCTCCGGCGGTGCGGCCGGGGAGCTGGAGCCGTACCGCTCGAAGTGCTCCTAGCACCCGCTGGGGATGGCAGGAAAGACGGGATTTTTGGCAGGGCCGCCGCTGGCTCGGCCGCGGTCCGTGATGGCACGCTTCCGGCATGTGGTTGAAGCGTCAAGCAGCCGGGGCGCCCGGCCGGGCGCCCCGGCGGACGAAAGGCTCGTGCCATGGGAACGGGAAACGGCGGAAGAGCACCGTCCGGGAAATGCGGGTCGGGACGCGTGATCAGGATCATCATCGAGAGCCCGCCGAAGAACGGCCCGGGCCGGCCGGGCGGGAAACGGCACGGGAACGGCGCCCGCGGCGATTAACGATTCCGCGTCGATTAGCCGGCTCACCGGTCCACCAGGAATTGCTCGGCCTGGAGGCGGTACATCGCGGCGTACCTGCCGCCGGCGGCCATCAGCGTGGCGTGCGTCCCCTCCTCGACGATCCGGCCCGCCTCCAGGACGTGGATGCGGTCCGCGCGGGCGACCGAGGCGAGGCGGTGGGTGATCAGGATGACCGTCGTGCCGCGGGCGGCCGACTCGGTGATCCGCCGGAAGGCGTCGATCTCCGCGGCGGGGTCGAGCGCGGACGTGGGCTCGTCCACGATGAGGACCGGCGCGCCGCGGTACCAGGCGCGGGCGAGGCCGAGGCGCTGCCACTGGCCGCCGGACAGGTCGGTGCCGCCGAAGAACTCCCGGGCGAGGAGCGTGTCCCAGCCGTCGTCGAGGCGGTCCACGACGGCGTCGGCCCCGGAGGACCGGGCGGCGTGCGCCAGGCGGGGCTCGTCGGCGTCGCGGTCCGCGCGTCCCGCGACGACGTTCATCCGCGCGGTGAACGGCCACTGGACGAAGTCCTGCGAGACCAGGGCGATCCGGTCCCAGAGGGTGGCGCGGTCGAGGTCGCCGGTCGCGACGCCGTTCCAGCGGACGCTTCCGGAGGACGGCAGGTACAGGCCGGCCAGCAGCTTGGCGAGGGTCGACTTGCCGGACCCGTTCGCGCCGATGAGCGCGACGACCTCGCCGCGCCGGATGTCGAGGTCGACGCCGTCCAGCGCCGGCGTCCGCGCGCCGGGATAGCTGAACCGCAGCCCGCGGGTGCTGATCGTCTCGACCGGCGACGCGAGCGGCGTCCCGCGCGCCGGCACGGCCGCCTCCTCCGCCCGCGCGCAGACCTCGCGCCACTCGACGATGAGCAGCCCGTCCTGGTAGAGCTGCTGGAACTGCATGACGAACGAGGTCAGGCTCGCCAGGCCGCTCCGGATCGCGAACGCGGCGGTGCCGGCGACCGCGAACGTCGTCCGGCCGTCGACCACCAGCAGCACGAGCACGCCGTAGACGCCGAGGGCGGCGAGGCCGCTCAGCGCGCCGGCGAGGGCGCGGGTGAGCGCCTCCTCGCGGGCGAGCCGGGCCTGCTCCCGCGTCGACACGGTCGCGAGGCGGCGGTAGTGCGCCAGCAGGAAGCCGCCCACGCGGTGGGCGCGGACCTCCTCCGCGGCCTCGTGGCTGGTCATCAGCTGGCCGAGCAGGTCGATCTGCCGGGTCAGCTGCATCCAGCGCTTGGTGGACGCGTGCCGGGCGCCGGCGGTCCGGGCGACGCTCCACGCGCGCGGCGCCAGCGCGACGACGAGCAGCGGCGCCAGCAGCGGGTTCAGCGCGAGCAGCACCCACAGGGCGGCGAGGATCGACACGAGCCCGCCGCACAGGCCGACCGCGCTCTGCGTGGCGCGCGAGGTGGCGGCGGCGCCCTGCCGCGCGGTGCCGAGCCGGTCGTGGAAGTCGGCGTCCTCCATCACGGCCTGCTCGACCCGGACGGCCCGCTCCAGCAGCGTGAGCTGGGCGAGCCGGGCGATCCGCGGGCCGAGCCGTCCGGACGCGGCGATGGCGACGGCCTCGCACAGGCCGCGGGCCGCCATCGCGCCGGCCATCACGGCCGCGACCGGCACCAGGGCGCGGACCTTCGCGTCCGCGGGCGCCGCCGAGAACAGGCCGGTGAGCAGGCGCTGCGTCGTGAGGTAGGTCGCCGCGGCGGCGACGCCCAGCACGAGCTGGCTCGTCACGACGGCCGCCAGCGCGGCCGGATCGGCGCGGCGGCCGAGCCGCAGGGCCGTCCCGACGATGGCGGGGAGCTCGCGCAGCGTCGCGAGGGAGCCGGCGCCCGTCCCGGACGGGGCGTCGTGCGCGAAGCGGAGCCCCCGCCCGAACAGCGGATCCCGCTCCGCCGTACGGCCGGGGACTCGCCGGCGGTTCGTTCGCCTCACCCTCGCCCGATCAGCACAGGCACGGGTTGCCCGTGGCCCCGCAGGTGTGGCTGCACGCGGCGGTCGGGCCGCAGCCGATGCAGCTGCAGGTGTGCCACGTGGGGTCGCACGCGTAGACGCAGCCGTCGCTGTCGTCGGCCATCCGCATGCCGCCGGGGCCGGGCGCGGCGCCGCGGAAGTGCGCCTCCCAGCCGAAGCCCGCGGCGCCCTCCACTCTCGGGTCCAGATCGAATTCACCCATGGTGAAAAACCCTTCCGTCTCGTCACCGGTCGGCCGGATCGGCTTTCCCGCACCATGGAAGTGGGGGCCGGCCAATGGCGCCACGATAGGCCGGGATTTCGGCGGTACCGGCTTATTTTCAGGATCTTGGAAATGATGGAGCGAAGCCAATGCGCCGACCTAATGTGGAGGCCGTGTCCGAACCGCTTGGGGGTGGAGATGGCGCACGAGCCGCCGTTCCGTGCCGGTGACGCCGCGATCGTCCGGCTGTCCGCGTCGCCCGCCGGGGCGCCGGTGCCCGAGCCGCCGGCCGGCCTCGCGTCCACCGAGGCGATGCGCCGCTACCTGCGCGCGGTGGCGGAGGTCCCGGGCGTCCGCGAGGCCGTCGCGGTGTCCAGCGCCGGGCTCGACGGTGCGCTGCACAAGGTCGTGACCGGCGCGGACGTCCCCGCGGCGGGGTTGCGGCGGGCCGTGCTGGCGACCACCCGGTACCTGGCGCGGATGACGCACCGGCCTACCCCCTTCGGGCTCATGGCGGGCGTGGCCGCGGCGCGGTTCGACGCGGAGCCGAAGTTCCGGCTCGGCGGCGCCCACCGCAAGCACGTGCGCGCCGACATGGGCTGGCTGATCGAGGTGATCCGCCCGTGGGAGACCCACCCGGCGGTGCTCGGACGGCTGCGCCTGGTCGCCAACGACCTCTGCTCCGTCCGCGGCGACCGGCTCGTGCTCCCGCTCGTCCGCGAGGACACCGACGAGCGCGCCCCCGACGACCGGGAGCACACGGTGCGGGCGACGCGCGCGGCGCGGGCCGCGATGGCCGCCGCCCGCCGGCCCATCGGCCACGCCGAGCTGGTCGGCCGGCTGTGCGCGGAGTTCCCGGACGCGCCACCGGAGTCGGTGCGGCGGATGGTGGCCCAGCTCGTCGAGCGCGAGTTCCTGCTCACCGACCTCCGCCCGCCGGCCACCGCGGACGATCCCCTCGGGCACGTCCTGGAGCGGCTGCCGGAGGAGGCCGGCCTCGCCGAGGTCCGTGCCGCGCTCGCGGCCTACGCGGAGACCTCTCCCGGGAAGGGGCGCGAGGCGTGGCGGGCGGCGACGTCCGCCATGCGCCGGGTGCGGGCGGGCGACCGGCTCATCCAGGTCGATCTGGAGATGGACGCCGACATCGTCCTCCCGCACGAGGTCGCGGCGGAGCTCGAACGGGCCGCCGCGGTCGCCTGGCGGGTCGCCCCGCCCGCCCTGGCACCGGCCGACCCGCTGGCGTCCTACCGGGCCGACTTCATCGCCCGGTACGGGACCGGTGTGCTGGTCCCGGTCAAGGAGGTGGTCGATCCGGAGGCCGGGATCGGCCCGCCGGCCGGCTACCTGCTGCCGCCGGGCGGGCGGCGGCGCGCCGACCCGCCGGACGACGGCGGCCCGCGCGACGCCGTGCTGCTCGCGCTGGCGCAGCGCGGCGGCCCGGAGATCGTCCTGGACGACGCCCTGGTCGACCGGCTGGCCCGTCCCGGAGCCGAAGACGAGCCGGGCTCCTACGCGGAGGTGTGCGCCCAGCTCGTCGCCGACTCCCAGGACGCCCTGCGCGAGGGCGACTTCCGGCTGGTCGCGTCCCCGATGAACTTCACCCGGCCGGGCGCGATGTTCGGCCGGTTCCTGCACGTCCTGCCCGAGCTGGGCGGCGTGGTGGCCGCGACCGCCCGCGAGCAGGCGGCGCCCGCGACGCCGGCGCAGGTCGCCGGCCCCCCGGTGCACTTCCGGACGATCAACGTCGCGCAGGTGCCGCGGCTCACCGCCGACACCGTGCGTGCGGGCGTCTTCGCCGACCGCCCGGCCGAACCCGGCCTGGACGACCTGCTCGTCGGCGCCGACCACGACCGCTTCACGGTGGTGCGCGCGCACGACGGCCGCGAGCTGGTGCCGATGACGTTCCACGCGCTGAACGCCCGGCTCAGCATGCCGAACGCCGTCCGCCTCCTGGTGGAGATCGGCGAGAGCCGCACCCCGGCGTGGCCGCTGTGGAGCTGGGGCGCGGCCGAGCGGCTGCCCTACCTGCCGCGCGTCCGGTACGGCCGGACGATCCTCGCGTCCGCCCGCTGGCTCCCCGACCCGGAACTGCGGGAGGAGACGGGCTGGGACGAGTGGCGGCGCCGCTTCGACCGCTGGCGGGCCGACTGGGCGGTACCCGACATCGTGGACGTCACCCGCACCGACCACCGCGTGCGCCTGGACCTGACGAATCCCGTCCACCTGCACGTGCTACGCGCCGACCTGCGCAAACGTCCGGAGACGGTCATCCAGGAGGCACCGGACGGCGGCGCCCGCGGTTCCGGCTGGGCGGGCGGGCACGCCGCGGAGATCGCCGTCCCGATGCGCCCGGTCCGGCGCCGCCCCGGCGGTGCGGCGCCGGTGCGGCGGACCGCGACCCGCCGGTCCCACCCACCCGGCGGGGAGTGGCTGTACGTGAAGGTCTACGCGTCGCCGGGGCGGCACGGCGAGCTCCTCGCCCGGCATGTGCCCGCGCTCGCCGCGCGGGCCGAACCGCTCACCGACCGGTGGTTCCTGATGCGCTACCGCGACGACGACCACCACCTGCGGCTCCGCTTCCACGGGGAGCCCGCCGCCCTCAACGCCGGGCTGCTCCCCGCCGTCCACGGCTGGGCCGCCGGGCTGGGCGAGGCGGGCCTGATCGGCGGCGTCGTCCTGGACACCTACCGCCCGGAGACCGACCGGTACGGCGGCCCGGAGCTGATCGAGGCCGCCGAGCGGGCCTTCCACGCCGACACCGCGAGCGTCCTCGACCAGCTCGCGCTGCGCGACCGGGGGACGCTCGCCCTCCCGGTGCCGCTGCTGCTCGCCGCGAACCACCTCGACCTCGCGCGGCGCCTGCACGGCGAGGGCTGGCAGGACTGGCTCCTGCGGACCTACCCCAAGGGGCCCCGGCACGCGGCGTTCCAGCGGCACCGCCGGGAGGCGCTGCGGCTGCTGGACCCGGCGACGGGCGCCCCGGACCCGGCGGGCGTCCCCGGAGGGGCGGAGCTCACCGCGAGCTGGGAGCGCCGATCCGGCGCCGTCGCGGCCTACGGAGAGGCGGTCCGCGCGGCGCTGGACGACCCCTCGCCCGTCTTCACGAGCGTGCTGCACATGCACCACAACCGCCTCGCCGGCATCGACCACCGAGCCGAGCAGGACGCCTACGCCATCGCCCGCGGCGCCGTCCAGGCGCACCAGGACCGGAAGCGACACGAGACCCGATGACCATGCGGATCGTCACCGCGATCGCCGACGCGCTCGCCGACCCGGAGCGGGTCGCGGCCGTCACCACCCGCCCGGGGAACGAGCTCGTCCTGTCCGGCAGGCCGATGCGGCAGTGGCAGCCGGTCGGGCTGTCGGACGCCCATCCGGCCGTGTCGCTGCTGTTCGCCGAGCTCGGCGCCGCCGACCCCGCCCAGTGGCCCCGCGCCCACGCCCACCTGGCCGCCGCGCTCGCCGCGCCCGCGTCGTCGCCGAGGAGGCCCGGCGCTTCGGCGGGCTCGTCCGCGAGACGCTGGGGTCGGTGCGGTCGGTCGTGTTCGGCTTCCCGCGGTC
>NZ_CAACUY010000369.1 GCF_900659615.1 Actinomadura fibrosa | reverse complement strand
GAAGCCCCAGATCACGCCGAGGCCCGCGCCCGTCCGGCGGTCCGCGCCAGCGCGGCGGCGAGCTCCTCGTCGGCCTCGACGGCGCCCGCGGCGAGGTGCCATGCCCGCCGCTCCGCGTCCCGCTCGTCCCCGTACGCCGCGGCGAGCGCCTCGTGCGCGGCCGACCGCCGCGGCAGGGACGAGGCCGCGGCGATCGCGGCCCGCAGCAGCGGGTTCCGGAAGACCAGACGGCGATCGCGGACCTCGATGAGCCCGCCCTGCTCGGCGGCCTCCAGATCCCCGACCGAGGCACCGAGCCGGCGGCCCGCGCACACCAGCACGCCCAGCTCTCCCCGGTCGTCCAGCGCCGCGAGCAGCAGCAGGGCCCGCGTCGCGGCGGGCAGGCCGGCGACCTGGGCGTCGAACGCGCCCCGCCACTCGGCCGGGAACCGGTCGAGCCCGACCGGCCCTGCCGGCGGGAACAGGCCCCCTGTCCGCTCACGATCCGTGAGGGCCGCGGGCAGCGCGACCAGAGCCGCCGGATTGCCCGCCGCCTCCCGCAGGAGCCTCTCCCGCACCCACGGGGACAGATCGGGATGCCGCTCGTCCAGCAACCCCGCTGCGGCCTCCGCGTCCAGCGGCCCCAGCACCCGCGAGGGGAGCCCCTGCGCCGGGAACCCGTCCCCGCCGCGACCCGCGAAGATCATCGTGGTGCCGCCGGCCTCCAGGCGGCGGGCCGCGAACAGCAGCGCCTCGGCGGACGGGCCGTCCAGCCACTGCGCGTCATCGATCAGCACGGCCAGCCGGCCGTCGCAGCCGGTGCCGGACAGCAGAGCCAGGACGGCCAAGCCCACCCGGACGCACTCCTCCGGCCCGGACACCCCCGTCCCCAGCGGATCCCGCAGGACCTCGCGCTGCGAGGCCGGCAACGCCTCGACCCGGTCCGCCACGGACCGCAGCAGCAGATGCAGCCCCGCGAACGGCAGCCGCGCCTCCGCCTCGACGCCCGCCACGCGCACCACGCGAGCACCGGACGCGCGGTCGGCGGCGAACGCCAGCAGCGCCGACTTGCCGGTGCCCACGTCCCCTGACAGGACGAGAGAGCCGCTGAGACCGGCCCGGCCGTCCGCCAGCATCCGGTCGATGAGCGCCTGTTCCGGTTCCCGCCCGTAGAGCATGCGGGCAACCTACCAAAGAAGAACGAACGATCGTACAGATTCCTGGCACCGGCACGACGGACGGCCCGGGCGCAGGCGCGCCGCCGGCGGCCGATGCGCGGCGCCGATCGCCTGCCGGCACACCGGTTGGTTCGCGGAAGCGCGCGCGAGCCCGCCATTGTCATGATCATCGCGTTCCCATCGGAAAGGAGAACGCAATGAGGACTCGCGTCTTCGTCTTGGCGGCCGCCGCCGGAGCGGCGATGGCGGTCACCGCGCCCGCCGCCGCCAATGCCGAGCCGACCGGCGGGCACGTCGCCGTCAAGGCGAGCGATCCCGTCCAGGCCCAGGCCTCGAAGAAGTTCAACGGGAAGTGCAAGACCCCGAAGGGGAAGAAGATCACCGTTTCCTTCTCCCCGGGGAATCTCTCCACCACCTTCAAATTCACCAACCGCTGCAAGCAGAAGCGGGCCATCCAGGTCTGGAAGCAGACGAACGGTGGCGAGAAGAAGAAGGGCAAGTGCTTCGTCGTCAACAAGGAGACCAAGGGCAAGAAGAAGGTCTGGGACTCCATGGCCACGCCCTACAAGGTGACCTTCCCCAAGAAGATCCCCAAGCACTGCGAGAAGCCTCCGACTTCCTGACCGGCGCTGGTCGCGGTGAAAGGCATCTCGGGCGCCGATTGAGTCCCCGCGGACGCATCGCGACATGAGGCAGGGCCGTTCGTTCCGCGCTGGGCGGGACGAACGGCCCTGTCGGTCTCGTGATCGCGGCTCGGCGGGCCGGAAGTGCCCCTAGCGGCGGGTCACCGGCCTTCCGGGCCGCTGGGGGAGCGGGATCAGCTCGAAGCCCAGAGCTGCTCGCCGCCGGCACCGACGAGCTGGTATGCGGCGTTGACCGTCGCCGTGGCGGGGCACAGGAAGGACCCGCTCTTCTTGCTCACCACGCCGTTGGTGATCTTGGCTTGGGACTGGGCGACCGAGGTGTCGGGACGGGTGGGGTTGTCGGGGTTGTATCCGCTGCCCGTGAGGGTGCCGGAGTACACGCAGCTGAGGCCGAAGACCGTCGCGCCGACGGTGTAGTTGGCGACGGTGAGGGTGCCGTCCGCGCCGCCGGCCGTCGGGCTGTAGACCACGGAACCGCCGGCCCAGGGGAGGTTCTGGGCGGTCACCGTCACGGCGCCGAGGCTGCTGGTGCAGCCGCTGAAGGTCGCGGACGTGACGGTCAGGTTGGAGCCGTCGGAGTTGACCGTGCCGTTCTGGATCGCCGACGTGCACGTCGCGTTGCTCAGCGAGGTCGTCACGCTGACGTCGCCCAGGTTCGTGGCGACCACGGCACCGGAGTAGGCGGGACCGGTGATGCTGCCGCTGTGGATGGTGGTCGTCGCGGCGGACGCCGGCGAGACCGCCAGAGCGAGGGCGGAGACCGATGCGGCCCCTACGACAGCGAGGTTCCGAATACGTGACACCTGTTGCTCCTTTCACGAGGTGCCAAGGGGGTGGTATCGAGCTTTATTTCATCTTCTCCCGGCGATTTCAAGAGTTCTGGGCAGATCAGACACGAGGAAGTTTCTATTCAATTCGGGAATGCGGAAAAGAGCGCTCGACGGCGCTGTCCACATGGCTCTCGATGGCGGGTCGCCGACAAGCGGCAGGGTCGTGGAATGGGAGTCAGGGGTTCAGTGGTAATGGCAGGTCACGGTGCGGAAGCCGGTGCGGTGCTCCGCGCCGTCAGGGGTCGGTGAACGCGGGGTCGCCGCGGCTGTGCCGCAGGCGCGTTCCCGCGGCGTGGCGGGGGACGAAGTCTTTCGTGCGGGGGGTGCTCGGGTGCAAGGCGCGCTCCCACGGGCCCGGAGAATCGGCAAGATCCGTCACGAGGCCGCGCGCCGTTCAACGCCGCGATGTCCGCCGGCCGGGGAAGCGGCCGGGTGCAGCGGTGATGCCTCACATGATCGACATCATGAGGCGCGAAGTGTGGCCGGTCAAGACCGGACGCGGTCTTTCTTTTGTGATCACTCGGGAGTTCCCGCATCTCCGACTCGCCCGGGAATTGCACCACTTGTGGCGTGCTCAATACTTAGAGTGATGGGATGATGGTTCGTCGTCTCGTCCGGCCGCTCACCGCCATGCCGCTCACCTGCTGCCTGCTGGACCTCACGTTCTCGTCCGCGCACGCGGTGACGACGGCCGGGCACGCCGCTCCCGACCGGCCGCCGGCGGCCGTCGCCTACACGGCGCCATGGCCCGACCCGTGCCTGCGGGACCTGTCGTGCACGAAGTACCGGCTGGCCGCCATGAGCTCGTCCGAGCGCCTGAGCGTGGTGAGCTACCTGCAACGCCGGCCCGCCCAGCGCTTCGAGCGGGGGTTCGCCCGCTGGAACGCGCTCCAGGCCTTCGTCGAGGTGCTGGCGGCGGACGGTCTCGGCCAGCCGGGCACCTGGTCGGCCTACGTCGACGGCGCCGCGCTGGAGGCCCTCGTCCGCGGGCTGGCCCTCGCCCTCGGTCTCAGCGGCGACGACTACGGCAATCCCGGTGCCCGGCGATGGGCCCGCTACCTCACCCGGCTCGCGGCCGGACGGCTGGACGTCAAGGCCGTCCACAACCGGGAGTGGGCCGGCGCGGAGCAGGCCTCCATCGACCACGGGCGGCGGCCGGGCTACAACCCCGCGACGCCCAGCCGCACCGAACGGGCCCTGCTCGCCGCGAGCGAGCTCTACCGGCTCGCCCTGCGCAACGAATCGACGATCATGTTCGCGCTGGGCGCCCTCCATCAGCCGCGGCTCACCCACTGCTACGACTGGCTCACCGACACCCGCAACCCGCTGCCGGTGCGGGACGGCGCACGAACGCTGGTGGCGGTCACCCGGGTCCCGCCGGACCTGGCCGCGACCGCCGCCGCTCTGACCCGGCTGGCGCGGGACTACCCCTCGTGCACGCACGGTTTCACCCCGGCACACGGAGGCTTCACCTCGGCCCACGGACGGTTCAGCCCGGCACACGGAGGCGGGGGGCTCGGCGCCCCGCCCGCCTTCAAGGCAGGTGCCGCGGCCGGCGCACGGGGGCGTCCCGTGTGACGCCTCCTGCGCCGCTGGCCGGGATGCGGCGGCTCGGCCTCAGGAACCGGTCGCGGTGGCGTGGCGGTGCTGCGGGCCGAGGACGCGCAGCATGTCCAGCGCCTCCGTGCCGCCGGGCGGCGGGGTGAAGACGAGGAGCCGCTGGTCCGCCGCGGGCGTCGCCAGCAGCTCGCAGTCGAACTCGATCCCGCCGAGCTCGGGATGGAGGAACCGGTACCGGTGCGACCGGCGCACCGCGACCTCGTGCCGGTCCCACAGCGCCGCGAAGCCGTCGCCGGCCTCCCGGAGCCGGGTGAGGAGCGCGCGGGACGCCGCGTCCCGCCCGCGGCGGGTCACCGCGGCGCGCAGGTCGGCGACCATCTGCCGGGCGTGCTCCTCGTGCTCCTCGGGGGCGAAGTGGCTCCGCACCTCCGGCTCGGTGAACCAGCGCAGCACGATGTTGCGGTCCTCCGGGGCGACCGTGCACACGCATCCGAACAGCGCCTGCGCCAGGTCGTTCTGCGCCAGGAGATCGCCCAGGTCGCTCAGCACCTGGACGGGCACGCTGTCCAGCCGGTCCAGCAGGTACAGCATGCTCGGCCGCAGGTACTCGCCGGCCCGCGCGTCCTCCGGCGGGCGGTGCCCGGCGAGCAGGTAGAGGTGGTCCCGCTCGTCGGGGGTCAGGCGCAGCGCACGCGTCAGCGCGGCCAGCATCTGCGCCGAGGGCTGCGGGCTCCTGGCCTGCTCCAGCCGCATGTAGTAGTCGGCCGACATCCCGGCGAGCATCGCGACCTCCTCGCGGCGCAGTCCCGGCGTGCGCCGCCGCGGCCCCTCGGCCAGCCCGACGTCCCGCGGCGTCAGCCGCTCCCGGGACCGGCGCAGGAAGTCGGCGAGGTCGTCGCGCTGCAATCCCATACCGGTAGTGATAGCACCTTCCGCGGCACGCATCCTCGGACCCCCGGTCCTAGGGAGACCGCTCCGCTTCAGCGCCGCCGGACGCGCGGGCATCGTGAAGGCGCGGCCGGAAGGCCGTCCGGACGAGGAGGAGCGGTGATCACGATGAAGGCGGTGCGGTTCCACGAGTACGGCGGGATCGATGTCCTGCGCGTCGAGGAGGTGGAGCGTCCGGTGCCCGGCCCCGGGCAGGTCCTGGTGGAGGTCCGCGCGGCCGGGATCCAGCCGGGCGAGGTCCACATCCGCACGGGCGGGCTGCACGAGCGGTGGCCGGCGACGTTCCCGTCGGGCCAGGGCACCGATCTGGCCGGTGTCGTCGTCGAGGTCGGCGCGCACGTGCGCGGTGTCGCGGTGGGCGCCGAGGTCCTCGGCTTCACCCACCGGAGGGCGAGCCACGCGGAGTTCGTCGTGGTCGATGACGTGCACCTGACGCCGCGTCCGGAAGGGCTGTCCTGGGACGTGGCCGGAGGGCTGCACGTGGCCGGCACCACCGCGTACGCCACCGTGTTCGCGGTCGATCCCGGACCGGGCGACACGGTCGTGGTGTCCGGCGCGGCGGGCGGCGTCGGGTCGCTCGCCGTGCAGCTCGCGCGGCGGCGCGGCGCCACCGTGATCGGCCTGGCGAGCGAGCCGAACCACGCCTGGCTGAAGGAGCACGGCATCGTCCCGGTCGAGTACGGCGACGGCATGGCCGAGCGGATCCGCCAGGCGTCCGGCGGCACCGTCGACGCGTTCATCGACACCTTCGGGAAGGGCTACGTGGACCTGGCGGTGGAACTGGGCGTGCGTCCCGGGCGGATCAACACGATCCGCGACTGGGAGACCGCCGCCAGGGTCGGCGCGCGGACCGACGGCGAGGGCGCGGCGGCCTCCGCGGTCGTCCTCGGCGAGCTGGCCCGCCTCGCCGCGCGCGGCGACCTGGACGTCCCGATCGCCCGCACCTACCCGCTGGACCGCGTGCGGGACGCCTTCCGCGACCTCGAACGCGGCCACACCCACGGCAAGATCGTCCTCCACCCCTGACCGGAGCCCGGGGCGGGGCCGGGGATTCAGCCGGGCCGGGGAGTCGGCCGGGCCCGGGGCTCGGCCGGGCGGGAGGTTCGGCCAGGCCAGGGGGGTCAGCCGGGACGGGCCGCGTCCGCCGCCCGGTGCCGGGCGCGGAGCTCGGTGCGGTCGGCGGCGCCCGTCTTCGCGAGCAGGTTCCCGACGTGCGTGTCGACGGTGCGCGGCGACAGGAACAGCCGCTGCGCGATCTGCCGGTTGGTGAGCCCGTCGGTGACCAGGGCGAGGACGTCCATCTCGCGGCTGGTGACGCCCGCGGCCCGCAGCGCGGCGGGCACGGCCGCCCGGCCGCGGCCCGCGCGGG
>NZ_CAACUY010000368.1 GCF_900659615.1 Actinomadura fibrosa | reverse complement strand
CGCCGGGTCGTCCCGCGCCCGGCCTCCGGGTTCCTCGCGTGACCCGCCCGGGCGGCCGGCCGGGCGGCGTGCGCGCGGGCGCGGCGGAGCGGATCGAGGCGGCGTTCCGCGACGCGGGCGTGACCGGGTGCCTGCACGCCGTGGACGTGGACACGGGCCGCGAGGTCGCCCTCGGCGCGGACGAGCCGGTCGTCCTCGCGTCGGTGTTCAAGGTGCCGCTGCTCGTGGCGTTCCACCGGCAGGCGGCGGAGGGCGTCCTCGACCCGGCCGAGCAGGTGACGCTGCGCCCGGAGGACCGGACGCCGGGGCCGACCGGGGTGTCGGCGCTGCTCGACGAGGTGCGGATGTCGCTGCGCGACCTCGCCTGCCTGATGATCACGGTGAGCGACAACGCGTCCGCGGACGCCCTGCTGGAGCGGGTGGGGCTGGACGCGGTCAACGCGACGGCGGCCGAGTTCGGCCTGACCGGCACCCTCGTGCTCGACAGCGGCCGGGAGATGCTGGACGGGATGCTCGCCGACGCGGGCGCGGAGACGTTCGGCGAGGTGTGGGCCCGGCTCGACGAGCCCGGCATGTCCGCCCGGCTGCGCGCCCTCGACCCGGCCCGGACGGGCCGCTCCACCCCCCGCGACATGACCCGGCTGCTCGGGCTGGTCTGGCGGGACGAGGCCGCGCCGCCCGCCGAGTGCGCGGCGATGCGCCGGATCCTCGGCCTCCAGGTGTGGCCGCACCGGCTCGCGTCCGGCTTCCCGTACGACGACGTGGTGGTGAGCGGCAAGACCGGGACGGTCCCGACGATCCGCAACGAGATCGGCGTCGTCGAGTATCCGGACGGCGGCCGGTACGCGGTCGCGGTGTTCACCCGCTCGGCGCTGCCGGTCGCCGTGCTGCCGCAGGCCGACGCCGTCATCGGCACGGCCGCGCGGCTCGCCGTGGAGGCCCTGCGCCGCCCGCTGTGACACTCGTCACCGGTTCTCGCCGACCTCGGGACACGGCCGTCCCAATACCGCGGATCCACCTGACCGCTAAACCAGCACCCACTCCGGAAACGTAGGCTGTACCTCTGCTTTGATCACTCTTGGGGAGAATGCGTTGCGGCTGCCGGAGCATCTGGAGCTACTGCTCACCGACGAGCCGGTGCTCGACGTCTACGCGTACGGTCCCTGGCGCGTCCCGGACGGGCTCTTCGCAGAGATCTCCGACCGGATCGACGCGCTCGCCGCCGACCCGCGGGCCGTGGAGCTGACCACCGACGAGCACAAGCTGCTGACGCTGCCCGCCTCGCTCGTCACCGCCGAGATCTTCGGCATCCTCGCGTTCCTGCCCGGCGGCGGCGCGATCAAGGCGGGCTCGTACTCCCAGCTCCCCGAGCGGCTGCTGCACCGCCACCTCGTCAACCCCGGCCCGCTGAGCACCCGGATGACCCGCTGGGACGCGCCCGGCGGCCGGTGGCGCCCGCCGGTGGACTGGCTGATCGAGGCCCCCGACCGGGAGCTCGCGATCGAGCTGGCCCGCGAGTGCCTCGTCGTCCTGGAGGGCATCGCGCCGCTGGAGGAGCGGCGCCGGGCGCTGCTGCGGCTCTACGACGACCCGCCGCCCTGCGACGTGAACCTGCCCAAGATGGAGCTGCGCGAGCACTGGCACGACCGCGCCGACGAGCAGGTCCTCGCGGCGGTGCCCGAGCTGCTCGGCCCGGTCGGCTACCTGGAGTGGGTGTGCCAGGGCCTCCTCGCCGCCTACGAGCACCTGACCTCCGTCGCGCCCCGCGACGAGAAGGTCGAGTCGCACCTCGTCCAGCTCCTGCTCCAGGGCAGCCTGGAGCAGGTCCCGGCGGAGCTGGCGGCGGCCCTCGGCGAGGACCGCTACCACGAGCTCCAGCAGCGCTTCCCCGTCGAGCGGCGCGGGTTCAAGGCCGGCGCGTGGCAGGAGCAGACCCGGGCGTGGCTCGTCCGCGCCCTCGTGTCGGGCGCCGCGGACGCCTGCCGCGCCTGGCTCGACATGGCGATGCGGTTCGTCGCGATCGTCCAGGGCCTGCCGAGCGACCCGTGGTTCCCGAAGGCGGAGTGGATCCCGGTCGGGCAGTTCCAGACCGACCTGCGCCGCCTGTACGCGCCGCGCCGCCGCGTCGTGAACCCCCTCACCGAGACGCTGAAGGTGCCCGAGGGGGCGCCCGCCCCGGAGCCGGCCCGGCTGCGTCCCGACCTGGCGACCTCGCTCGTCGGGCAGCCCGAGGTCGTCCGGGCGCTGGACGAGCTGACCCGCGACAAGCGGCCCGTCCGGCTGCTGCTCGCCGGGCCCGACGGCACCGGCAAGCGGGACGCGGCGCAGGAGCTCGGCCGGGCGCTCGCGCTCGGCCGCGACCCGCTGTGGGTCACCGCCAACCTGTACGCCGGGCAGCGGCTCTCCGACGCGGTCGCGAAGCTGCACGCCGACGCCCGCGACTGCGCCGGCGACCGGCTGCTGATCATCGAGGGGCTGGACGGCATCGTCGCCGACCCCGGCAACGGCGAGGCCCTCGCCGACGAGCTGCACCGGCTGCTCGCCGTCTACCCCGACCTCCAGATCGCGGCGCTGTGCGACGCCGGCGGCGACGAGCGGATCGCCGAGGTCAACCCCGTGCTGCCGCAGCGGTTCCGCATCGCGCGGACCCGGCCGTTCGGCGCCGCCGAGCACGCCGAGCTGTTCCGCCGCGCGCTCGACCGGCACGGCCTCCGCGCCACCCGGCACGCCCTGGACGCGGCGGGCGCGCTGCTGGCCGCGACGCCGCCCATGCAGACGCTCCGCAACGCCCGCCTCGCCCCCTACCTCGCCGACCAGGTCGCCGCCGCGGCCCGGGCCCGCGCGGCGGGCGACGCCGAGCCGGTCGTCCGCAAGCAGGACATCCCGGCCGCGCTCGACACCGCGCGGTCCGCCGGCGACCCGCTCGCCGAGCTCCGCGACCTCACCGGCCTGGAGACGGTCAAGCACGAGATCGCGCTGCTCGTCGCGGGGACGCACGCGGCGCGGCTGCGCAGCGAGTCCGGCCTGAAGATCACCCCGCCGACCCGGCACATGGTGTTCACCGGCAACCCCGGCACCGGCAAGACGATGGTCGCGCGGCTCCTCGGCCGCATCTACAAGCGGCTGGGCGTGCTGTCGTCCGGGCACCTCGTCGAGGCGTCCCGCGCCCACCTGGTCGGCGAGTACATCGGGCAGACCGCGCCGCGCACCCGCCGGCTGGTCGAGCGCGCGCTCGGCGGCGTCCTGTTCATCGACGAGGCGTACACGCTCACCCAGTCGCCGCTGAAGGGCGACTACGGGCACGAGGCCATCGCCGAGCTGGTCAAGCTGATGGAGGACCACCGCGACGACCTCGTGGTGGTCGTCGCCGGGTACCAGCAGGAGATGGCGGAGTTCCTCGCCGCGAACCCGGGCCTGGACTCGCGGTTCCCGAAGCAGATCCACTTCCCCGACTACACCGACGACGAGCTGATCACCGTGTTCGAGCAGCTCGCCGCCGCCGACGGCTTCCGGCTCGCCCCGGGCACCGCCGAGGTGCTGCGGACGATGCTGCGCCGGGCGCCGCGCGGGCCGTCCTTCGGCAACGGCCGGCTGATGCGCAACCTCCTCGACGTCGCCGTCGCCAACCAGGCCGACCGGGTCGCGTCCGCGGCGGTCAGCGCCAAGCGCGCCGGGAAGGACGAGGCCGGAAAGGGCCGCAAGGGCGCGGCGCCGCGGGTGCCGACCAAGAAGGAGCTGGTCACGCTCACCGCCGAGGACCTGCCGCCGCTGCTGGACCACCCCGAGGAGTTCTTCGGCCTGTACCTGTGACCCGGCCGCACCTCTGAAACACCTCGAAACTGGGTATAACGGACACGGCTTCCCCGCTGTGCGAGGAGGCGCGCCCATGCCCGCGACCGTCCGGGACGAGGAGCGGCACCGCCTGGCGTCGGTGCTGCGCGGCATCGCAGCGGCGGAGGAGGCCCGCCTCCGGGACGGCACGCGCCCGTGGGCCTGGTGGCTCGGGCGCGCCGCGCTGCACGGGCGGCACGGGTACACCGGGACGCTGCTGATCGGCGCCCAGTGGCGGGCCGCGACCGACGTCCGCTCGTACGAGGAGTGGCGGGCGGCGGGACGGCAGGTCCGCAGGGGCGAGGCGGCGATCCGCCTGCTCACCCCGTCCGGCGGGGTCCGCGCCGTCTTCGACGTCGCGCAGACGACCGGGCTGCCCCTCCCACCCCGCGAACCGGCCGACCCGGGCCCGGCCATGGCACGGCTCGCGGCCCTGGCGTCCCGGCTCGGCGTCGCGGCGGACGGCGCCGACCTGCCCGCCCTGGTCCGGCGGCTCGCCCACGCGCTCCTGCCCGGCGACCGGGACACCCGACGGGTCGAAGCCGACTCGGCCGCCTTCCTCGTGCTCGCCTGGCTCGGGCTGGAGCCGCAGCCCCCGTCCTTCCCGGCCACCGCGCCCTGGGCCGGACCTGCCGTCGGCGACCGGATCCTGCGGCTCGCCCGGCGCCTCCACGCGTGCGCGTCCGAACCGTCCGGCGGCGTCACCCGGGCCGCGCATCGGTTCTTCCGCGCCCGGCTCCGGGACGGATGGGTCCCCGCCTACCTGGCGGGACGCGGGTTCCCCGCGGGCGTGCAGCGCCGCTGGCAGATCGGGTACGCGCCGCCCGGCCCGCGCACGCTCACCGACCACCTGCGCGGCCTCGGGCACGGCGACGACGAGATCGTGGCGGCCGGGCTGGCCCGGCGCGGCCGCTCCGGGCCGTCCGACACGTTCCAGGACCGCGCGATGTTCGCCCTCAGGACACCGGACGGCACGGTCGCCGGGTTCATCGGCCGCCGCGCCGACGGCGGCCCCGGACCCAAGTACCTGAACGGGCCGGACACCGCCCTCTTCCACAAGGGCGAGCTGCTCTACGGCCTGCACGAGGCCCGCGACCGGCTGGCGGCGGGCGCGCGGCCCGTCCTCGTCGAGGGGCCGCTGGACGCCATCGCGGTCACGCTGGCCGCGCCGGGCGACTACGCCGCCGTGGCGACCTGCGGGCTGTCGTTCACCGCCGCCCAGCTCGGCGCGCTCGCGAGCGTCGCGGACCTCGACGGGACCGGCGTCCTCGTCGCGCTGGACGGCGACCCGGCCGGACGCAGGGGCGCCCTCCGCGCCTGGGAGCACCTCGCCGCCGTCGGAGGCCCCGTCGAGACCGCCGCCCTCCCCTCGGGCCTCGACCCCGCGGGCGTCCTGCGCGCCGAGGGCCGGGCCGCGCTCCGCCGCGTCCTGCGCGCGCACACCCCGCTGATGGACGAGGCGGTGGACGCCGCCCTGACCTCGGCATGCGCCTCCTTCGGACCGCACCCCGCCGTGCGGCGTGAGGCGTCCGCGGAGGAGCGCCTCGCGGCCGTCCGCGCCGCCGCCGCGGTCATCACCGCGCGCCCCGGCGAGGCCGCCCGCCAGGCCGCCCGCGTGGCGTCCCGCACCGGCGTCCCGGCGGAACTGGTCACGGACACCCTGATCGAAGCGGCCGCCCGCGTCCGTCCGGCGTGCGGGAGGGGTTCTTCGCCGTGCGCGGCGGGCCACCGGACGCAGGCGGGCGACCGCTCACCGATGACCGGCACGGTTCAGCGAACCTACGCGCCGGTACACGGCAGGCTTCAACCACCTTGTTGAGGTGCTCCCACCGGTTCGCTGGGGGGCGGGGCGGCGGTCGGCGCGGGCCGCCGCCCCTGTAACCGGTGACGGTCCACGGCCCCGGCGGGGGGAGAGGCCACGGCGGCGCGGCACACGGCGCGCGCCCGCCGCCGTGGCCTCCTGCCGAAGGTGTCCGGTGACACCTTCCGGCCCGGACGCGCGGCAACTAACCTCGATGACGCGCCGCGAGACGCCGGTTGAGGCGCGCGGCGCGGCGGCGACGGCGAGACCGGCCGCGCCGGGGCCGCGCTCCCGCCGCCTCCCACCGCTCCGTTCGCCCCCCGCCGCTCCGCTCCCCCCGCTCCCCCGTTCCCGTCCCGACTCCCGTTCGCATGGTGCGCTCCCTCGCGGGCGCGCCCACCGCTCCCCGGCCCGGCCGCCTCACGAGGGCGCCGCGGCCGACCCCGAAGGCACCGGAGGCTCGCATGACGACGACGGCCACCGCCGACCGAGCTCTGATCTGCTCCGCCGACCACCGCGCGTCCTCCGCCGGGCTCGCGATCCTGCGGGCCGGCGGATCGGCCGTGGACGCGGCCGTGGCGGCGGGCGCCGTGCTCGCCGTCGTGGCGCCGCAGCGCTGCGGCATGGGCGGCGACCTGTTCGCGCTCGTGCAGGCGCGGCCGGGCCCGCCCGAGGTGCTGAACGCCTCGGGCCGGACCGGCTCGGGCGCCGACCCGGAGGCGCTCCGCGAGGAGGGCCACCGGCGCATGCCCGTCCGGCACGACGTCCGGTCGGTGCCGGTCCCCGGCTGCGTGGACGGGTGGCTCGCGCTCCACGAGCGGTACGGGCGGCTGCCGCTGGCGGAGGTGCTGCGGTCCGCCGTCCTGCACGCGGAGCGGGGGTTCGCCGCGACGCCGGAGTTCGCGGCGGCGAGCGAGGCCGTCGCGGGCGCGCCGGGCGCGGAGGGCCTCGCCTGG
>NZ_CAACUY010000367.1 GCF_900659615.1 Actinomadura fibrosa | reverse complement strand
CGACATCGCCGGCGCCCTCGCCGCCCTCGCCGCCGGGCGGGACGCGGCCGCCGCCCGCGACACCGTCCGCCGCGCCACCCGGATGGTCGTCGGACGGGGCGCCTGCTCCCACCCCGACGGGACGGCCCGCTTCGTCTCCTCGGCCCTGGACGTCTTCGCCGCCGACGTCGACCGGCACGTCGCCGAGGGCGGATGCGGGCGGCCGGTCCGCGGGGTGCTGCCCGCCGGGACGGACGCGCGGCTGAGCCTGGAGGTCGACTGGAGCCGCTGCGACGGGCACGGGCTGTGCGCCGACGTGCTGCGCGGGACGGTGCGCCTCGACGAGTACGACTACCCGGTGATCCCGTCCGAGCCCATCCCCGCGCGGCTGGAGGCCGACGCGCGGCGCGCCGTCGCCGTCTGCCCCGGCCTCGCGCTGCGCCTCGTGCCGCGCGCCCCGCACGAGCCGGTCGCGCGAGCGGACCGGGCCCGGCCGGACGCACCGCCGCCCGGGGCGCCCGGCCCCGGACGGCCCTAGCCGGGTAGCCGGGCAGCCGGACCAGTCTGGATCATGGACGCACGGCGCGGCCCGGCGGTGACTCTCCGTGAGTGATCCGGTATGCCGCGTGCCCGTCCGGAATGACCTCCCGGACGGGGGCGTTGTACTCGGACGGCCGGAAAATGGATCGCCCGGCCCCGGCCGTTCCGGCTACGGTGCGGAGGTTCGGGGGAGCACAAGGGGAGCGGGGACCGGGTCGGCCGGTCGCCCTATCCTTGTCGATGGTTATGAGGACGCCTGTGAGATCGCCGCTCGCCGACCTGCGCGCGCGCCTGCCGCAGTTGACGCTGCGCGACCAGCACCGGTTGCGGCGCCGCATCGACGGCACCCAGAAGATGCGCGACGCCGCGCGCCGGGCCAGGGCGACCGAGGAGATCGCCGCCGAGGTCGAGGCCGCCGAGCGGCGGGTCGAGCGGCGCCGCGCCGCCGTGCCGGCGATCACCTATCCGGCGGAGCTGCCGGTCTCGCAGAAGAAGGACGACATCCTCGCCGCCGTCCGCGACTCCCAGGTCGTGATCGTGGCGGGCGAGACCGGGTCCGGCAAGACCACCCAGATCCCCAAGATCTGCCTGGAGCTCGGCCGCGGCGTGCTGGGCTCCATCGGCCACACCCAGCCGCGCCGGCTCGCCGCCCGCACGGTCGCCGACCGGATCGCCGAGGAGCTCGGCACCGAGCTCGGCGAGACCGTCGGCTACAAGGTCAGGTTCACCGACCGGTCCAGCGACGACACGCTCGTCAAGCTGATGACGGACGGCATCCTGCTGGCCGAGATCCAGACCGACCGGCTGCTGCGCCAGTACGACACGCTGATCATCGACGAGGCGCACGAGCGCAGCCTCAACATCGACTTCCTCCTCGGCTACGTCAAGGAGATCCTGCCGCGCCGCCCCGACCTCAAGGTGATCATCACCTCGGCGACGATCGACCCGGAGCGGTTCTCGGCGCACTTCGACGACGCCCCGATCGTGGAGGTGTCCGGCCGCACCTACCCCGTAGAGGTTCGCTACCGTCCGGTCATCGACCCGGACGACCCGTCCGCCGACCCGGACCGCGACCAGGTCCAGGCGATCCTGGACGCGGTGGACGAGCTGGAGCGCGAGGCGCCCGGCGACGTGCTCGTGTTCCTCAGCGGCGAGCGCGAGATCCGCGACACCGCCGACGCGCTGCAGAAGCACTTCCAGAACCGGCGCGGCACGACCGAGGTCCTCCCGCTGTACGCGCGGCTGTCGGCGGCCGAGCAGCACCGCGTGTTCCAGCCGCACCGGGGCCGCCGCGTCGTCCTCGCCACGAACGTCGCCGAGACGTCGCTGACCGTCCCGGGCATCCGGTACGTCGTCGATCCCGGCACGGCCCGCATCTCCCGCTACAGCCACCGCCTCAAGGTGCAGCGGCTGCCGATCGAGCCGATCTCGCAGGCGTCGGCGAACCAGCGCAAGGGGCGCTGCGGGCGCGTGGCCGAGGGCGTGTGCATCCGGCTGTACTCCGAGGAGGACTTCGAGTCCCGGCCGGAGTTCACCGACCCCGAGATCCTGCGCACCAACCTCGCGTCCGTCATCCTGCAGATGACCTCGCTCGGCCTCGGCGACATCGCCGCGTTCCCGTTCGTGGAGCCGCCGGACCGCCGCAACGTCAAGGCGGGCGTCGACCTGCTGCACGAGCTCGGCGCCATCGACCCGGCCGAGCAGGACCCGCGCAAGCGGCTGACGCCCCTCGGCCGCCGGCTCGCGCAGCTGCCCGTCGACCCCCGGCTCGGCCGGATGGTGCTGGAGGCCGACCGGAACGGCTGCGTCCGCGAGGTGCTGGTCATCGCCGCGGCGCTGTCCATCCAGGATCCGCGCGAGCGCCCCGCCGACCAGCAGCAGGCCGCCGACGAGAAGCACCGCCGGTTCGCCGACCCGACCTCGGACTTCCTCGCGTACCTGAACCTGTGGAACTACCTGCGCGAGCGGCAGAAGGAGCTGTCGGGCAGCGCGTTCCGCCGCATGTGCAAGAGCGAGTTCCTGCACTACCTCCGGATCCGCGAGTGGCAGGACCTGCACGGCCAGCTCAAGCAGGTCGCGAAGACCCTCGGCGTCACGCTGAACACCGCCGACGCCGCCCCCGACCGCGTCCACGTCTCGCTGCTGGCGGGTCTCCTCTCGCACATCGGGCTCGCGGACGCGCAGAAGGGCGACAAGCAGCGGCGCGGGCAGGAGTACCTCGGCGCGCGCGGCGCGAAGTTCGCCGTCTTCCCCGGCTCCGCGCTGTTCAAGAAGCCGCCGCGCTGGGTCATGGCGGCCGAGCTGGTCGAGACGTCCCGGCTGTGGGGGCGGACCAACGCCAGGATCGAGCCGGAGTGGATCGAGCCGCTCGCCGGGCACCTCGTCAAGCGCCAGTACAGCGAGCCGCACTGGTCGAAGAAGCAGGCGGCCGTCATGGCGCACGAGAAGGTCACCCTGTACGGGGTGCCGATCGTCGCCGACCGCCGCGTCAACTACGGCTCCATCGACCCGGCGCTGTCGCGGGAGCTGTTCATCCGGCACGCCCTTGTCGAGGGCGACTGGGAGACCCACCACGCCTTCTTCCACGAGAACCGCGCGCTCCTGGAAGAGGTCGAGGAGCTGGAGCACCGCGCGCGGCGCCGCGACATCCTCGTGGACGACGAGACCCTCTTCGACTTCTACGACGAGCGCGTCCCCGAGGACGTCGTGTCCGGCCGCCACTTCGACGCCTGGTGGAAGAGGGCGCGGCGGACCGACCCCGACCTGCTCGGCTTCGAGAAGTCGATGCTCATCAACGCGTCCGCCGACGGCGTCAGCGAGGCCGACTACCCCGACGTGTGGCAGCAGGGGCCGCTGCGGCTGCGGCTGACGTACCAGTTCGAGCCGGGCGCCGACGCCGACGGCGTGACCGTCCACATCCCCGTGCAGGTCCTCAACCAGGTCCGCCCGGACGGGTTCGACTGGCAGGTGCCCGGCCTGCGCGCCGAGCTGGTCACCGAGCTGATCCGGTCGCTGCCCAAGCAGCTGCGCGTCAACTTCGTCCCGGCGCCCGACTACGCGCGCAAGGTCCTCGACCGCGTCGCGCCGCGCACCGAGCCGCTGCTGGACGCCCTCGAACGCGAGCTGACCGCGCTGACGAGCGTCCCGATCGCGCGCGAGGCGTGGGACACCTCCCGGCTGCCCGCGCACCTGCGCATCACCTTCCGGGTCGTCGGCGAGCGCAGGCGCACCCTCGGCGAGGGCACCGACCTCGACGAGCTGAAACGGCGCCTCGCGGGCACGGTCCGCGGGACGCTGTCCAAGGCGGCGTCGACCGTCGAGCGGTCCGGGCTGCGCGACTGGACGATCGGCGAGCTGCCGCGCACGTACGAGCGCAACCAGAACGGCTACGACGTCAAGGCGTTCCCGGCGCTCACCGACGAGGGCGACGGCGTGGCCGTCCGCATGTACGAGACGGAGGCCGAGCAGCGCCGCGCGATGTGGCTCGGCACCCGCCGGCTCGTCCTGCTGAACGCCCCGTCCCCGGTGAAGCTCATCCAGGGCCGGCTCACCAACCGGGGCAAGCTCGCGCTCAGCCACAACCCGCACGGCTCCGTCGCCGCGCTGTTCGACGACTGCGTCACCGCCGCGGCCGACCACCTCATCGCCGAGGCGGGCGGGCCGGCGTGGGACGAGGCGGGCTACCGCGCCCTGTACGACCGCGTCCGCGCCGACCTGCACGACGCGACCGCCGCGGTCGTCGCGCAGGTCGAGCGGATCCTCGCCGAGTCCCACGAGATCGACCGGCGGCTGCGCGGCACCACCAGCCTCACGCTCGTCCCCGCGCTGACCGGCGTCCGCGCGCATCTCGCGTCGCTGGTCCACCCCGGGTTCGTCACCGCGACCGGCTGGCAGCGGCTCGCCGACCTGCCCCGCTACCTGCGCGCGATCCAGGTCCGCCTGGACAAGCTCCCCGAGAACCCCGGACGCGACCGCATGCTCGCGCACCAGGTCGAGGAGCTGGAGCGCGAGTACGAGCAGACCCTCAAGCGGCTGCACCCGTCGCGCCGGGACGACGAGCCGGCGCGGCAGGTCCGCTGGATGCTGGAGGAGCTGCGGGTCAGCCTGTTCGCCCAGCAGCTCGGCACGCGGTTCCCGGTCTCGGACAAGCGCATCCGCAAGGCCATGGCCGCCCTCTAGCCCCTCATGATCGTTCGTCGGGTAGAACTGGGCGGCATGGGTCTGAGGGAGTTCTATCCGCCCGTCGAGCCGTACGACTCCGGGCTCCTCGACGTCGGCGACGGCAACGAGGTCTACTGGGAGGCGTGCGGGAACCCGGACGGCAAGCCCGCGGTGTTCCTGCACGGCGGCCCGGGCGGCGGGCTGCTGCCCGGACACCGGCGCTTCTTCGATCCGGCCGCCTACCGGATCGTGCTGTTCGACCAGCGCAACTGCGGCCGCAGCCTGCCGCACGCGGGCGACCCGGCGGTGCCGCTGGAGCACAACACCACCGCGCACCTGGTCGCCGACATGGAGCGGCTGCGCGAGCACCTGGCCGTCGACCGCTGGCTCGTGTTCGGCGGGAGCTGGGGCACCACCCTCGGCCTCGCCTACGCGCAGGCCCACCCCCAGCGCGTCACCGAGATGGTGCTGCGCGGAGTGTGGCTGGTCCGGCCGTCCGACGAGGCGTGGGGATTCACGCCCGGCGGCGCGGCGCACCTGTTCCCCGCCGAGTGGGCCGCGTTCCGCGACGCGATCCCGGCCGCCGAGCGGGACGACCTCGTCGCCGCCTACGGCCGCCGCATCACCGATCCCGACCCGGCGGTGCACGTCCCCGCGTCGCGCGCCTGGATGGCCTGGGAGCTCGCGGCCAACACGCTGCTCCCGGTGCCGCCGCCCGACCTCGGCGACACGCTCCTGGTCGCGTTCGCGCGCATCACCCACCACTACATCGCGAACGGCGGCTTCCTGCCCGCCGAGGGCCTGCTGGCGGGCGTGGACCGGATCCGGCACGTCCCCGCGGTGATCGTCAACGGGCGCTACGACGTCAAGACGCCGCCCGGCCAGGCCTGGGACCTGCACCAGGCATGGCCCGAGGCCGAGTTCCACATCGTCGAGGACGCGGGCCACGGCGGCTCGGAGCCGGGCACGCGGCACCTGCTCATCGAGGCGACCGACCGGTTCCGAGCCTGACCCGAACCCCGTTCTCGCCGTGAAGCCATGAAATCAGGGCGTGATGTCGCGGCGGCGCAGCCCGTACAGGCCCGCCGCGACCAGCGCCCCGGCCACGGCGGCCAGGACGGCGAGGGGCGTGGCGGTCAGCTCGCCGCCGGGCAGCTTCGGCACGTGGGTGAACGGGGAGAGGTCCATGACGGCCTGGTCGAGGTCCAGCATCGGGCCCAGCGGCCCGATCAGCACGAACGCGCCCGCCAGCGCCCAGGCCGCCTGCGTCGCGCGGGGGAGCAGGCCGAACAGCGCCAGCGCGGCGGCCGACACCACCCAGGCGGCGGGCGTCTGGGCGAGGGCCGCCCCGACGGCGTCCGCGACCTTGCCGCCGGTCCCGCCCGCGGCCGCGCCGTACGCGAGGCCCGCCGCCGTGCCGTAGACCAGCAGCAGCACGACCGTCCCGGCCAGGGCGACGAGCAGGTGGCCGCCGGCCCAGCGCAGGCGGCCCACCGCGGTGGCGAGCAGCGGTTCGGCGCGTCCGCCCGTCTCCTCCGAGCGGAGCCGGAGCGCGGCCTGCACGCCGTACAGCGCGGCGATGGCGCCCATGAGCCCGTTGACGGTGGCGAGGTAGGCGTCCACGATGCCGGACTGCCCGCCGAGCTTGGTGAGGACCTCCCCGACGTCCGCGTTGTCGCCGACCAGGTCGCCGACGCCGTCCGCGACGCCGCCGATGACGAGGCCGTAGACCAGGAAGCCCGCGGCCCACCCGGCGAGGCCGCCGCGCTGGAGCCGCCACGCGAGGGCGAGGGGGCTGCGCAGCCGCGGCGGGGCCGCCGCGGGGGCAGGGGTATCCGGGCCAGGGCTACCCGGGGCAGCCGGGCCGGCCCCAGCAGGGCCCGGGCTACCCGGGGCAGGGCTACCCGGCC
>NZ_CAACUY010000366.1 GCF_900659615.1 Actinomadura fibrosa | reverse complement strand
CTGGCCGCCTCGTTCACCGCCGCGGCCGTGCCCACCGGCGCCGTGCCCGCGCGCGCCCGCGCGGCCGACCGGGTCGAGACGCCCGTCGCGTCGGGCTCGCCGGTCACCGAGGTCAGCGAGTCGGCCGTGCGCGTCCGGGTTCCGCTGCCGGCGTCGGCGGGTGAGCATCCCGAGGCCTGCGACTGGCTGTCGTACCTGCGGTTCCGGCACAAGGACGGCCCGGCGGAGTCGGCGCGCGCGGACCGGATCCTGATCGCGCAGCCCGGCGTGCTGGAGGGCGCGGGCGCGTTCGACAGCGTGGCGCGGAACACGATCGCGCAGGCGGCGAAGGCCGGGAGGCACATCGAGTTCTGGGCGCTCGACCGGCGCTCGAACTGCCTGGACGACCAGACCGGCGTCCAGGCCGGGCTCGCGGCCCGGGACACCCACCTCGCCGTCGACTACTACTACCGGCAGAAGGAGGTGAACGGCCGCAAGTTCGCGGGCTACCAGACCAACGACCAGGTGAAGTGGCTGCAGAACGTCGGGCTGGCGCAGACCGTCCGCGACCAGTACGACCTGATGGTGAAGGAGCTGCCGGACGCTGCCGTGCGCAAGCAGAAGGCGCTGTGCGGCGGGCACTCCCTCGGCGGCATCCTGACGGCCTACTTCGCCGAGTGGGACTTCGACGGCAACCACTCCACGACCGCCGACGCCGGCTACAACCAGTGCTCCGGCTACTTCGCGCTGGACACCCGCATCCAGACGGGCCTTCCCGGGCTGGAGGGCCAGGTGCCGACCGAGCTGATCCCGCTCCTCCAGTTCGGCGCGGGCGCGGTGCAGGCGGGGCTGGAGACCGGCATCGTGCCGCGGACGCTGTCGGCGCCCGCGGTCATCAACAGCGAGACGATGCAGCTGTTGTCCATCGCGGGCCTCGCGGCCCGGCTCGCCCCGGACGGGCTGTCGGACCTGTCGACCTACATCCCGTCCTCGTTCAACACCGACACGACGTACCGGGTCCTGTTCTCCAAGGACTACCCGACCTTCATCAAGGGCTCCCCCACGGTCAAGGACTTCAAGTTCACCAACGCCGCCGCGCTCGGCGGGCTGCTGGACGACAACTCCGAGCCGCTGGCGTTCATGCAGGCGAGCGTGGGCTTCTGGGACGGCGGGAAGATCGTCGACAAGGAGTTCCCGGCGCCGAACAACCTCGACGAGATCGGGCTCGGCGGCCTCGGGCGGCTGCTCGGCAAGGACAAGAAGGCGATCCCGGACGAGCCGAACGGGCCGCTGTACTCGTGGCGGAACTACGACCGCGTCGGCGCCCCCGACGACCCGGTCTACAAGAGCAAGGACGGCACGCCGTTCACCACGGCGGCGAAGGAGGTCACCGACATCGGCGAGCTGGCGCGGAGCTTGGCGGAGCACCCGCTCGACTTCACCGAGCACTACTTCCCCACGAAGATGGTGACCGACATCGCGCTGGCCGGCTCCCCCGGCATCGCCGACGACGCCGTCCACACCGGCGGCATCACGGCGAACCCGACCCTCAACCTGGAGGCGGGCGACGGGCTCGGGTTCAGCGACCCGCAGCCCGGCGACGTCATCGCCCCCGGCTACCAGCACCTGGACGTGCTGACCGCGTCCGCCGTGCAGAACGGCGGCAAGCCCGAGCAGGTGTCGCTGAACCTGGCCGCGTTCGCCGGGAAGTGATCGCCACCAGGTAGGGAAGCGCCGGTAGGTGAGGCCCGGGCCCTCCTGCGCGTGCCGCCACGCGCGCGGGAGGGCCACGGCGTTTCGCGGCACGGGGAGCGGGTAGGACGCCCGCCGCCTGGAGATCGACGTGACGGAAGGCGGTGTGATGGGCGTTCGCCAGTGGATCGGGTCGTGGCCCGTCTACCGCCAGTTCACCGGCGACGACCCGCTGGGCCGGGGCGCGGCCGCCAAGAGCGCCGGCAGCGAGCGGCTCAAGGCGAGGGTCAGCACCGCCGACCAGGTCGTGAAGTCCATCTGCCCGTACTGCGCGGTGGGCTGCGGGCAGAACGTCTACGTCAAGGACAAGAAGGTCGTCCAGATCGAGGGCGACCCCGACTCCCCGGTGAGCCGGGGGCGGCTCTGCCCGAAGGGGTCGGCGAGCCTCCAGCTCACGACCGGCTCGGCCCGCGAGCAGTACGTGCTCTACCGGCGCCCGCACGGGACGGAGTGGGAGCGCCTCGACCTCGGCACCGCCATGGACATGATCGCCGACCGGGTCATCGCGGCCCGCCGGCACGGCTGGCAGTGGAACGTGGAGGGGGAGAACGGCGACGCCCGCGTGCGGCGGACGCTCGGCTTCGCGCATCTCGGCGGCGCGACCCTCGACAACGAGGAGAACTACCTGATCAAGAAGCTGTTCACCGCGCTCGGCGCGGTGCAGATCGAGAACCAGGCCCGTATTTGACACTCCTCCACCGTTCCCGGTCTGGGAACCTCGTTCGGACGCGGCGGCGCGACCACCTTCCAGCAGGACCTCCAGCACGCCGACTGCATCGTCGTCCAGGGCTCGAACATGGCCGAGTGCCATCCGGTCGGGTTCCAGTGGGTGATGGAGGCGAAGGCGCGCGGCGCGAAGATCGTCCACGTGGACCCGCGGTTCACGCGGACGAGCGCGGTCTCGGACGTGCACGTCCCGCTGCGCGCGGGCAGTGACATCGCGTTCCTCGGCGGAATCATCAACTACGTCCTGGCGAACGAGAAGTACTTCCGCGAGTACGTGCTGGCGTACACGAACGCGTCGGTGATCCTGAGCGAGGACTTCCGCGACACCGAGGACCTGGACGGTGTGTTCTCCGGCCTGGACGAGGACGCCCGCAACTACGACGTGAACACCTGGCAGTACGAGGGCATGGAGATGCAGGCGGCCGCCGGGGAGCGGGACGAGGAGTACCAGGACCGCGTCAAGGAGGCGGCGCGTCCGGAGGCGCACGGCTCGGGCGGCGCCGCCCTCGGCGAGGGCGACCCGCGGCGTGACCCGACGCTCCAGCACCCGCGGTGCGTGTTCCAGGTGCTGAAGCGGCACTACGCGCGCTACACGCCCGAGATGGTCGAGCGGATCTGCGGCACGCCGAAGGAGCGGTTCCTCGAACTGTGCGAGCTGGTCACCGAGAACTCGGGGCGCGACCGGACGACCGCGTTCGCCTACGCCGTCGGCTGGACGCAGCACACGGTCGGCGTCCAGTACATCCGGGCGGCGGCGATCCTCCAGACGCTGCTCGGCAACATCGGGCGCCCGGGCGGCGGGATCCTGGCGCTGCGCGGCCACGCGTCCATCCAGGGCTCGACCGACATCCCGACGCTGTTCAACCTGCTGCCGGGCTACCTGCCGATGCCCCACGCCCACCCCGACCAGACGCTCGACTCGTACCTGGAGGCGGAGGGCACGCGCAAGGGCTTCTGGGGCAACATGCGCGACTACATGGTCAGCCTGCTGAAGGCGTACTGGGGCGACGCCGCCACCGCGGACAACGACTTCTGCTTCGACTACCTGCCGCGGCTGACGGGGTCCCACAGCACCTACGAGACGGTGATGGCGCAGATGGAGGGCCACTGCCAGGGCTACTTCATCATGGGCGAGAACCCGGCGGTCGGCTCCGCCAACGCCAAGATGCAGCGGCTCGGCATGGCGAACCTGGACTGGCTCGTCGTCCGCGACTTCTCGCTGATCGAGTCGGCGACCTGGTGGAAGGACGGCCCGGAGATCGAGACGGGCGAGCTGCGGACCGAGGACATCCGCACCGAGGTGTTCTTCATGCCCGCCGCCGCCCACACCGAGAAGGACGGCAGCTTCACCAACACCCAGCGGATGCTCCAGTGGCACCACCAGGCCGTGGAGCCCGCCGGCGAGACCCGCAGCGAGCTTTGGTTCACCTATCACCTCGGCCGGATCATCCGGGAGAAGCTCGCCGCGTCCACCGACGAGATGGACCGTCCCGTCCTCGACCTGACCTGGGACTACCCGGTCAAGGGCCCGCTGGACGAGCCGGACGCGGAGGCGGTCCTCGCCGAGATCAACGGGCGCGGCGCGGACGGGCGGCCGCTGACGGCCTACACGCAGCTGAAGTCCGACGGGTCCACGTCCTGCGGCTGCTGGATCTACTGCGGCGTGTACGCCGACGGGGTCAACCAGCCCGCGCGCCGCAAGCCGCACACCGAGCAGGACTGGGTCGCGGCCGAGTGGGGCTGGGCGTGGCCCGCGAACCGGCGGATCCTGTACAACCGCGCGTCCGCCGACCCGGACGGCAAGCCGTGGAGCGACCGCAAGGCGCTCGTCTGGTGGGACGCCGAGAAGGGGAAGTGGACGGGCCACGACGTCCCCGACTTCGAGCCGGACAAGGCGCCCGACTACCAGCCGCCGCACGGGTCCGAGGGGCCCGCGGCCCTGGCGGGCAACGACCCGTTCATCATGCAGGCGGACGGCAAGGCGTGGCTCTACGCCCCGACCGGCGTCCTGGACGGCCCGCTCCCGGCGCACTACGAGCCGCAGGAGTCGCCGTTCGCGAACCCGCTGTACGAGCAGCAGCGCAACCCCGTCCGGCAGGTGATGCGGTCGATCCCGGAGAACCGGTACGAGCCGAGCGGCGACGCGCCCGGCGCCGACGTGTTCCCCTACGTCACGACGACGTACCGGCTGACCGAGCACCACACGGCCGGCGGGATGTCGCGGTGGCAGCCGTACCTGGCGGAGCTGCAACCCGAGTTCTTCTGCGAGGTGTCGCCCGAGCTCGCGGCCGAGCGGGACCTCGACCACGGCGGCTGGGCCACGATCATCAGCGCGCGCGGCGTCATCGAGGCCCGCGTGATGGTCACCGAGCGGATCGCGCCGCTCGTCGTGGACGGCCGGGCGCTGCACCAGATCGGGCTGCCCTACCACTGGGGCCCGAACGGCTACAGCACCGGCGACGCCGCGAACGAGCTGCTGCACCTGTCGCTCGACCCGAACACGCACATCCAGGAGACGAAGGCGCTGACCTGCGACATCCGCCCGGGCCGCCGCCCGCGCGGCCCCGCGGCGCTCGACCTGCTGCGGGAGTACCGGGACCGCGCCGGGATCACCGACCGGACCGGCACCGAGATCTGACGGCCCGGCCCGGCGGGCGGGCGCCGGTCAGCGGATCGTGAGCGTGCGCTCCCCCGCCGGGACCAGCTCGCCGATGACGGGCGCGCCGGGGATCTCCCCCGCGATCAGCAGGCCGCCGGACGTCTGCGCGTCCGCGAGGAGCAGCCGCGTCTCCTCGTCGGCGGCGCCGAAGTCGGTGTGCGGGGCGACCCAGTCCAGGTTGCGGCGGGTGCCGCCGCTGACGTAGCCGTCCCGGACGGCCTCGCGGGCGCCGTCCAGGTACGGGACGGCGGCGGAGTCGATCACGGCGCCGACACCGGACGCGCGGGCCAGCTTGTACAGGTGCCCGAGCAGCCCGAAGCCGGTCACGTCGGTGGCGCAGACGGCGCCGGCGTCGAGCGCGGCGGCGGAGGCGTCCCGGTTCAGCGCGACCATGGAGTCGACCGCGTGCGCGAAGACCTCGCCCGTCGCCTTGTGCCGGTTGTTGAGGACGCCGACGCCGAGCGGCTTCGTCAGCGACAGCGGCATGCCGGGACGGCCCCGGTCGTTGCGGAGCAGCAGGTCGGGGCGGGCCACGCCGGTCACCGCCATCCCGTACTTCGGTTCGGCGTCGTCGACGCTGTGCCCGCCGCCGATGTGGCAGCCCGCCTCCGCGGCGACGTCCAGGCCGCCGCGCAGCACCTCGCGGGCCAGCTCGAACGGCAGCACCTCCCGCGGCCAGGCCAGCAGGTTCACCGCGACGATCGGCCGGCCGCCGACCGCGTAGACGTCCGACAGCGCGTTCGCGGCGGCGATCCGCCCCCAGTCGTACGGGTCGTCGACGACGGGGGTGAAGAAGTCGGCGGTGGCGACGACGGCCATGCCGTCCGCGGCGCCGGGCAGCCGGACGACGGCCGCGTCGTCCCCGGTGTCGAGGCCGATCAGCAGCTCGGGGGCCGCGTGCGGGGCGCCGGTGAGGCCCGCGACGACCTCCTCCAGCTCACCGGGAGGGATCTTGCAGGCGCAGCCGCCGCCGTGCGCGTACTGGGTCAGCCGCCGTCCTTCGATCGTCGTCATCCTGCTCCTTCACCGTGGATCTCGCCGTTCCCGCCGCGGGCGCCGCCGCCGGAGGCGCGGCACCGGCGCCGGGAGTCGTCCAACCGCATCGTGTACCCGCGCGCGTCGAGGTGCTCCAGGAGCGGCACGGCCACGCGACGAGTGGTCCCGAGCGCGCGGCGAGCGTCACTGAGAGTGAAAGGTTCGGCCAGCTCCGCCAAGATCTTCGCGGCGCGCTCGTCGTCGCCGGGCAGCAGGACGACGCCGCCGGGGAGGCGGAGGAGGGCGCCCGCCGCCGCGGCGGCGGCGAGCAGCTTCGGGTTCAGGCCGAGCTCGGCGAGCCGTCCCGCCTCGGGGGCGCGGAACGGCGCCGCCTCCAGCTCGCGCCGCACGGCGTCGACCGCGGCCTGGACGGGCGGCGGCAGCGCCGGGCCGGTGCGGCGTCCGTAGAGCCGCCCGTCGCGGTGCCGCAGCGACGCCTCCGCCGGAGTGTCCGCGAGGGCCTCGACGAG
>NZ_CAACUY010000365.1 GCF_900659615.1 Actinomadura fibrosa | reverse complement strand
CAGCGCGGCGACGGCGTCGGTGCCGACGTCGGCCACGTCCGCCCAGTACGGCTCGTCCGGGTCGGAGCCGGGCGCACCGGGCACGGTGCCGGAGCCGGCGGCGGGCACCGCGGTCGGGACCAGCTCGTAGAGGTCGCCGACGACGCGGTAGCCGGCCGCGCGCAGGTCCTCGACCATCTCCACGGCCCGCTCGGTCGCCCAGAGGACGTGCTCGGCGGGCAGGTCGATCCGGACCCGGCCGGGCCGCTCGGTCAGGACGTCCTGCGCGAGGCGGTGCTTGATCTCCAGGTTGTAGGCGCTCCAGCTCACGTCGTCGCCGAGGGTCCGGTTGAGGCGGAGCAGGAACTGCGTCTCGGCGAGGCCCAGCGACGGGTTCGCGAACGCGTCGCCGAGGTCGTACCCGTCGGGGTCGATGCCGACGGCCGCGCAGAAGCGCCGCCACAGCAGGTCGTGCGGTGCGCCGGGCCGGGGCACGGTGACGAGGTGGACGCGTCCGGGCGGCAGGTCCGCGGCGCCCCACCGCGCGAGCACGTCCACGGGGTCCTGGAGCTCCCAGAACAGCCGCGCGCTCTCGAAGTCGTGCCAGTTCGGCCGCTTCAGGTCCGCCACGAACTCGCCGAAGGAGGCGGTCAGCCGGTTCTTGGCGTCCTCCTGCCAGTGCGCCGGGATCTGCCGGGCGAGGTCGCGGGCGGTGAAGACGAGGTGGACGTCCGCGAAGTCGAGGTCGGCCAGGGCCCGCGCGACGTGCTCGGGCTCCGCCGGGGCGAACAGCTCCTGGGAGATGATCACTGTGCCCCGCCAGTCGCGGGCGCGTTCGACGAGCTGCCGCCAGGCGCCGTCGAGCGACGGGTCGCGGGCGCCCCGGAAGAACGTCCCGCGCAGGTCGAAGGCCGCCTTGACGTGGTCGGCGTGATCGTCGCCGGGGTAGAGGACGCCGCGCTCGCGGAGCCGGTGCCGGTTGCCCCACATCGCCTGCTGGAGGTAGGTGGTCCCGCTCTTCGCGGCGCCGATGTGCAGGTACACCGCGGTGCGCTCACCGGGCCGCGCCGGGCCGGGATCTGCGGTGCCGGGGTTCGCGGTGCCGGGGCGCGCCGGGCCGGGGTTCGCACTGCCGGGAGTGGGTGGAACCACCGCGATCCTTGATACTGGGCCGGTACCGATTGAACCCCGGGTATCTTAGCCTCAATCCGTACTAAAGGGCTGGTTGGCGCCGTATGCGCCCACCGCGCCCTCCGCTCCCCCCGCACGGGATGGTCGCCGTCCAGTGAATGTCGATCTCGTGGTGGCCGGTGCCGGGTTCTTCGGGCTCACGGTCGCCGAACGGTGCGCGTCCGAGCTCGGCCTCCGGGTCCTCGTGCTCGACCGGCGCGGCCACATCGGCGGCAACGCCTACAGCGAGACCGATCCGGAGACGGGCGTCGAGGTCCACCGCTACGGCGCCCACCTGTTCCACACGTCCAACGAGCGGGTGTGGGAGTACGCCAACCGGTTCACCGCCTTCACCGGCTACCGGCACCACGTCTACTCGACGTTCAAGGGCAGGGTCTACCCGCTGCCGATCAACCTCGGCACCATCTGCGCCTACTTCGGCCGCGCCTTCACCCCGGACGAGGCCCGCGCGCTGATCGCCGCGCAGGCCGCCGAGGTCGCCGACCCGTCCAACCTGGAGGAGAAGGCGATCTCGCTGATCGGGCGCCCGCTGTACGAGGCCTTCATCCGCGGCTATACCGCCAAGCAGTGGCGGACGGACCCGAGGGACCTCCCCGCCGAGATCATCACGCGGCTGCCGGTGCGGTACACCTTCGACAACCGGTACTTCGACGACGTCCACGAGGGGCTCCCGGTCGACGGCTACACCGCCTGGCTGGAGCGGATGGCCGACCACCCGCGCATCGAGGTCCGGCTCGGCACCGACTTCCTCGACCTGCGCGGCGACACCGCCGGGAACGTGCCCGTCGTCTACACCGGCCCGCTCGACCGCTACTTCGACTACGCCGAGGGCGACCTCGGCTGGCGGACCCTGGACTTCGAGACGGAGGTCCTGCCGACCGGCGACTTCCAGGGCACCCCGGTCATGAACTACGCCGACGAGGACGTCCCGTACACGCGGATCCACGAGTTCCGGCACTTCCACCCCGAGCGCCGGGAGCGCCACCACCCCGGCAAGACGGTGATCATGCGGGAGTACCCGCGCGCCGCCGCCCGCGGCGACGAGCCGTACTACCCCGTCAACACCGCCGCCGACCGGGCCCGCCTGCTGGCCTACCGGGAGCTGGCGCGGCGCGAGGACGGCGTGCTGTTCGGCGGCCGGCTCGGCACCTACCGGTACCTGGACATGCACATGGCGATCGCCGCCGCGCTCAGCATGGTCGACAACAGGCTGCGTCCCCATTTCGCCGAGGGCGCGCGTCTCAACAGCGGAGGTGTGGCCGAGTGACCGAGCAGCCCCCGGCGGCGGGCGCCGAGCCGCGCAGCGCCGAGCCGCGCGTGCTCCAGCGCGTCGTCATGCCCGTGGACCGCGACCTCGACGTCCTCGCGCTGTACGTCGAGGGCGAGATCGGCCGCGGCGCCGAGGCCCTCGCCGCCGAGACCGCCGTCGAGGACGGCATCGCGCACGACGCCGCCGACGGCACCGCGCGGGGCGCCGACGACGTGGGCCGCCGCAGCGTCGTCGTCCCCGTCGGCCGGCGCGTGTCGTTCGCGACCTACTTCAACGCGTTCCCGGCGAGCTACTGGCGGCGCTGGACGACGGTCCGGGAGGTGCTGCTGCGGATCCGCGTGCGCGGCCACGCCCACGTGATCGTCTACCGGTCCAGCGCGAAGGGGCACGTGCAGCGCGTCGCGTCCGCGCGGATCGACTCCGACACGCCCCGCGAGGAGACGTTCCGGCTGACGCTCGGCCCGTTCGTCGACGGCGGCTGGTACTGGATGGACGTCCAGGCGGGCGAGCGCGACGCCGTCCTGGAGCGGGCGGACTGGTGCGCCCCGCCCCCGCCCGCCCCGGACGGCGGCGCCCGGCAGGGCCGCGTCAGCCTCGGCATCACCACCTACGACCGGCCGGGCTTCTGCGTCGACCAGCTCCTCGCGCTCGGCCGCGCACCCGAGGTGCTGGACGTGGTGGACGAGATCTTCGTCATCGACCAGGGCACCCGCCGCGTCCGTGACGACGCGGGCTTTGCGCGGGCCGCCGCGGCGCTCGGCCCGCGGCTCCGGCTGATCGAGCAGCCGAACCTCGGCGGCTCCGGCGGCTTCTCCCGCGCCATGGACGAGACGCTCAAGGCCGGGACCAGCGACTACGTCCTGCTCCTCGACGACGACGTGGTCACCGAGACCGAGGGCGTGCTGCGCGCCGTCGCGTTCGCCGACCACGCCCGCACGCCGACCATCGTCGGCGGGCACATGTTCAACCTGTTCGTCCGGTCGCAGCTGCACGCCTACGGCGAGTCCATCCAGAAGTACCGCTGGTGGTGGGAGGCGTCCCCGAACACCCGGCGGGAGCACGACTTCGCCGTCCCGCCCGACACGAACCCGGTGCCGCGGCTGCGGACCAGCTCGGGCAGCCTGCGCAAGACCCGCTGGCTGCACCGGCGCGTCGACGTCGACTACAACGGCTGGTGGATGTGCCTGATCCCCGCCGACGTGATCCGCAAGGTCGGCCTGTCGATGCCGATGTTCATCAAGTGGGACGACGCCGAGTACTGCGTCCGCGCGGGCGAGGCGGGCTTCCCGACCGTGTCGCTGCCCGGCATGGCCGCCTGGCACGTCCCCTGGCAGGACAAGGACGACGGCATCGACTGGCAGGCTTACTTCCACGAGCGCAACCGACTCGTCACCGCGCTGATGCACTCGCCCTACGAGCGGGGCGGCAACCTCGTCAAGGAGAGCTTCATCATCTCGGTGAAGCACGCCCTGGCCATGCAGTACTCCACCGCCGAGCTGATGCTCTCGGCCATCGAGGACGTCCTGTCCGGGCCGGACCACATGCACGCCGGGATCGCCGGGAAGCTCGCCGAGATCACGGCGTTCCGGGCCGCTTTCCCGGACGCGCGGAACCGTCCGGACCACGAGGAGTTCCCGCAGGTGCGCGCCAAGCCGCCCAAGCGGGGGCGCGGATTCAAGCCGCCGAAGGGCAAGGCCAACGTGCTGGCGAGCGCGATGATCGGCACCCTGAAGCAGCTCCGCCCGCTCGACCCGTCCGCCCGCGGCAACCCGCAGGCCGTCGTGCCGCACATCGACCGGCACTGGGGCCTGCTGTCGCAGCTCGACAGCGCGCTCGTGTCCTCGGCGGACGGCACCAAGGTCGCCTGGTACCAGCGCGACCCCGAGCGGTTCCGGACGATCCTGCGGCGGACGTCGCTGCTGCACGCCCGCCTCAGCCGCGAGTGGCCCGAGCTGTCGCGCCGGTACCGCGCGGCCATGGACGACCTCGCCTCCCCGGAGGCCTGGCGCCGCACCTTCGCCGCGGCCGCGGCGGCGGAGCCGGGCGGCGCGGGCGAGCCCGGGGAGTCCGTGGGGCCCGGGCAGTGATGGCGGCGACGTCGATCCGGCCGGACGAGGGGCTCCGAGCGCCCGGGGCCGACGGGGGGCTGCGGCAGACCTTCCGGAACAAGTACCTGCTGCGGCTGCTGGTGCGCCGCGAGCTCAGGGCACGCTACAAGGGGTCGCTGCTCGGCCTCGGCTGGTCCTACGTGCGGCCCGGGGTGCACTTCGCCGTCTACTTCTACATCGTCGGCGTGTTCCTGGGCGTGAACCGCTCGGTCGAGCACTTCCCGGTCTACCTGTTCTCGGGCATGGTCCTGGTGAACCTGTTCACCGAGACGCTGCACTCCACGACCCGGTCGGTGACGGGCAACGCGGCGCTCGTCCGGAAGGTGTTCCTGCCGCGCGAGCTGTTCCCGACGGCGTCGGTGCTCGTCTCGCTGGTGCACTTCCTGCCCGGCCTGATGATCCTCTCGGGTGCCGCGGTGGCCGCCGGGTGGCGGTTCTCCCCGGAGGCCGCGGGCGCCGCCCTGCTCGGCTTCGCGATCGTCGTGGTGCTCGGCTACGGCATCGGGCTGCTGTTCGCCGCCGTGAACGTCTTCTTCCGCGACCTGGAGCAGGTCGTGGACATCTCGATGATCGTCATCACCTGGTCGGTGCCGATGATCTACCCGTGGACGCACGTCCGGGACCACGCGTCCGGCTGGGTGCTCGACCTGTACCTCGCGAACCCGCTCGTCAGCGCCGTCTTCCTGTTCCAGCGGGCGTTCTGGCTGCCCGGCACGGACGCCGGGTTCGGCTACCCGCCGCACCTGTACGCCCGCGCGGGCCTGTCGCTCGCCGCGAGCGCGCTGGTCCTGCTGGCCGGGCGCGCGGCGTTCGCCCGCATGCAGCAGCGATTCGCCCAGGAGCTGTAGCCGTTGACCCCCTCGATCGTCATCGACTCCGTCACCAAGGACTTCACGCTGCGGCACGCGCGGTCGATCAAGGAGATGAGCGTGCGGGCGCTGCGCGGGCAGCGGCTGTCCGACCGCTTCCGGGCGCTGGACGACGTGAGCCTCACCCTCCACCAGGGCGAGACCGTGGCGCTGATGGGCCTGAACGGCTCCGGCAAGAGCACCCTGCTCAAGCTGATCTCCGGGGTGATGCGGCCGGACTCGGGGTCGGTGCTCGTCCGGGGCCGCATCGCCGGGCTCATCGACGTCGGCGCCGGGCTGCACCCCGAGTTGACCGGACGGGAGAACGTCCATCTCAACGGGGCGATCCTCGGCATGTCCCAGAAGGAGATCGCGCGAAGGTTCGACGAGATCGTGGAGTTCTCCGGGGTCGAGCGGTTCCTCGACGACCAGGTGAAGTTCTACTCGTCCGGGATGTTCATGCGGCTGGCGTTCTCGATCGCCGCGCACACCGAGCCGGACGTGTTCCTGATCGACGAGGTGCTGGCGGTCGGCGACCCGCCGTTCCGGGAGAAGTGCATCGGCCGCATCCGCGAGCTGCGCGGCGAGGGCCGCACGATGGTCGTCGTCGCGCACGACATCCAGATGCTCACCGGGCTCTGCGACCGGGGGATCACGATGCGGCAGGGACGGGTGATCTTCGACGGGCCCACGGCGGAGGCGGGACGGCTCGTCCGCGAGGACCGGATGGCCCGGCGCGCCGCCGCCGTCGCCGGCGAGCCCGGGACGCCGCCGTGACGCCCCCGCCGAACGTCCCGGCGGGCCGGCCGGATCGCACGACAAGCCGGACAAGAGCGGACGGACCTGTGGATAGGGTGTCCCGAGCCGCGGCGGGCCGGCCGCCCGGCGGGGTCCAGGGGAAGGGTACGGCGTTGACCACGCACGAAGCCGGGTGCCCGGTGCTCGACAACGTCCACCGGATCATCGCCGACCGGGCGTGCGCCGTCCTGTCGCTGGACGTCTTCGACACCGTCCTCTGGCGCCGCGTGCCCCGCCCCACCGACGCGTTCGCGCTGCTCGGCTCCCGGCTGCGCGCCGCCGGGCTCTGCGCGGACTGGATCACCGACGCGACGTTCCGGCGGATGCGGATCGCCGCCGAGCACGCGGCCCGCGGCCACCGCGAGGCGCTCGGCACCGAGGTGTCCCTCTTCGACATCTGGCGGGCCATGCCGGACGCCCTGTTCGGCGGCGCGCCCCTGGAGCAGCTCGTCGAGGCGGAGGTGCGGCTCGAACGCGAGCTGACCGTCGTGGACCTCGACATCGC
>NZ_CAACUY010000364.1 GCF_900659615.1 Actinomadura fibrosa | reverse complement strand
TTTTTTTTTAATGATACGGCGACCACCGAGATCTACACTCTTTCCCTACACGACGCTCTTCCGATCTCCTCGCGACCGGCGGCTACGCGACGCTGCTGGACCGGCTGGACGGGGCCGTCGCCGGGCAGGCGCGGCAGCGGGCCGCCACCCTGCGGGCGCGGCTCGACGCGGGCGAACCGATCGGCGAGTGGAGCGGCTACGACGTCGTCACCGGCGCCACCGGAGTCGGCCGCCACCTGCTGGCCCGCCGCGACCGGGCCGGCGGGAAGGCGGCGGAGGAGGTCGGCGCGGCGCTCCGCGACATGCTCGACCTGCTCGTGCGCCTCGCGCTCACCGGGGACGCGACGGCCGGCGACCGGCGCGTGCCCGCCTGGTGGGTACGGCACGACCCGGCCGCGGAGCACGCGGGCACCGCCGGTCACCTCAACCTCGGCCTGGCCCACGGCGTGCCCGGCCCGCTCGCCCTGCTGGCGCTGGCCTGGCGCGCGGGCGTCCGGGTCGACCGGCACGCGGAGGCGGCGGCCGCCATGGCGGCCCTGCTCACCGACCTCCGGCGTGAGGACGCGGCGGGCCCCTACTGGCCGAACTGGACCGGTTCCGGCGCGGACGAGCGCCTGCGCCGGGTCCGCGACGTCTGGTGCTACGGGGCCGCGGGACTCGGCCGTGCGCTCTACCTCGCGGGCACGGCCTTCGGCGAGAAGGACTGGACGGACACCGCCGAGGCCGCGGTACGCGGCGCGTTCGCCACCGCGGGGGAGCACTCCGTCCGGGACTACGCGCTGTGCCACGGCTGGGCCGGCCTCCTGCAGATCGCCTGCCGCATGGCCCACGACACCGGCGACCCCGCGTACGCGGTCGCCGCCGACGGGTTCGCCGACCGCATCCGCGCGGGCCACGACCCCGGCCTGCCGTTCGGGTACCGGTACGCCCACGCGGCCGCCGCCAGGGACACCGACCGCCCGGGCCTGCTGGAAGGCGCCGCGGGCATCGCCCTGGCCCTGCACTGCCACGCCACCGGCGCGCCGCCCGCCACCGGCTGGGACGCCGCCCTCCTGCTCGACTGAACCCGCCGCACTCCGAAGGAGACCGCCGCATGAGCTGGTCAGACATCTTCGCCGACCCGTCCGACCGCGCGCGGGTCGACTGGGGGCGCTCCCACCTGAGCTTCGCGGCCGCCCCCGCGACCGCCGCCCTGCTGGACTTCGAGCGGATCGACGGCTGGATCCGGTACGGGCAGGTGCGCTACCCGCAGTTCCAGGTGAACATGCCCGCCGGCGGGATGCCGCCCACGATGTTCACCGAGACCCGCCGGTACCTGGCCCTCAGCATGCCCGGCCACCCGGTCACCGCCGCCGTCGCCGAGCAGCTCCGGCAGGGTGCGACGCTGCGCTTCGTCGCGATCGAGGACTGGTACCCGCCGATCGCCGAGCTGACCGACCGGCTCGCCGCGCTCCTCGGCGCCGCCGTCTCGGCGTTCGCGTTCTACACCCCGCCCGGGGACGACGGCGTCGGAGCGCACTGGGACATGGCGGACGTCTTCGCCGTCCAGCTCGAAGGCACCAAGACGTGGCACCTGTGGGACATCCCGGACGGCACCGGCTGGCAGGACGACCAGACCCTGCGGACCGGCCGGGACGCCGACCACGTCCTCGAACTGACCCCCGGGGACGGGCTGTACCTCCCGGCGGGCACCGGCCACCGGGCGTTCGCCGGGCCCGAGGGCTCGCTGCACCTGTCCCTCACCGTGTCGACGACCACGCACCGCAGGATCGTCCGGGCGTTGCTGGAGGACGTGCTGGCCGGCGTCCCGCTGCTGGACCGGCTGCCCGTGGACGGCGACCGCCTCACCCCGGTCGCCGCGCTGCTGCGCGAGGTCGCCGAGGCGGCGGAGAAGGCCGACCCGGCCGAGCTCCTCGCCCGGGTGGACCGGCGGGAGCCCGTCATCAGCCGGGCACCGCTCATCGCCGGCGTCGACCCCGCGCGCCATGTGCGCTGACTTACCCGGCCGCGGCGGTCCGGCGGCCACCGAGCTGCGCGTCGGCGGATCCGTCGACGTGCGGATGGCGCTCGACCCGTACGTGTCGACGCTGGTGCTGAGCGTGGACGCGCTCAGCCGCCGGCGCGGCGTCCCGGAGGAGTGGCGGCACCGGATCACCGGCTCCCTGAGCCCCCGCGACGTCCTCGCGCTGCGCCCGCTCGCGGCGCGGGACGGGTCGGTCGTCCCGGGGTCGGTGGCGCCGCTGAACCCGCGCACCGAGACCCCGGTCGGTGACCAGATCGAACGGCTCCGCGCCATCCCCGGCGAGCGGCTGCTCCACGACCTGGAGGCGGCGTACCCCGCCGGGGACCTCCCGGCGCACTGGCGCCCCGTCGCGGACCGCCCCCGCGACTGGCTGCACCGCTACGCCGCCACCATGGGAAGGGTCTGGGACGCCGTCGAACCCCTGTGGACGAAGGCGCGCCCCCTGCTGGACCGCGAGCTCGAACGCATCGGCGTCGCGTCCGTGCGGGGCGCCCTCGGCACCGTCCTCGCGGGCCTGCACCCCGGCGGCGCCTTCGAGGACGGCGTCCTGCGCATCCCCGACCCCCAGCCGGCCCGCTTCGACCTCGGCGGGCGCCCCCTCGTCCTCGTGCCCATGCTCTCCGCCGCGGACGCGCTGATCTGCGACTTCGACGACCCGGACGCGGCCTGGATCGCCTACCCGCTGGCCGCCGCGCACCGGCTCGCCGGCGAACCGGCCGACCCGGGATCGCTGGAGGCGATGCTCGGACCCGTCCGCGCCGCGCTGCTCCGGGCCGTGGAACGGCCGCTGACCATGGGCGAGCTCGCCCGGCTGGCCCGGCTCTCACCGAGCGCCGTGACCCACCACTGCGAGCGGCTGGCGGCGAGCGGGCTGGTGCGCCGCGAACGCCGGGGCCGCGAGACGCGCGTCCGCCGGACCGAGCGGGGCCACGCGGTCGTCGCGCTCTTCCCGGCCGGCCGCGCGTCCCGCTGACCGAGGGGCCGGGGGAGCGCGCGGCCGTCCGTTCGGGTCACTCGAAGTCGTCGGGGTTCAGGTCCTCCGGCCGCGAGCCGCCGTGCTCCATCGGGTCGTCCCGGCCCTCGCCCTCGCGGGGCGTCTCCGAGGCCGGCCGGCGCGAGGTCTCCTCCTCGGTCGGCGTCAGCGGGACGCCGCTGGCCTCCTCGCTCGCGCCGCGCTCGACGCCCCCGCCGCGCGGGTTTCGCTCGTCCATGGCACCCCTCCGTTCCTCGCCGCCGTGCGGCGCCTCCGCGCGGCGATCCGGTGAACCGCCGCGCCTCGTGGACGTCCCCCGCCCTACCCGCGTCCGCCCGGACCGCACGTGGTCTTCCCAATGGTGGCCAAGTCTTGGTGACCGGCGGAACGCGGCCGGGCGGTTCCGGGCCGGGGCGGGGCCGCGCGGTACGGTCGATCAAGGTGGCGACTGATGAGGGAAGGTTGCTGTGGATCTTTCTGGTGTCGGCGTGTGGAGCCAGGAGCTGCGCTACGGGGACGCCGCGGAGGCGGCGGACGCGGCGGCCGAGCTGGAGGAGCTCGGCTACGCCGCGATGTGGGTGCCCGACGTCGGCGGGCCGCTCTTCGACGCGGTCGGGAACCTCCTGGCGGCGACCCGGCGGGCGGTCGTCGCGACCGGCATCCTCAACCTGTGGATGCACGAGCCCGCGGACGCCGCCGCCGCGTTCGCCGCGCTGACCGCCGAGCACGGCGACCGGTTCCTGATGGGCATCGGCGTCAGCCACGCCCCGCTGATCGACTCCGGCGAGCCCGGCCGGTACCGGAAGCCGCTGGCGGCGATGCGGGCCTTCCTCGACGGCCTCGACCGGGCGGACCCGGCCGTGCCCGCGGCGGAGCGCGTCCTCGCCGCCCTCGGCCCGAAGATGCTCGACCTGGCGGCGACGCGGGCCCGCGGAGCCCACCCCTACCTCGTCACGCCCGACCACACCCGGCGGGCCCGCGAGGCGCTGGGGAACGGGCCGCTCGTCCTGCCGGAGCAGACCGTGATCCTGTGCTCGACGCGCGAGGAGGCGCGGGAGATCGGCACGGGCTGGCTGCGCTCCTACCTCGACCTGCCGAACTACGCCGGGAACCTGCTGCGCCTCGGGTTCACGTCCGCGGAGCTGGCGTCGGTGGACGACCGCCTGTTCGACGCCCTGATCGCCTGGGGCGGCGAGGACGAGGTCAAGGCGCGGGTGGACGAGCACCGCGCGGCGGGCGCCGACCACGTCTGCGTGCAGGTGCTCACGGCGGGGGACGGCTTCCCCCGCGAGGAGTGGCGGCGCCTCGCCGCGGCGCTGGTCTGACGGGCTCAGGACACCCCGAGGCGCTACAGGCGGGAGCCGGCGGCGATCGACGCGGCGGGCTCCGCGCCCTCGAAGGCGCGGATCATGGCGTCCTGGGTGAAGGACGCGAGGAGGCGCCCGTCCCCGGTGAGGACCTGGCCGCGGACGTGGGCCATGCCCGCGCCCGCGTAGGTGCTCTCGTGGTGGTAGCGGATCCAGCCGTCCCAGCGGACGGGTTCGTGGAACGCCACCCCGATGCCCAGGACGGCCGTCGAGACCGTGTGGTGGGCCTGGGACGTGCCGATCCCCGCGTGGGCCCGCATCGCGGCCGAGATCGACAGGTGGCCGGTGAAGTGCGCCAGCAGCGCGCGGCGCAGGTCGTCGCGGTCCGGGACGGCGTCGTAGCGCAGCCAGGCGTCGATGACCGGCGGCCCGACCTCGTCCGGGCTGCCGTAGTCCTCGACGTCCTCGATGCGCACCGTCCGGCCCGCGAGCGGCATGTCCACCGGATGCGCGGCCTCGGGGCCCTGGACGGGCGGTCCCGTCCACCGGTCGTGCCGGATGACGTCGGGCCCCGGGCGGTCCAGCAGGACGGTGCAGGTCGCGCGGACCCGGCCGCCCTGCGCGGCGGTGACCGCGGCGCTGGCGAACGAGCGGCCCGCGCGCACCGGCGCGACCGCGAACTCGATCGGTTCGGCGGGGTCGGCGACGGCGGCGAACAGGGCGTGCGCGGTCCGCACGGTCCGCCCGGGGAGGGCCTTGCCCGCGGCGACGAGCGACTGGGCGAGGATCTGGCTGCCGTCGACGACCCGCCTGCCGCCGCCGTCGCTGTCCCCGGCGAACCGGGCCGGCGGGGTTCCGGACGGCGCCGCGGGACCGGCGGGCTCCACGTCGAAGATGGCGATCATGCGTTCCAGCGTGGACGCGGTCACGGCCGTACCCCGGTGAAGGAGCCCTTGCCGATCGTCACGCGGACCGCCTCCTGGTCGAAGGCGACGTATCCGGCCAGGCGGGCGACCTCCGGGAAGGGGTCCGGATAGCTCCACGCGATCCCGTCCCCTTCGCCGCCGGCGACCCGCCAGTACACGGCCTCGCCCTTGAACGGGCACACGGTGCGTTCGCCGGTCGGCTCCAAATGAGTGAAGTCGACCGCGTCCCTGGGGAAGTAGACCACCAGGCCGTGGTCCTGCTCGTCCACGACCAGGCAGGCGTCGCTGCGGGCCAGGCACGCGTCGTCCAGCCAGGCGGCCATGGCGTTGGTGCGGGCGAGGAGATCGACGCGGTAGTCCGGCCGCGCGCCGTACATGGACCGCACGATCGCATCACCTCTACGGGATGGGGATTCTCTTCTTCTGAGAATGCCATATGCAGCCCGGGGGCGGTCAACTCTGATGTCAGCGGCGGCGGCGCGAGGCCGCCGAGCGGGGCGGCGCCGAGCGCATGTGCTCGCGCACGGGCGCGAGGAGGGCGGCCAGGGTTCGGGCGTCGTCGCGCGACAGCGGTTCGATGAGCTGCTGCCGGACCACCTCGGTGTGGCCGGGGAGGACCTCGGCGAGCAGGGCGCGTCCGGCGTCGGTGATGGTGACGGTGACGCCGCGGTCGTCGTCGGCGGAGCGGGCGCGCTTGACCAGGCCGGCCTTCTCCAGCAGGCCGGCCTGGTAGGTCAGGCCGCTGCGGCTGTAGACCACCCCGTCGGCCAGGTCGGTCATCCGCTCGCTGCCGCTCGGGGAGTCCAGCCCGAGCCGGGCCAGGAGCTGGAACTGCACGTAGCTGAGATCACCGGCCTCGCGCAGCTGCTGCTCGACCGCGTGCCGCAGCAGGCCCGCGACCTCCATCAGGGCGAAGTAGGCGCCCAGCTGGACGGGGTCCAGAGGCGGCGGCGTCTCGGGCATGCCGGCACCCTACCACCTGCTTCACTTTCGAAGCACTTGCTTCGAGTTCGAAGCACTGCTACGGTGACACCACTGCTTCGACTTCGAAGCACCAACGACGACCGATGGCGAGGCCCACAATGAAGGCAGTGCGATTCCACGAATACGGCGACCCCGACGTCCTGCGCTACGAGGACATCGACCAGCCGGTCCCGGCTGCCGGGCAGGTGCGGGTCCGGGTCGCGGCGACCACGTTCAACGGCGTGGACGGCAACATCCGCGCGGGCTTCATGCAGGAGCCGATGCCGCTGACCCTGCCGCACATCCCCGGCCTGGACCTCGCCGGGACGGTGGACGCGCTCGGCGAGGACGTCAGCGGCCTGAAGGTCGGCGACCCGGTGATCGGCTTCCTGCCGTTCGTCGTCGACGGCGCCGCAGCCCAGTACGTGCTGGCGCCCGCCGAGGCCCTGGCACCGGCGCCGACCAGCATCCCGCTCACCGACGCGGCCGCGCTGCCGCTGGTCGGCCTCACCGCCTGGCAGGCCCTGTTC
>NZ_CAACUY010000363.1 GCF_900659615.1 Actinomadura fibrosa | reverse complement strand
CGCCGTCGCGCTCGCCGGGCTCGTCACCGTCGCGGCGGCGCCCGGACCGGCGGCCGCGATCGCCGGGTTCGGGCTGGCCGGGCTCGGGCTCTGCTCGATGGCGCCGAGCGCCTACGCCACCGCGGGAAGCCGCGATCCGGGCGGCCGGGGCGTCGCCGTGGCCCGGGTCGGCGTCTTCAACTACGTCGGGTTCGTCAGCGGCACCGTGATGGTCGCGGCCGTGCATCCGCTGTCCGGCTACCGCGCCGGCTACGCGGTGGCCGCCGCCGCCCTGGTCGTCGTGGTCGCGCTGGCCGGCCGCCTGTCCACCGGCACCGGCCCGGCCACCACCCCGGCCGACCGCGCCGACCCGGCCGCCCCCGTCACCGGCGCGCCCGGCCCCGACGAGCGTCCTGCCGTCGACTCACCCGCCGGCGGACGCCTGGACACGCCCTAGCTCCGGGCGCGAGCGCGAGCCTTCGGGTGGACGGCGCCGTCCGGCCGGGAGCGGGCCGCCGCGCGCCGCGGTCAGGACGCGGGCACGGTGACGCCGACGAGCTTGGCGAGGAAGCGGTCGATCTGGTGTTCCAGCGGCGGCCACGGCTGGTCCGGCAGGTTGACGCGCATCGACACCGCCCCGTGGACGGCGGCGCGCAGGTCCAGGGAGACCGTCGCCGCGTCGCCGGCGGGGGCGAGGCCGGCGTCCATGCAGCGCTGGACGGCGGCGGTGGCGCGCTCGCCGATCTCCAGCCTGAAGGTGGTGTCGGCGCGCCGGCTGAGCGTGCTCTCGTGCAGCACCTTGTACAGGCCCGGATGCGCGTGCGACCAGGTCCCCATGACGAGGACCCGGGCGCGCAGCTTCGCCACCGGATCGTCGTGGGCCGCGTCCGCCTCGTCCGCGGCGCGGACGAGGTCGTCGTGGCAGCGCCGCATCGCGGCGAGGACGAGGGAGTCCCGGTCGGCGAAGTGGATGTAGACCGACGTCGCGGCGATCCCTATCTCGCGGGCGACCGCGCGCAGCGACAGCGCCTCGTCGTCGGCGAGCTCGTCCAGCAGCCGGAGCGCCGCGTCGATGATCTCCTCGCGCAGCCGCTCGCCCTGGCCCCGCCGGTTGCGGCTGCGGGTGCCGCCCGGAGCCGCGTCGCGCACGTCCATGATCCGCATTGTATCGGCACAGCCGTTGCGCTACGGTCTTAGCGCTACAGGCGTTCGGCTACAGGTGTTCAGTTATAGTGAGGGGACAGCCGTGTCCGATGCGGAGACGAGCAGGAAGACGGCCCCGGCCCAAGGCGGGGCCGGTCCGAGCAGGAAGGACGTCGCGGCGACCGGAACCCCCCGGCGCCCGCCGGGGACGGCGCGACCCGCGAGAGGGCCGAAGCCCCGATGACCTCGACCCCCGGGACCGCGAACCCGCCCGCGGCTACCGCCACCGCACCCGACCCGCGCCGCTGGTGGGCCTTGGCCGCCGTCGCGACGGGCCAGCTCATGGTCGGCATCGATATGACGATCATGAACATCGCGCTGCCGTCGCTCCAGCGCTCGCTGCACCTCTCCGACCCGGACCGGGCATGGGTGATCACCGTGTACGCCCTCGGCTACGGCGGCCTGCTGCTCCTCGGCGGGCGGCTCTCCGACCTGGCAGGGCGCCGCCGCGCCCTGCTGGCCGGGCTCGCCGGGTTCGCGCTGGCCTCCGCGCTCGGCGGCGCGGCGGCCGGCCTTCCGGCGCTGCTCGCCGCGCGGGCGCTCCAGGGCGCCTTCGGGGCGCTGCTGACCCCGTCCGTCCTCGCGACGCTCGCCGCGACGTTCGCGACGCCCGCCGAGCGCGGCAGGGCGTTCGGGATCTACGGCGTCGTGATGGGCAGCTCCAGCGGCCTCGGCGTCGTCCTCGGCGGCGTTCTCACCGACTACCTGGACTGGCGCTGGTGCATGTTCGTCAACGTGCCCATCGCCGTCGCGGCGGGGGCGGGCGTCCTGTACGCCGTCCGCCCCGTGCCGCGGGCGCCCGGGGTGCGGGTCGACGTCACGGGCGCGGTGCTCGCCACCGCCGGGCTGATGGCGCTCGTCCTCGGGTTCGCGCGCGCCGAGCCGGACGGCTGGGGCGCGGGAACGACCGTCGCCTCGCTGGCGGCCGGCATCGTGCTGCTGGCGATGTTCGCGTTCACCGAGACCCGTGTGGCCGTGCCGCTGCTGCCGCCGCGGGTCGTCCTGGACCGGCGGCGGGGCGGGTCCTACCTCGCGGTCCTCGGACTGTCGGCGGGGATGTTCGCCGCCCTGTTCTTCCTCACCTTCTATCTGCAGAACGTGCTGCACTACTCACCGGTCAGGGCCGGGCTGGCGTTCCTGCCGCTGACGGCCGGGCTGATGGCCGGCGTCCGCGCGGTGAGCCCGCTGCTGATGCGCGCGAGGGTGCGGTCGCTGCTCGTCCCCGGGCTGGCCGTGGTCGCGGCGGGGCTCGCGCTGCTCGGCACCGTCCGCACGGACAGCGGCTACTGGACGCACGTCCTGCCGGTGTTCCTGCTCATCGGGCTCGGCACCGGCTGGGTGCTGGTCACGGCCAACAGCACCGCGACGCTCGGCGCGGGCGCCGACACCGCCGCGGCGGGCGCCGCGGTCATGACGTCGCAGCAGATCGGCGCGTCGCTCGGCACCGCGCTGCTCAGCACCGTCGCCGGGACGGCGGCGGCCGCGCACCTGCGCGCGCACCCGGGAAAGGTCCCGGAGGCCGCCGTCCACGGCTTCGGCGTGGCGAGCCTCGGCGCGGCGGCCTGCCTCGGCGCCATGGCCGTGGTCGTCTTCCTCATCACCGGCCCGCACGGTGCTCAGCGCGAGTGACGGGCGGGCGCGGCGTCAGTCGCCGGTGGACGCCTGGATGCCCCACAGCCCCTGGAAGTGGGCGCCGGGCTCCAGGTGGACGACGTCCTCGCCGGTCGCGAAGGCGTTCGGCGGGCACGTCATCGGCTCCACGGCGAGGCCCTGGCGGGGGTCCGGCGCCTGGTCGGCGGTGTAGAGCTGCATCCACGGGTGCGCGCCGTCCGACCAGAGCCGGGTCGTCCGGCCGCCGCCGGAGAGGGTCGCCCAGGCGCGGCCGAGCCCGTCGCGGCTGAGGCCGGTGTACGCGTTGTCGATCCTCCGCTCGCCGAGGACCGCCCCCTTGCGGAGGTCGTACTGCGTCCCGGCCACGTCGGCGGGCGGGTCGGCCGGGAGCATCCGGTCATCTACCGGCAGGTAGCGGTCGGCGCCCAGCGTGACGGTGCAGCGGTCGATGGGCTCGCCGACGGTGAGGTAGGGGTGGGCGCCGTGCCCGTACGGCGCGGTCGCGGTGCCCGTGTTGCGCGCCGTCATCCGGACGGTCAGCCCCTCCGCCTCGTCCAGGACGTACTCGGCCTCCAGATCGAGGCGGAACGGGTAGCCGCCCGACCCGAGCAGCCGGTACCGCAGCCGGACCCGGTCGCGCCGGTGCTCGGCGGCGGTCCAGGACGACCAGCGCACCAGCCCGTGGATCGCGCAGTCCTTGTCGGGCTCGGACACGTCGAGCTGGTGGACGGCGCCGCCGTAGGCGTAGCGTCCGTGGTCGATCCGGTTCGGCCAGGGGGCGAGGAGCTGCCCGAACGCCGCCGGGGCGGGCTCGCCGGGGTCGTGGGGCAGCACGATCGGGCGCCCCTCGTGCGCCAGCTCGCGCAGGCTCGCGCCCGCCTCGGTGATGACGGCCTCATACGGCCCGGCGGAGAGCGCGTACTGCTCCCCGGTGATCGACTCGGTCATGCCCGGACCGTACCCTCCGCCGGAACCTCCCTCACGCCGCACCGCGCCGGACGGGCTCAGGTCCGGTCGGCGAGGGCGTGCAGGGCGTCGGTGAACACGCTCGCGGGCGGCTCGACGAGCCCGGCGCCGACCTGCCCGGTCCCGGCCTCCCGTCCGGCGATGCCGGTGTCGATGACGGGCAGGATGCCGGTGCGGACGACGCGGGTGACGTCCACCCCGGCGGGCGTCCCGCGGAAGGACAGCAGGGGGATCTGGAGCACCGGGTGCTCGGCGAGGGTGATCTCGTACATGCGCTGCGTCGCGGCTACGGCGTCGGGCACCTCGCCGCCGACGAACCGGACGATGGCGGGCGCGGCGGCCAGCGCGAACCCGCCGAGGCCCGCCGTCTCGGTGATGGCGGAGTCCCCGATGTCGGGGTTGGCGTCCGCGGGCCCGTAGCCGCCGAGGTAGAGCCCGTCGGGGACGCCGGCGGGCCCGGTGAACCAGCGGTCGCCCGTCCCCGACACCTGGATGCCGAAGTCGGTGCCGTTGCGGGCCATCGCCACGACCAGGCTGGAGCCGGGGACGCCGCGCGCCGCGTCCGCCGCCGCCTTCGCCGCCGCCATGCCCGCGTTGAGGAAGAAGTGGTCGTTGCCCGCCGCGAACCGCAGCGCCTCGGCGGCCCGCTCCCGGGGGACGTCCGCGGCGGCGAGGTCGGGCGCCAGCTCGCGCAGCAGCAGCGACGTCGCCGCCCGGTTCCGGTTGTGCAGCTCGTCGCCCATCTGGAGCGCCTGCGCGATGAGCCCGAGCAGGTCGAGCGGGCCGTGCCGCCGGACGGCCGCGCGCAGCGCCGGGCCGAGGACGTCGCCCATCCAGCGGAGCCGCTCGATCACCTCGGGCCCGTACGCCCCGTACCGCAGGACCTTGCCGAGGCCCTCGTTCAGCGAGCAGTAGGACGTGCCGCCGTGCTCGGCGTCCTCCACGACGAGCATCCACATGGACGGGCTGACCACGCCCGCCATCGGCCCGACCGCGCCGTGGTGGTGGCACGGCTCGAACACGGCGGCGCCGCGCGCGAGCTCCCGCTCCGCGCCGGGCGGGGTCTCGGCCATCCCCTCCAGCAGCATCGCGCCGATCAGCGCACCGCGCATCGGGCCGGACGCGCGGTCCCACTCCAGCGGCGGGCCCGCGTGCAGGAACGCGCCGGTCTCCAGCCCGAGCGCCTCGCGGGCGGGCCGGACGTCCACGAGGTGGGGGCGGGCGGTCAGCATCCGCCGCACCGCGCGGGCGTTCGCGTCCGCGTGGCCGGGCGCGCCGAGCACCGCGGCGAGGGCCGCGTCCGTGCCGGGCGGCGGCGGCCGCCAGTCGACGGTCTCCACGGGGACGGCCTGCCCCGCGAGCGCGTCGGCGAGCACCTCCACCCCGGCGGCGACGACCCGCGGCTCCCGCGCGAGCAGCCCCCCGAGCCGATCGCCCGCCCGCCCGGCGCCGTGCCGCTCGCTCATGTGGGGGTTCCTGTCAGCAGGGCCACCGCGTGGCGGGCGGCCTGGGCGTTGGAGGCGAAGACGTCCGCGCCCGCGCCGCACAGCGCCGTCGCCTGGCGGTCGCGGTCCTGCGGGTCGGCGGCGGTCCCGCACAGCGAGACCACGGCGGCCAGATCGGAACGGTCCCGCAGCGCCGCGGCGAGGGCCGGGGCCAGCGTGGACGCGGGGTCCGGGTCGGCGCCGTGGCCGAGCACGACGTCCAGCAGCAGGACGCCCGCCGCCGGGTCGGCCGCCTCGCGGGCGAGGGCCTCCAGCCGGAGCCCCGGGTCGATCATCGGATGGGCGCGGCCGCGGGTGTAGGCGTCGTCGCCGAAGTCGGTGAGCCGGTGGCCGTGGGCCTCCAGGTCCCAGCCGAGCGCGCCCCGGGCGATGACCTCGGCCTCGTCGCGGAGGGTCCCGCCCGCGAACAGGCCGCGCAGCGCGCTCCCCGCCGCGGCGGTCCGGGGCCGGTGCGGCGGGGACCAGGACGGCCAGGCGGGCACCGGCCGGCCGAGGGCCCGCAGCGCCTGCTCCGCCGCCTCCGTGAGGTCGTCTTCGCCGGGCACCGGCAGCGCGAACACGACGGGGGTGTCCAGCCGCCGGGCCGCCTCGCGGATCAGGTCGGCGACCTGCGGCGCGGGCGGCTTGGACACCAGCACGATCAGCTCGGTGCCGGGGTCGGCGTCCAGCGCGGCGAGCGCGGCCAGCGCTGACCGGCCGCTCACCTCGGGCGACAGGTCCCGGCCGCCGACGCCGAGGACGGAGCTGACGCCGGTGCCCGCCGCGTCCAGCAGGCACATGAGCTGCTGCGCGCCCGTCCCGGACGCCGCGACCACGCCCACCGGGCCGGGCCGCACCGCGTTGGCGAAGCCGAGGCCCGCGCCGCCGACGACGGCGGTGCCGCAGTCGGGGCCCATCACGATGAGCCCGCGCCGCGCCGCCGCCTCCTTCAGCGCGATCTCCTGCGCGACGGGCACGTTGTCGCTGAAGATCATGACGTTGAGGCCCGCGTCGAGCGCGTCCATCGCCTCGGGGAAGACGTGCGGCCCGGGCACCGACAGCAGCGCGACCGTGGCCCGGGCGCGGGACGCGGCGGACGCGGTCGTGCGCGGCGGCGGAGGGGTCCCGAGCAGCCCGCCGCCCGCCGGGACGCGGGCCGGTTCGTCGAGCAGCCCGTCGAGGGCGGCGCGGGCGGCGTCCAGAGCGGCGCCGCCGTCCGCGCGGATCGCCACGACGAGGTCGCCCGGCCCGGTGCCCGGCGGCACCGCGAACCCCATCCGCTCCAGCAGGTCGATGTTCAGCTCGGTGCCCATCGCGGCCATCGCGCCGCCGACGCCTTCGCGTTCCCGGACGAGCCGGCTGACCCGCATGAGGGTGACCGAGTCGCGGTAAGCCCCCCGCCGCACCTCGACCCAGTCGTTCACCGGCGTCCTCCGAGCCCGCTCACGCGGTCGCCCGGCGGGGACGGGCGCGGGCGCCGGCGTGGCGGCCGGCGGCGCG
>NZ_CAACUY010000362.1 GCF_900659615.1 Actinomadura fibrosa | reverse complement strand
AGCGCGTGCTCGCCGGCCACGACGAGGACCTCGCGGCCCTCGCCCGGCGCATCGACCGCGCCGAGGCCAGGGCGCGCTGGCCGGTGATCGGCAGCCTGCTCCGCGGCCGGGCCGCCCGTCTCGCCGCCGAGCACCGGCAGGGCCAGGACGAACGCGCGCGGATCCACGCCGTACTGACCGGCGTCCTGCGGGACAGGGACCGGGCCCTCGCCGACGCGCGGCGGATCCGCGACACCTCACCCGAGCTGGCCGACCTGCGCCGCGCCCTGGAGGAGGCCCGGGCGGTGTCCGGGGAACGCGCGCGGGCCGCCGCCGACGACGCCGGGGAACTCCGCGCCCTCCTGCACGGCGTGCCCGTCCCGCCGGCCCCCGAGGCGAACCTGCCGGCGCTCGCCGCCTTCCGCGACCAGGCGGCCCAGGCGGTGGAGCTGATGCGGCGCCGCCTCGCCCTGCTGAACGAGTGGCGCGGGCACCTCGGCAGCCGCACCGAGCAGCTCTACCCGGAGCTCGCCCGCTACGCCGACGTGATCGGCGCGACCTGCATCGGCACCGCCACCACCGGGGCGCTCAAGGGGCTCGACTTCGCCCTCGCCGTCGTGGACGAGGCCGGGCAGATCAGCACGCCGAACGTCCTCGTCCCGCTGGTGCGGGCCCGCCGCGCCGTCCTGGTCGGCGACCACCACCAGCTCCCGCCGTTCGTCGACCCGCGGGTGGCGGGCTGGGCGCGGGACGATCCGCGCGCCCTCGACCTGGTCACCAGGAGCGCGTTCGAGCTGCTGTTCCCCGGCGTCCCGGACGGGCACCGCGAGGTCCTGCGCTACCAGCGGCGGATGCCGCCCGTCATCGCCCGGTTCATCTCGCGGTGGTTCTACGACGGCTTCCTGGAGTCGGACGTGCGGCGCCCGCACCGCGACGCCCTGTTCGCCGCGCCGCTGGTGTTCGTCGACACCGCCGGCCTGCCCCGCCGTGCGCGCCACGAGCGCCCGCCCCGCCCGGACGAGCGCTGGGCCGACACCGGCTACGCCAACGACACCGAGGCCCGCGTCATCGCCGACCTCGTCGCGCACTACCACGGCGACGCGGCCGACTGGGCGGCGATCCTCCCGTACCAGGCGCAGGTCGGGCTCGTCACGGAACTGCTCGCCGCGCGCATCGGCGACGAGGCGGCCGCCGCCGGCGTCGGCACCGTCGACGCGTTCCAGGGCGGCGAGCGCGACGTCATCGTCTTCGGGTTCACCCGCAGCAACGCCAATGGCGCCGTCGGCTTCCTCAGCGAGCTCCGCCGCGCCAACGTCGCGTTCTCCCGCCCCCGCCGGCTGCTGATCCTCGTGGGCGACTCCTCGACGCTCGCGCAGGCCCGCGACCCGGCCTTCCGGGCCATGGCCGAAGCGCTCCTGGACCACGTCCGCACCAGCGGCGACCTGCGCGACGTCCGCGAGGTCCAGACGCTGGTCGCCGCGGAGGGAGACCGGTGAGGGAGGCCCTTTACCACAGCGCCCGGGCCCTGGAGGACGCGGCGAGCCTCCCCGGGGTGCGGCCCGTCCGCCTGCACCGGATCGGGGTGCCGCTGTTCGCCGTCGAGATCGGCGCGCTCGTCGAGGACCGCCAGCCCTACGACCTGCTCGACCGCTTCGTCGGCCGCGCGATCGCCGAGGCCGGCCTGCGCACCGTCCCGGACATCGCGGGCTTCCTCGGCCTGGACGAGGCGATGGTGGACCGCGTCCTGCGCTTCCTCGGCGGCGTCGGCCACGTGGTCGTCCAGCCCGACGGGACCCTCGCCCTGACCCGGCTCGGCCTCCGCTCCGTCCACGACGACACCCGGTACGTCCCGAAACGCGACCGGCAGCGGCTCTACTTCGACGGCATCGTGGGCGAACCCCTGCCCGCCGCCTACTACGAGCGCAAGGTGGTCGTCTGGGACGCCGCCGAGGCCAGGGAGCAGAAGTGGCACCGGCTCATGGAGCACGCCTGCGCGTTCCGCCACGACTCCCTCCAGCGCCTCGCCGCGCGTCCCGACCGCCGCGACTTCAACCTCCCGGACGAGCTCAGCGAGGTGACGTTCGAGTCCCTGAGCAACGCCTACCTGCCCTGCTACGTGATCCGCACCGTCACCCCGGCCGGACCGTCCCTGCTGATGTACTCCGCCGTCCCCGAGACCCGCGACGAGCACCTCGCGGCCCTCAGCCGTGCCTGGCCCGCTCTCACCGGCACGCTCGACGCGGGCGACTCCGGCGACGTCCGCGCCGAGTTCGGCGGATGGCTCGCCGACCGCGACATCGACCCGTCCCACCTCCAGTGGACCGACTCCGGCACGCTGCGCCTCACCCTCCCGCCCGCCCGCTTCGCGGACGCCCGCGCGGACAACGGCCGCAGAGCGAACGGCAAGGGCGCCTTCACGCTGACCCAGCTCGGCTCCTACACGGCGGCCCGCAGCCACGTCCTGCAACTGTGGTGCGACGACCCGCGCCTGCGCCGCGAGGCCGTCCTCGAACGCGCCACGAACCGGGTCATCGCGTCCCGGAAACTGTCCGCCGCCGAAGCCGAGGCATTCCTGACCCGCCTCTGCGCCCAGCTCGAAACATCGCCGCTGACCTTGGACGATCTCCGCCGCTACGCCCACCGGACCGGCCAGTCCCCGCTGCCTCTCTGAGCCGGAACCCCCTTCAGTGCGGGTGGTGCCGTCCCGTTGACGCCCCCGGACGGCCCCTGTAGCGTGATCGATAACGCGCTTCTCGTGGCCTGAGAGCATTATTTCCGGCGAGGTGGAGAGATGGGCAAGCTCGACGGCAAGGTCGCCTTCATCACCGGAGCCGCCCGCGGTCAGGGGCGCAGCCACGCGGTCCGGCTGGCGCGGGAGGGCGCGGACGTGATCGCGGTGGACATCTGCGCCCAGCTGGAGACGGTGCGGTACCCGATGGGCACGGCCGACGAGCTCGACCAGACCGTCAAGGAGGTCAAGGCCCTGGGCCGCCGCATCGTCGCCCACCAGGCCGACGTGCGGGACGCGTCCGCGCTGCGGCGGGCCTTCGAGGACGGCACGCGGGAGCTCGGACCGGTCGACATCGTCCTGGCCAACGCCGGGATCGGCGCGGGCGCCGCCGACGCCGCCGAGGAGCAGGAGTGGGACGAGGTCATCGGGGTCAACCTGACCGGCGTGTGGAACACCGGCCGGATCGCGATCCCCTCGATGATCGAGCGGGGGCGGGGCGGCTCGGTGGTGCTGACCAGCTCCACCGGCGGCCTGATCGGCGTGGGCATCCCCACCGCGGGGTTCCTGGGCTACACCGCCGCCAAGCACGGCGTCATCGGGCTGATGCGCTCGTGGGCCAACTACCTCGCGCCCTACAGCATCCGCGTGAACAGCGTCGCCCCGACCGCGGTCCGCACGCCGATGGCCGCCGACGGGAACCTCACCGCGATCATGGAGCGCGTCCCCGAACTCGCGCGGGCGCTGTCCAACGCGATGCCTGTGGACCTCGTGGAACCGGCCGACGTCTCCAACGCCATCGCCTGGCTGGTCTCCGACGACGCGCGCTACGTCACCGGCACCGTCGTCCCCGTCGACGCGGGCCAGCTCAACAAGCGGTAGCCCGCGACCGGAATCCGGACGCCGCCTGCGCGCTTTCCGTTCCGCTCCGGCATCCGAACGCCTCAACGGCTTCGCGGTATCCGCAGAGTGCGGCGAGCTGGAGCGGTGAACTTTTCCTCGGCGCGGACGTGAGCGCCCGGAATCCGGCCATTGATTTCGTGACGGCGCCCAGCACCAGTGTCCTCGGACGAACAACGAATCCGAGGATAAACGCGTTGAACGCGCAGCTCAGAGCGGTAGAGCGGTCTCCGGCGGCCGCCACTGGCGGTGCCTGAAAAATACGTTTCCCCTATGGGTCGACGGCGCTAGCTTTGTGGGAGGCACTGAGCGGAGGCCATAGTGGAACTTCTCAGCAACGTGCGGTCGGATGGCGTCGACCTGGCTCATCTGGCCGCTGAACTCGACATTCCGACGATTGCCGGATTGCAGCACCAGGGCGACCTGTCGGTCATTCCCGCGGCGATGGCGGCGGAGGACTTCCAGCGTCCGGCGGACCCGGTCCCGGCGGTCGGCGTCGCGGTGGTCCGCGGCGAGGCGGGCGGCCACACGCACCTGCTGCTCGCGTCCGGCGACGTCCGGTACGACGTCCGCGACGGCGCGGCGGGCGACATCGTCCTGGGATCGCTGGAGGTCGGCGAGGGCGCGACCGCGTGGCTGGACCACCCGGAGCACGGCAACACCGGGATCGCCCCCGGCCGGTACGTGCTGCGCCGCAAGCGCGAGATGGCGCCGCGCGTCCTGGACCCCGGGGCCCAGCGCAAGCGCGACCGGGCCCGCAAGGAGGCGCGCAAGCAGGAGGCCCGCAAGCGGGCGGCGCGTGAGCAGGCGGCGCGTGAGCAGGCGTGGAGCGCGAGCACCCGCTTCGTCGCGGACTGACGATGGCGACCCCGCGGCCCGCTCACGGCCACCACAGGCCGCCGCCGACCGTGGAGCAGCTGGCTCTACTGCCGTTGGTGCAGGCGGAGTGGACGGGGCACGGGCTGGCCGTGGGACCGGCGGACCGGGCGGCGGCCGAGGAAGGCGTCCGGGACGTCTACCTCGGCGCAGGCCGGAGGCCGCCGGAGCAGGTGATCTGGCTGGGCTCGCCGATGGCGGGCAGCATCGGCGCCGACATCCGCGCGGGGCGGCTCCCGCTCGTCACCAGGCGGGCGTGGCGGACGCTGCCGGAGGCGACCGGCGAGGCCATCATCGATCGGGTGCCGCGGGACACCGCGGAGACCGACCTGATCATGCTCGACCCGCTGCCGTCCGACCTCGGCGGGCTGGAGCGGGATCCCCGGTGGACCGGGCCGCTGGGGCGCCTCGGCCGCGAGGTCGCCGCGGCGGTCGGGACCGGGCTCCGCGGCGCCGTCGGCACGGCCGTCGACCAGGTGGCCGCGACGTGGCAGGACGGGCGGATGCTCCCCGAGGTCGCGGCGCTGCCCCGGCTGGGCGCGTTCCGTCCGCCGATGCTCGGGCAGCCCGCCCAGCTCGACTTCCTCGCGCGGTGCGGCGTCCTGGAGCCGGACCGCCACGGCCGCGGCCTGCTCCGGGTCGGACGGGCGGCGGGGGAGTGGTGGCCGATGCGCGACAGCGTCGTCCTCACCGAGCGTCCCGCCGAACTGCACCACGACGCCGAAGGCCGGCTCCACCACCCGAGCGGACCGGCGGTGCGGTATCCCGACGGCTGGTGCCTGTGGGCGTGGCACGGCGTCACCATGCCGCGCGAGATCGTCGAGGACGACGTCCCGGTCCGCCGCGTGCTGGCGCTGCGCAACTCCGAGCAGCGGCGCTGCGCCGTGGAACTGCTGGCCGGACGGGCCGGATGGCGCCGGGTGGTCGGCCAGGCGGGCTGGCCGCGCGTCGGCCGCGAGGAGCCGGACCCGGGCAACCCCGGACAGATCCTCAGCCTCTGGTGCGTCGACGAGCTCTACGACGACCACCTGCACCTGCTGCTGATGACCAACGGGACGCTGGAACGGGACGGCACCCGGCGGGAGTTCGGCGAGCTGGTGCCCGGCTGGATCCGGGATCCGGTGCAGGCCGCCGCCTGGCAGATCGGCCTCACCGCCCGGCAGTACCGCGAGACCGTCCGGCGGACATAGGCCCGCTGAAGCCGAGCGGGACGCTCCCGAAAGCCGGGAGCGTCCCCGCTCGGCCGACCCGCTTCCGCTACCGGGGGTCTTCGCCGTCCGCGAAGAGGCGGGACCGGTGGGCCCAGGCCGCGGCTTCCAGACGGGTCGTCACGTTCAGCTTGGCGAGGATGTTCGAGACGTGGACGCCGGCCGTCTTCGCGGAGATGAACAGGTGCTCGCCGATCTGGCGGTTGCTCAGACCGGTCGTCAGGAGTTCCAGCACCTCCAGCTCGCGGCCGGTGAGCCTGGCCGGCGCGTCCTGCCGGGGCCGGGCCGACGGAACGGCCGCCGACAGGGCGATCCGGGACCGCTTGGCCAGCTTCTCGATCTCGGCGCGCAACGGACCGGCTCCCAGGTCGGTGGCGATCGACGCGGCCTCGGTCAGGGACGCGATCGCCTGGTTCCGGTCCGGGACGGACAGCGCGGCACGCGTGGCGCCGAGCAGGGCTTCGGCCAGCGCGTAGGGCTGCTCAAGTCCGCGCCACGCCGCGACCGCCCGGGACCACGCGTCCATGTCGTCCCGGTTCATCTCGGCGTCGAACGCCATCCGGTACGCCTGCTGGAGCCGTCCGGTGGCCGTGAGCTTCCGGGCGCACGCGGCCAGCCGCTCGGTCAGGCGCCCGGCCTGCCGGTGGTCGCGGAGGCCCTGCGCCGCGGTGGCGAGCAGGGGCCAGGCCAGTTTGGGGCTGGCGAGCGGATCGTGGTCGTCGAGGACGTGGCCGGCGATCGCCGCCACGGCCGCGGCGTCCTGCCTGACCTGGGCGATCCGGCAGTCGAGCAGGTCGGGTTCGAGGCAGGACTCCTCGCCGCGGTTGTTGCCGCGCAGGGCGGCCCTGGCCTGCGCCGCGGCCGCCGCGGCCCGGCCGGTCTCCCCGCGCCTGAGGTCGACGGTCGCCTGGATGATCCGCAGGTAGGCCTGGTAGAGCGGCGGCGGCGCGAGGCTCAGCGCGTCCCGGTTGACCTCGCTCGCCTCCGCCCAGCGGCCCAGCGAGAGCAGCGACTCGGAGAGGTTCGGCGCCAGCAGCGTGCCGCGGGTGCGCGCCAGCCCCAGACCCTCGGCGAGGGCCATGCCGTGCCGCGCGGCCCGCGCCGCCCGGGCGTGCTCGCCGGCGGCCTCCAGCGTGTCCGACTCGGTGATCGCCACGAGCAGCCGCGTGTCGTGGGCGCCGGCGCGCG
>NZ_CAACUY010000361.1 GCF_900659615.1 Actinomadura fibrosa | reverse complement strand
CGGCCTCGTCGACGGCGGTCGCACCGCCGCGCGGCGGCTCGGCCGGTTCGACGGGCGGGCGCGGACCGCGGCGGCCCGGCCGCAGGAACAGGACGCCGCCGACGACCAGCGCGACGACGGCCAGCACGGCGATGACGATCAGATATTCCATAGCGCCCCCAGTTTTCCAGACCGGCGCACCTGCGCCGAACACACCGCGGCCATGCGCGGCCGGCCCCGGAACGGCGGTTCAGGAGCTCCCTGGGCAGAGATGCCCGTTCGGAACTGTCCCACTCGCCGTCCGCGAAGCCCAAACCGGGCGCGGAGGAATCACAGTCCGTACATCCGTATCCAGTCGGCTTGCAGCGTCGCGGGGGCGGACGGGTCGACAGTTCGCGCGGTGTCACGCCGGTCATGCGGGAACCAGTCGAGCTGAAGTGTCTGGCCCATCGGCCCCGACGGCTGCACGGCCGGATCGGTCGTGTGGAAGAAGCGCCGCCCGTCCATGAAGCCGCTGATTCCCCGGGGCGTCCACTCGACGGCGAACACGTGCCAGCGGGTCAGGTCGGCGCCGATTCGCGCGTCGAGGCGACGGTCGCCGTCCTCGGGGCCGTAATGGAGGTAGAAGGCGGTGTGCCGGCGCCGGCCGTCGTCGATCGTCTCGGCGTAGTCGATCTCGCCCCCGCCGCCCCGCGGGCTCACTCCCCCGCCGCCCTGGACCGGCCAGAGCAGCAGCACGGGGTGGTAGCAGGCGCAGCCCCGCGACATCCGGATCCGCGCCTCCCAGCGCCCGTACCTGCGGGCTCCGCGCCGCCACGCGATCCCGCCGGTGGTGCCGTCGCGCCGCCCGGTGATCGTCAGCACGCCGTGCCGCACCGTGACGGCGGACGGGCTGCGCCGCCCGTTCCCGCCGTGGCCCGGGCCGTCGTAGACCTCCCACGCCTCGCGGTCGAGGGTCCGGCCGGTGAAGTGGTCGGACGCGACGGGCCGTCCCCAGCCCCGCCCGTTCCCGGGGCCAGGGCGCCCTTCACCGGACGACTCGCGAGCGGGTCCGCGGACGATCCCGTGCCCGCCCCCGGTGGAGGGCACCGGATCGGCCCCGGTCGGTACCACCGCCATGGCCGCCAGGAGGAACGCGCCCACGACCGCGAAACGCCGTCCCCACGGCCCCAGCACCATTCGCGCCACCGGCATTCCCACGTCCCGCCCGCTCGTCGCTTTCCCTCTTTCCGGCGGTGGTCAGTTGACCGGCGTCACGCACGCCTTGAGCTTGGTCTCGAACGAGTCGGACTTGCTCTTGTTCCAGATCTTGAACGACACGGCGTTCACCAGGCAGAGCGGCTGGTGCGGCTTCTGGAGCACGCTGGGGCCGCCGTAGACGCTGCCCTTGAAGTTCAGCGGGACCCCGCTGTTGTACTGGCTGTAGTCGATGTCCTTGGCGTCGAACCTGGTCTTCATCTGGCCGACCCTGCGCTTCCCGCAGTTCAGCGTCGGGGTGAAGGACACCGCCCAGGGCAGGCCGACCGCGACCTCCACGTTCGCTTTGCACGAGCTCTCGCTGAAGCTCTGGACCATCTCGGCCCCCGTCGCCTTGGCCGGAGCGGGATTCGAGCCGCCGCACTTCTTGAGGACGCTGACCCTGGCCGTCGCGTTCGTCAGCTTGATGTCCTTGTAGATGAGGTGGAAGTTCTCCGCCTGCCGCGTGAAGGAGATCGTCCCCCAGGTGCTGAGCCTCAGGCTGCGCCCCAGCGGCGGGGAGTTGAAGTCCTTCGGCGTGGTGCTGTAGGCGAGGCTGAACTTCGGGTTGGGGTCGGGCGAGGACGTGGCCTTCGCCGACTTCCCCTCCGCCGACGTTTCCGTCGCCGACTTCCCTGCCGCCGACGCGCCGGCCCCGGACGCGCCCGCCCCGGACGCGCCGGCCCCGGAGGTACCTGTCTCGGACGTGCCTTCCTCGAACGTGCCCGTTCCGGATGTGGCGGCCACGCGTCCCGCCGTCGCGGGGCTCTCGTGGCCACCGGACGACGCGTCCACCGCCCACGCTCCCCCGGCGACGCCCAGGCCGAGCGCGGCCGCCGCCGTGAATGCCGTCAACCTCTTCATTCTCCGACTCCTTCGTGTTCCCGGATGTGCGAGCCGTTCTCCGGAAGACCGTTATCCGGGCTGTCGAGAACGCTACGGACGGCCATTCGGCGGCCCTAGGGCCCTAGGACCCAAGGAAGGCGGAAGGGGGACCCCGACCGCGGAATGCCCGGCCACCGGAAGGCGATCGGCGGCTCAATCCGCATGACTGGCCAAGCACGGCGCGGGGCGTTAATCTTCGCAAGGCCGCCTGATCACCCCGAAAGCGGCGGCGGCGTCTCGACGCGCACGCGGACACCCCGCCCGAGAAAGCCCGAGGAAGGCCGCCATGCACCACGCAGTCCTGGTCCGCTCCGCCGCCGTTCTGCTGGCGATGGCCTTCCCCGCCACGGCGTGCGACGACGACTCGAAGGACGGTGGTGTGTTCACGCCGTCGCCCTCGGCGTCGCGGCCGGCCGCGGAGACTCCCGACCCGGGCGGCCAGGACGGCATCGCGGGCGCGCAGGCGGCGCTCCAGGCGTTCCTCCGCGGGCAGGCGGCCGGCGACGCGGGCGTGTGCCGCTACGTCGCGCCGGGCGGCGCCTTCGTGAAGGGGCCCGCGCTGCGGGGCAACTGCCCCGAGGGCGTCAAGAGCACGCCCCACCTCCTGCGCCCGCAGGAGCAGCAGGCGATGCGGTCGGTGGTCGTGCACGGCGGGCGGCTCTCCGGCGAGGAGGCCGTCATCCCGTTCTCGGCCCTGCACTGGACGGCCGGGTCGATGACGGCGAGCACCCTCCAGCCCAGGTTCGTCCTGCGGCGCAGCGAGGGGACCTGGCAGATCGTCAAGTGACGCGCAGGACGCCGCCCTCCCGGTGAAGGAGTCGGGAGGGCGGCGCTTCCTGAGGTGGCCGGTGTGCATGGCCGCGGGTCGGCCGTGGCGGCCTGGGGACGGTCAGGATCGGGCCTTGGCGGGCTTGTAGTAGCGGATCCAGTCGACCTGGAGGGTCGCGGGGGCCGTCCGGCTGACGCCCTTCGCGGTCTTGCCCGTCAGGTTGGGGAACCAGTCGAGCTGGATGGCCTGGCCCATCGGCCCCGGCGGGAGCGCCGCCTTGTTGGACGTGTGGAACCACTTGCGCCCGTCGAGGTAGCCGGTGATGCCCTTGGCGTTCCAGTCCACGGCGAACGCGTGCCAGGCGCGCAGGTCCACCTTCACGTGCGCGTTCAGGCGCTTGGCGTTCTTCTCCGGGCCGTAGTGGAGGAAGAAGTTGGTCCCGTTGCGCAGCCCGTTGTCGCCGTAGGTCTCCATCCAGTCGATCTCTCCGCCGCCGCCCTGGGGATCGGTGCCGCCACCGCCGCCGGCGGGCCACAGGAGCAGGTTGGCGTTGTAGCAGGCGCACGCCCGGTTCATCCGGACCCGCGCCTCCCAGCGGCCCGTCTTGCGGGCGCCCTTGGCCTGGCCGCCCGGCGTCCACGCGACGCCGCCGGTGTCGCCGTTCCGCTTGCCCGTGAGCGTGAGCGCGCCGTTCCGCACCGTCACCGCGCTCGCCACCCTCCTGCCCAGGCCGCCGTTGCCCTTGCCTACGTAGATCTCCCAGTTGCGCCTGTCGAGGCGCGTCCCGCGGAACTCGTCGTAGTTCTGCGGCTGCCCCCACTTGTAGCGCGCGGCCGCGGTGGCCTGGGCGGGCTTCTTGGCGGACGTCCCGGCCGCGGACGCGGCGGTGTCCTCGCGCGCGGCCGGCTTCCCGACCGCGATCGCCGGGGCCGAGCGCTCCAGCGCGCCGGCCGGCACGACGGCCTGGCGGGCGTCCGCCGGATCCCCGTGCAGGGCCGCGGCCGCGGCGACCCCGGCCGCGAGGACCGCACCGGTGCAGACGGCCATTCTGTTCTTCGGCGGCAGAAGCATTTTTCGGGCCTCCAGACGAAAGGATGGACTCGGCGGCCCGAGAAAGGACCGTCCTTCTCTCTCGTCCGGAACTCTACGAAGCCGCCGCGGGCCGCCGTAGGGCCCTAGGGCCCTATCCCGATCGCGCGGGGGCCTCATTGCGGAGCCGCAGTTCAGCCTTGCGGCGGCATCCCGAGCCAGGTGACGATGGCCGTGGCCCGGTTCGGCGCGCCCAGCTTCGCATAAATGCGATTGATGTAGTTCTTGACGGTTTTCTCGGTGAGAAATAGTTTGGCCGCGATGTCCTGATTGCTGTGACCGCGCACGATCAGATCCATGACCTGGACCTCGCGTGCCGAGAGCCCGAACCGCTCCCGCTGCTCCGCCGGATCCGCGGCGGCGGGACCGGCGGGCCGGCCGGCCCGCGCGGCGTCGATCAGCGCGGCGCTGGCCGCGTGCGAGAGGGGGTGGGCCCGGTGCCGCACGGTGTCCCGGATCGCCTCGGCGAGCTCGTCCACCGTGAACGTGTTGTGGACGAGGTAGCCGACGGCGCCGTTGCGCACCGCCGACAGGACCACGTCGGGCTCCTCCACCTGCGTCAGCATGATGACGCGGCTGATCCTGCTCAGCACCGCCGCGGCGCCGATCCCGTCGGTGCGCGGCATCCGCACGTCGAGCAGCACGACGTCGGGCATCAGCGACCAGGCCAGTTCCTCGGCGCGGTGCCCGTCCCCGGCCTCGCCGACCACCTCGATGTCGTCGGTGGCCTCCAGCGCGGACGTGAGCCCGGCGCGGATGAACGCGTTGTCGTCCACGACCATGACGCGGATGCGCTCCGTCCCGCCCATCACTGCCTCCCCAGCGCCGTCGGTGCCGGTTCCGAGCCCGAGCCCTCTCCCGGCAGCGCCACCATGATCGCCGTACCGGCGCCCGGGGTCGAGGCCACCTCCAGCCGCCCGCCCGCGCGCTCCGCCCGCTCGTACATGCCGACGAGGCCGTAGTGGCCGGCACGGGCGAGCGCGTCCAGCCAGCCGGCGCCGGAGTCGTCGGGGAGCCCGCGGCCGTCGTCCGCCACGCGCGCCTCCAGGCCGTCCCCGACGGCGCGGATGTCGATGTCCACCCGGGACGCGTGCGCGTGCCGCCGGACGTTCTCCAGCGCCTCCCGGACGATCGTCACCAGCTCGTGCCGGGCCCGCAGCGGGAGGTCGGCGTCCGGGTCCGCGTCGACGTGGACGGGGATGCCGGCGACGCTCTCCCACTCGGCGGCGAGTTCCGAGACGGCCTCGGACAGCGGGAGCCGGACGGCGTCGTCGCGCAGCTCGGCGATGAGGGACCGCGCCTCCCGGGTCGCGACCTGCGCGGCGGTCGCGATGCGCCGCGCCTCGCTCTCGGCCCGCTCCGGCGACTTGCGGACCCACGCGGGCAGGCCGGTCGCCGACAGCGCGATGCCGGCGAGCGTCGCGGTCAGCGAGTCGTGCATCTCCCGCGCGAGCCGCGTCCGCTCGTCGGCCGCCATGGCGAGCGCCTCCATCCGCCAGCGGTCCTCCTCGGCGGCGGCGTGCTCGTCGAACAGGCGCCGCAGCACCCCGCCCACCAGCGCGCCGACGGCGTAGAACGCGGGCAGCGCGACGAGCAGCGGCAGGGCGACGCCCGTGCCCTCCCCGCCGGACTCGTTGCGGTACAGCGCCGTGTAGTACAGGACGGTCTGCTGCGCGCACAGCAGCGCGGTGACCGGCCACCGGTACAGCAGCCCGGCGAGGCCCGCGGCGATGACCGTGACGAGGAAGTACGGGCCGAAGATCCCGCCGACCTGGAGCACGGCGTAGCCGATGAGCACGTCGAAGGCCAGCAGCGCGGGCTGCTCGAAGAGCCGCAGGACGACCCGCTCCCAGCCCGCGAGCACCACCCCGGACACGAGCGCCGCCAGGGCGAGCACGCCGAGCGCCCACTGGTCCCCGCGCACCTTCTCGTCCACCAGTACGGTGACGCCCACGACCAGGACGCGGACCTGCATCAGCAGGACGAACGTGGTGCCGATCCGGGTCTCGACGGAACGCTTCAGGACCGGCGGGGTCGGGTCGCCGGAGCGCGGCATCGCAGGGTCCTCCATCGGGCGAGCGCCGGACTTCTGACGCCTTGGATCGGGTCAAGAGACCGCATAGCGAACATTAGCCATTTCTCACCAGGAGATCGCTACGATGCCCACGAAATCACCCGTCCCCGCGCACGGGAGGACACCGGTGCCGGCGACCAGGGCCGTCCCGCGGCCGGAGGAGGCCGGCGACGCCGCCGCGTTCCTCGCCTTACTGCGCCGCCTCCAGCGGTGGTCCGGCCTGCCCGTCGAGGAGCTGGAGGCGCGCGTCCGGGCCGCCGGGGTCCTGATCCCCGGCGGGCTGTCCGGACTCCTCGGCGGTGACGTCCTGCCGAGCAGGGAGGCCGTGGTCGCCTTCGTGACCGCATGCGGACTGGTCCCCGAGGAGAGGGAGAAGTGGACGGACGCGCACGACCGCATCGGCTCCGCGTACGCGCCGCCCGTGACCGCGCTCCCCTCCGGCAGCCTCCCGCCGATGGCGTCCCGGGCGGGTCACGGGCCGGTCCCGCGGGTCGAGGACCCCTTGACCGACCCGGTGACGGCGACGCGTCCCGACCCCGTGACGGCGACGCGGACCGACCCGGTGACGGCGACGCGGCCCGATCCGGTGACGGCGACGCGGCCCGATCCGCCGGTCGTGCATACCCGGCCCATGCGGATCGGCGATCCCGTCCGGCCGGTCAGGGAGGCGGGCGACAGGCTCGTCGTCGCGAAGCAGGCGCTCAACATGGGCGCCTCGGCGGCATGGAAGGAGGCGGCCACGGCAGCGTCGGCCAACGGCATGGAACCTGAGGACGGAGCGCAGAACCGTCTGGAGCGGGCCGCGGGCGGTGAGCAGGGAGCCGGTCCCCCGGCCAGGGCGGAGCGGAGCCCCGGTCCGCGGCACGCCCGGCGGGCGCTGCGCCCGGCGCCCGGCGATCGCGG
>NZ_CAACUY010000360.1 GCF_900659615.1 Actinomadura fibrosa | reverse complement strand
CTCCCTCAAGGAGGCCGCCGGGCCCCGGCGCGCCCGCCGCCGGTCCCGGCTCCGGGTGTCCCCGCGCGCGCTGCCGTACCTGCTGCTCGCGCCCGCGGTCGCCGCCGAGCTCATCGTCCACGTCGTGCCCATCGCGGTCGGGATCTGGATGAGCTTCAAGGAGCTCACGCTCTTCTACATCCGCGACTGGGCGGGCGCGCCCGGCGCGGGCCTCGGCAACTACCGGGTCGCCGTGGACTGGGACGGCGCCATCGGCCGCGACCTGTTCCGCTCGTTCCTCGTCACCGTCGCGGTGACGGTGCTGGCGGTCGGCCTGTCGTGGCTGCTCGGCACCGCCGCCGCGATCCTGATGCAGGACCGCTTCCGCGGGCGCGGGCTGCTGCGCGCCGCGTTCCTCGTCCCGTACGCGCTGCCCGTCTACGCCGCCGTGATGACCTGGGCGTTCCTGTTCCAGCGGGACACCGGCATGGTCAACCACGTGCTGGTCGACCAGCTCCACCTGACCGGCGGCGACCGGCCGTTCTGGCTGATCGGCGACAACAGCTTCTGGGCGCTGACGACCGTCGTCGTGTGGCGGAACTGGCCGTTCGCGTTCCTCGTCCTGATGGCCGGGCTGCAGAACGTGAACCGCGACCTGTACGAGGCCGCCGCGCTGGACGGCGCCGGGATCTGGCGGCAGATCCGGCACATCACGATGCCGGCGCTGCGCCCGATCAACCAGGTCCTCGTGCTGGTCCTCTTCCTCTGGACGTTCAACGACTTCAACACGCCGTTCGTCCTGTTCGGCAAGGCGGCGCCCGCGGGCGGCGACCTGATCTCCGTGCACATCTACCGCGCCTCGTTCCTGACCTGGAACTTCGGGACCGGCTCGGCGATGTCGGTGCTGCTCCTGCTGTTCCTGCTGCTGGTCACGGCGGCGTACCTGCTGGTCACCTCGCGACGGAGGCCCGCCCATGGCTGACACCGCACGCCCCGCGCCGCCGTCCCGTCCCGTCCGGCGCCGGCGCGGCCCGATGGACCCGCCCGCGTCGTTCCGCTGGACGCGGCGCGTCGTGCTGACGCTGCTCGCCGTGTTCACGCTCGTCCCGGTGTACGGGATGGTCAGCTCGTCGCAGAAGCCGCTGGAGGACGTGCAGGGCGGGTTCCGGTGGCTGCCGTCCGCGCCGACGGTCCGCCCCTACGTCGACATGTGGTCGACCGTCCCGCTGGCCCGCTACTTCGTCAACAGCGTGATCGTCGCGGGCGCCGCGACGCTGCTGTCGGTCGTGATCGCGATCGGCGCCGCCTACGCGGTCAGCCGCTACCGCTTCCTCGGCCGCCGGGTGTTCACGGTGACGGTCCTGTCCACGCAGATGTTCCCCGGCATCCTGTTCCTGCTCCCGCTGTTCCTGATCTTCGTGAACGTCGGGAACGCGACGGGCATCGCCCTGTACGGCAGCCGGGGCGCGCTGATCCTCACCTACCTGACGTTCTCGCTCCCGTTCTCGATCTGGATGCTCGTCGGCTACTTCGAGTCGATCCCGCGCGAGCTGGACGAGGCCGCGCGGGTCGACGGCTGCGGCCCGGTCGGCGCGCTGCTGCGCGTGATCGTCCCGGCGTCGGTGCCCGGCATCGTCGCGGTGACCGTCTACGCGTTCATGACGGCGTGGGGCGAGGTGCTGTTCGCCTCCGTGATGACCAACGACGCCACCCGGACGCTGTCCATCGGCCTCCAGGGCTACTCGACGCAGCACGAGGTGTACTGGAACCAGGTGATGGCCGCCTCGCTCGTGGTGAGCGTCCCCGTCGTCGCCGGGTTCCTGCTGCTCCAGCGCTTCCTGGTGACCGGCCTGACCGCCGGCGCCGTGAAATGACCGGACCCCGTCCGGCGCCCCCCGCCCCCGATCACCGTGAACCAGCGGGCACCCGAGCCGGCGTGCGCGCGAACCGCAGAGGAGTCCCGTGCCCATCGACGACCTGACCGCGTTCGGCCCCGACTTCGCCTGGGGGGCGGCCACCTCCGCCTACCAGGTCGAGGGCGCGGTCGACGAGGACGGCAGAGCCCCCTCCATCTGGGACGCCTTCTGCCGCGTCCCGGGGGCGATCGCCGGCGGCGACACCGGCGACGTCGCCTGCGACCACTACCACCGCTGGCCCGAGGACGTGGCGCTCATGTCGGCGCTCGGGCTGAACGCCTACCGGTTCTCGATCGCGTGGCCGCGGGTGCTCCCGGACGGCGGCGGGCCGGTGAACCGCGCGGGCCTCGCCTTCTACGACCGCCTCGTGGACGCGCTGCTGGAGGCGGGCATCATGCCCCATCCGACGCTGTACCACTGGGACCTCCCGCAGGCCCTCCAGGACCGCGGCGGCTGGCCCGCCCGCGACACCGCCGAGCGCTTCGGCGAGTACGCCGCCGTCGTCGCCGGGGCGCTCGGCGACCGCGTGAAGTCCTGGAGCACGCTGAACGAGCCGATCTGCGCGGCGTGGCTCGGGCACCTCCAGGGCGTGATGGCGCCCGGCGTCGCCGACGTCCGGCAGGCCGTGCCCGCGTCCTTCCACCTGATGCTCGCGCACGGGCTCGGCGCGCAGGCCGTGCGCGCCGCCGTCCCGGACGCGCGGATCGGCGTCGTGAACCTGCTGACCGACTGCGAGCCCGCCACCGGCCGGGAGGAGGACGCGGCCGCCGCCGCGCGCGAGGACGGGCACCACAACCGCTGGTGGCTCGACCCGATCCACGGCCGCGGCCTGCCCGCCGACATGATCGAGGTCTACGGGGTCGAGCCGCCGGTGCGGGCCGGGGACCTGGAGACGATCGCGGCGCCGCTGGACTGGCTCGGCGTCAACTACTACCGCCGCTCGGTCAACGTGGACGACCCCGCCGGGCCCCCGCCGCGCACCCGGCAGGTCACCCCGGACGGCACCCCGCTCACCGGCATGGGCTGGGAGATCCACCCCGACCGGCTGGAGCGGATCCTCGTCCGCGTCCACGAGGAGTACGCGCCGCGCAGCGTCATGGTCACCGAGAACGGCGCCGCGTACACCGACACGGTGACGCCCGAGGGCGCCGTCCACGACCCCGAGCGCACCGCCTACCTGGAGGCCCATCTCGCCGCGTGCGCGGCGGCGGCCCGGCGGGGCGTCCCCATGGACGGCTACTTCGCCTGGTCGCTGATGGACAACTTCGAGTGGGCGTACGGGTACGCGCAGCGCTTCGGCCTCGTCCACGTCGACTTCGCCACGCAGCGGCGCACCGTGAAGGACAGCGGCCACCGCTACGCGGAGATCATCCGCGCGCACCGGGCCCTGGCCGCCGGGCCGGTCGCGTCCGGCCACTGAGACCGGGCGGGCCGCTCCGCCCACCGGCCCGTCCGGGCCGGGGCCCCCGCCGCATGGGGCCCCGGCCCGGACGTTCCACCGGTCCTCTCTAGAGTGAGGCGTCGTCGAGGGCGCCGAGGTGAGGAGGGCCGGTGTGGGCGGGATCCTGGTGGCGAACCGGGGCGAGGTCGCGCTGCGGGTCGTGCGGGCGGCGGCCGAGCTCGGCCTGCGGACCGTGGCGGTCCACACGCGCGACGACGCGGGCTCGCCGCACGCGCGCCGCGCCGACGCCGTGCGGGAACTGCCGGGCGAGGGCGCCGCGGGCTACCTGGACGCGGAGGCGCTCGTCGCCGCCGCCGTGGACGCCGGCGCCGACCTCGTCCACCCCGGCTACGGCTTTCTGAGCGAGAACGCGGGTTTCGCCGAGCGCTGCGCCGCCGCCGGGCTGACGTTCGCCGGGCCGCGCCCCGAACTCCTGGAACTGTTCGGCGACAAGGCGCGGTCGCGGGAGCTGGCCCGGGCGGCGGGCGTGCCCGTGACGCCCGGCACGACGGGCCCGACGAGCCTCGCCGACGCCGAGGCGTTCGCCCTGGAGCACGGCCCGGTCATGCTCAAGGCCCTCGCGGGCGGCGGCGGGCGCGGCATGCGCGCCGTCACCGGAGCGGGGGAGATGGCGGCGGCGTACGAGCGGTGCCGGTCCGAGGCGCTCGCCGCGTTCGGCGCCGGCGACCTGTACGTCGAACGGTACGTGCCCCGCGCCCGGCACATCGAGGTGCAGGTGGCCGGGGACGGCTCCGGTGCGGTCACCCACCTGTGGGAGCGCGATTGCAGCGTCCAGCGGCGGCACCAGAAGCTGATCGAGGTGGCGCCGGCGCCCGCGCTGGCCGGGGACGTCCGCGAGGCGCTGCTCGCCGCGGCGGTCCGGATGGCCTCCCGCGTCCGGTACGAGGGGCTCGGCACGTTCGAGTTCCTCGTCGCGGAGGGGGAGCACTGGTTCCTGGAGGTCAACCCGAGGCTCCAGGTCGAGCACACCGTCACCGAGGAGATCACCGGCGTCGACCTGGTGAAGGCGCAGATCAGGCTCGCGCTCGGCGAGGGCCTCGCGGCGGTCGGGCTGGGCGCGCCGCCCCGCGCGTCCGGCTGCGCCGTCCAGGTGCGCGTCAACGCCGAGACGATCGACGCGGACGGGACGCCGCACCCCCGCGCCGGGACGCTGACCGCGTTCGCTCCGCCCACAGGGCCCGGCGTCCGCGTGGACACGTGCGGCCACACCGGGTACCGGATCGGTGCCCGGTACGACCCGCTGCTCGCCAAGGTGATCGTCCGCGCGGAGGACCTGCCGTCGGCCGCCGTGCGCGCCGACGGGGCGCTCGGCGAGTTCGAGGTGGCGGGCGTGGCCACGAGCATCCCGCTGCTGCGGGGCGTCCTGCGGCATCCGGACTTCCGGGCCGGCGGGGTCGACACGGGGTTCGTCGGCGACCACCTCCCGGCCCTGCTGAAGACCGAGGACCGGCGCTTCCACGCCGAGACGCCGAACGCGGCGCCGGAAGCGGTCCCGGCGGCGGTTCCGGCGGCGGTTCCGGACGCGCCGCCCGGCACGGTCGCCGTCGCGGCGCCCATGCAGGGCACGGTGGTGAGCGTCGAGGCGCGCGAGGGCGACCCCGTCCGGGCCGGCGCGCCCGTCCTGATCCTTGAGGCCATGAAGATGGAGCACGTCGTCCGGTCCGCGGAGGCGGGCGTGGTGCGGCGCGTGGCCGCCGCGCCGGGCGACACCGTCGGCGAGGGCGCGCCGCTGCTGTTCGTCGAGCCCGCCGAGGTCGACGGCGGCTCGGCCGCGGAGGAGGCGGAGGCCGATCTCGACGCGATCCGCGACGATCTCGCCGAGACGCTGCGCCGCCACGAGATCGGCCTGGACGCGGCCCGTCCCGAGGCGGTCGCGAAGCGGCACGCCCGGGGGCTGCGCACCGCGCGCGAGAACATCGACGACCTCTGCGACCCCGGCACGTTCGCCGAGTACGGCGCCCTCGCGATCGCCGCGCAGCGGCAGCGCCGGTCGCTGGACGACCTCATCGAGCGCACCCCCGCCGACGGGATGGTCTGCGGCCTCGGCGAGGTCAACGGCGCGCAGGCCGTCGTGATGTCCTACGACTACACGGTCCTCGCCGGGACGCAGGGCCACCAGAACCACCGCAAGACCGACCGGATGCTCGACATCGCCCGGCGCCGCCGCCTGCCGCTGGTGCTGTTCGCGGAGGGCGGCGGCGGCCGTCCGGGCGACACCGACACCTCGACGGTGTCCGGGCTGGACGTGACGACCTTCCACGCGATGGGACGGCTCAGCGGGCTCGTCCCGTCCGTCGGGATCGCCGCCGGGCGGTGCTTCGCCGGGAACGCCGCGCTGCTCGGCTGCTGCGACGCCATCATCGCCACCCGCGACGCCAACATCGGCATGGGCGGCCCCGCGATGATCGAGGGCGGCGGGCTCGGCGTGTTCGCCCCCGAGGAGATCGGCCCCGTCGCCGACCAGGAGCCGAACGGCGTCGTCGACATCGTCGTGGAGGACGAGGCGGAGGCGGTCGCCGCGGCCCGGCGGTACCTGTCGTACTTCCAGGGGCCCTCGGCGGAGTGGACCTGCGACGACCAGCGGATCCTGCGGCACGTGATCCCGGAGAACCGGCTGCGCGCCTACGACGTCCGGCGTGTCGTCGGCCACCTCGCCGACACCGGGTCGGTGCTGGAGTTGCGCCGCGCGTTCGGCGTCGGGATCGTGACGGCGCTGGTGCGGATCGAGGGCCGTCCCATGGGGCTGATCGCGAGCAACCCCGGGCACCTCGGCGGCGCCATCGACCGCGACGCCGCCGACAAGGCCGCGCGGTTCCTCCAGCTCTGCGACGCGCACGGCCTGCCCGTCGTGTCGTTGTGCGACACCCCCGGCTTCATGGTCGGCCCGGACGCCGAGCGCACCGCGACCGTCCGGCACTTCAGCCGACTGTTCGTGATCGGCGCGAACCTGCGCGTCCCGGTCGTCACGGTCGTGCTCCGCAAGGGCTACGGGCTCGGCGCGCAGGCGATGGCGGGCGGCGGGTTCAAGGCGCCGCTCGCCACCCTCGCCTGGCCCACCGGCGAGATCGGCGGGATGGGCCTGGAGGGCGCCGTGCGGCTCGGGTTCCGCAAGGAGCTGGCCGCGGCCGAGGACCCCGACGCCCTGTTCGCGACGATGGTCGCCGCCGCGTACGAGCACGGCAAGGCGCTGAACGCCGCGTCCGTCTTCGAGCTGGACGACGTCATCGACCCGGCGGACACCCGCCGCCGGATCACCGCGGCGTTCGGAGCGGCACCTCCACCGGACGGCGCGCGGGAGGAGGCGCCGCGGCGGTGGATCGACACGTGGTGACCCCGGCGCGTACCTCCGCCGGAGGACCCGCCGCGACGACCTTCCCCGCGTCCAGGACGTGCAGCGTGTCGCACACGCCCATCACCCGTTCGAGATCGTTCTCGGCGACGAGCACGGCGAGGCCCTCGGCGGCGAGGTCCCGCAGCAGCACCTCAAGGGCGCGCGAGCGGCGCACCGGGAGGCCGGCCAGCGGCTCGTCCAGCAGCAGGACGGCGGGCTCGGCCGCGAGCGCCCCGGCCAGCTCGGCCAGCCGGGCGACGCCGGGCGGCACCGCGCCGGCGCTCCGCTCGGCGTAGTC
>NZ_CAACUY010000359.1 GCF_900659615.1 Actinomadura fibrosa | reverse complement strand
GGCTGGACGGCGTCCCCGCCATGGTCATCAACGACCGCTACGACGTCCTCGCGCGCACGCCGCGGCCCCGCCGGGCCGCGCTGCTCGCCGGCTGGGCACGCGCTCTTGGAGGGGGCTGAGTGATGACGGTTTCGGAGGCTTACCGGCAATCCGCGAGGGTTTCCGAGGCTTACCAGCACTGCGAGCGGGTGGTGCGCGACGAGGCCCGCAACTTCGGCTACGGGATCCGGCTGATGCCGACCCCGAAGCGGCGCGCGATGAGCGCGATCTACGCGTTCGCGCGCGGGGTGGACGACATCGGCGACGGCCCGGAGCCGGCGTGCGTGCGGCTCGACCTGCTGGACCGGTCGCGGCAGCGGCTGACGACCGTCCAGGACGTGCTGTGGCGGCGGGCGGACCCGCGGGCGCTGGAGGGCCATCCGGTGCTGACGGCGCTGGCGGACGCGGCGGACCGGTATCCGATCCCGCTGGACGCGTTCGCGGAGCTGATCGACGGCTGCGAGAGCGACGTGCGGGGCGCCTCCTACGAGACGTTCGACGACCTGCTGCGGTACTGCCAGCAGGTGGCGGGGACGGTCGGGCGGCTGTCGCTCGGGGTGTTCGGCTACGACGGGCGGCAGCGGGCGGAGGGCCTCGCCGACTCGCTCGGGGTCGCGTTCCAGCTCACGAACATCCTGCGGGACGTCCGGGACGACGCGCTGGCGGGACGGGTCTACCTGCCCACCGAGGACCTCGTGAAGTTCGGGTGCACGCTGCGGCAGGACGAGACGGGCGATTTCGTCGATCCGCCGTGGCGGCTGCACGACCTGGTCAGGTTCCAGGCGGAGCGCGCGCGGGCCTGGTATGCGGAGGGGTTACGGCTCCTGCCGCTCCTGGACCGGCGGAGCGCGGCCTGCACGGCGGCGATGGCGGGGATCTACCGGCGCCTTCTGGAGCGCATCGCCGAGCGTCCGTCGCTGGCGCTGGACTCGCGGATCTCGCTTCCGACGTGGCAGAAGGCCGTCGTGGCGGCCCGCGCGCTGACGGGGGTCGAGCGGTGAGCGTCGTCATCGTGGGCGGGGGGCTGGCGGGCATCAGCGCGGCGATCGCCTTGCAGGAGGCGGAGGTGCCGGTGACGCTGGTGGAGGCGCGGCCCTGGCTGGGCGGCGCGACGCACTCGTTCCGCCGGGGCGTGCTGAGCGTGGACAACGGCCAGCATGTGGCGCTGCGCTGCTGCACGGCGTACCGGGGGCTGCTGCGGCGGCTCCGCACCGACCATCTGCTGGACGTCCAGGACCGGTTCGACGTGACCGTGCTGCGGGCCGACGCGCTGCCCGCGCGGCTCCGGCGGGCGCCGCTGCCGAGCCCGCTGCACCTGCTGCCCGCGCTGGCCCGGTACGAGCCGCTGTCGAGGACGGACCGGCTGCGGGCGATGCGGGCGGCGGCGGGGCTGCGGCGCCTCGATCCGCGGGACGCGGCGCTGGACGACGTCGCGGCGGGGACGTGGCTGGCCGGGCGGGGGCAGGGGCCGTGGGCGCGGGAGGCGCTGTGGGGGCTGTTCGTCACCGCGGCGCTCAACGCGGAGGTGGACGACGCGGCGCTCGGGCTGGCGGCGATGGTGTGCCGGCGGGCGCTGTTCGGGCGTCCGGACGCGGCGGACATCGGCGTCCCGGCCGTCCCGCTGGAGGACCTGCACGGCGGCCCGGCGCTGCGGCGGATCGAGGAGGCGGGCGGGACGGTCCGGCTCAAGGCGAAGGTGGAGGCGGTGACCGCCGACCCGAAGGTGGTGGTCGACGGGGCGCCGATCGCCGCGGACGCGGTGGTCATGGCCGTCCCGCACCAGGCCGCGGCGCGGCTGCTGCCGCCGGAGGCGCTGCCGGAGCCGCTGCGCTGGCCGGAGCTGGACGCGAGCCCGATCGTCAACGTCCACGTCGTCTACGACCGGCCGGTGCTGGACCTGCCGTTCGCCGCGGCGGTCGGCTCGCCCGTCCAGTGGGTGTTCGACCGGACGGCGGTCAGCGGCCTGGACGGCGGCGGCCAGTACCTGGCGGTGTCGCTGTCGGCGGCCGACCGCTGGATCGACGTGCCGAGCGCGGAGCTGCGCGCCCGGTTCGTCCCGGAGCTGCGGCGGCTGCTGCCGGCGGCGCGGCGCGCCCGCGTCCGGGACTTCTTCGTGACGAGGGAGCGGCGGGCGACGTTCCGCCAGCGTCCCGGCAGCGGGGCGGCGCGGCCGAGCGCGGCGACGCGGGCGCCGGGACTGTTCCTCGCCGGCGCGTGGACCGACACGGGCTGGCCCGACACCATGGAGGGAGCAGTGCGCAGCGGCCTCACCGCCGCTCGCCTGGTCCGTCGCCACCTTGAGGGGGTGAGGGACCGGTGACCACCGTTCCGGTCTCGATGACCGATGTCCGCGAGCTGGTCGACGGGGCGCTGCGCGCCGCGGTCGGCCGCCTGGACCCGCACAACTACCGCGTCGCGGCCTACCATCTCGGCTGGGCCGACGCCGAGGGGCATCCGCGCGCGGCCCCGGCCGGCAAGGCGCTGCGCCCGGCGCTGGCGCTGCTGTCGGCGCGGGCCGCGGGCGCGTCGCCGGAGAGCGGGCTGCCGGGCGCCGTCGCGGTGGAGCTGACGCACGCGTTCTCGCTCCTGCACGACGACATCATGGACGGCGACCGGACGCGGCGGCACCGTCCGGCGGCGTGGACGGTGTTCGGGGAGCCGGCCGCGATCCTGGCGGGCGACGCGCTGCTGTCCCTCGCCGGGGAGGTGCTGCTGGAGGCGCCCGGGGCTGGCTCCGCGCGGGCGGCGCGGGCGCTGGCCGCCGCGACCCGGCGGCTGATCGCCGGGCAGTCCCTCGACCTGGAGTTCGAGTCCCGCCACCAGATCACGCTGGAGGAGTGCCAGGACATGGCCGCCGGGAAGACGGCGGCGCTGCTGGCGTGCTCGTGCGCGATCGGGGCGATGCTGGAGGGGGCGCCGGAGGCGCTGTCGGGGGCGCTGGAGTCGTTCGGCGCCGACCTCGGCGCGGCCTTCCAGCTCGTGGACGACCTGCTCGGCATCTGGGGCGACCCGGCGACGACGGGCAAGCCCGCGCTGTCGGACCTGCGGTCCCGGAAGATGTCGCTGCCGGTGGTGGCGGCGCTGAACTCCGGGACGCGCGCGTCCGGGCTGCTGATCGAGCTGTACACGCGGCCGGGCCAGCTCGACGACGCGGAGCTGAGGGAGGCGGCGCGGCTGGTGGACATGGCGGGCGGGAAGGCGTGGGCGGAGGCCGAGGCGGCGCGCCGGGTCGAGTGCGCGGCGGGCCATCTCGCCGAGGCGGGGCTGCCGGACGCCGTCCGCGCCGAGTTCCTGCGCATCGCCGACTTCGTCACGCGCCGGGACCACTGATGACCACGACGGATCCCGTCGAGGAGGCCGCCGCCCCGGCCGAAGCCGCGGGCAGGACCGCCGCTCAGGCGGCGCTGGCGTCCGCCCGCGACCACCTCCTCGGGTTGCAGTCGCCCGAGGGCTGGTGGAAGGGCGAGCTCCAGACCAACGTGACCATGGACGCCGAGGACCTGCTGCTCCGCCAGTTCCTCGGCGTCCGCACGGACGAGGAGACGCTCGGCGCGGCCCGCTGGATCCGCTCCCAGCAGCGCGAGGACGGCACGTGGGCCAACTTCCACGGCGGCCCGCCGGAGCCGTCCACGACCGTGGAGGCGTACGTGGCGCTGCGGCTCGCCGGGGACTCCCCCGGCGAGCCGCACATGCTCCGCGCCGCCGCGTACGTGCGCGGCGCGGGCGGCATCGGCGCGACGCGCGTGTTCACGCGCTTCTGGCTGGCGATGTTCGGCGAGTGGTCGTGGGACGAGCTGCCGGTGCTGCCGCCGGAGATGATGTACCTGCCGCGCTGGTTCCCGCTGAACGTGTACGACTTCGCGTGCTGGGCGCGGCAGACGATCGTCCCGCTGACGGTGGTGGCGGCGCTGCGCCCGGTCCGGGCGCTGCCGTTCGATCTCGCGGAGCTGCGCGTCCCGGACGCGCGCGGACGGCGCCGGGGTCCGCGCCGCGTCGGGCTGCCCGGCTGGGCCGGGGCGTTCGGCGCGCTCGACCGGGTCCTGCACGGCTACGAGCGGCATCCGGTGCGCGGGCTGCGGCGGGCGGCGCTGCGCCGCGCCGGTGAGTGGATCATCGCGCGGCAGGAGGCGGACGGGTCCTGGGGCGGGATCCAGCCGCCGTGGGTGTACTCGCTGCTCGCGCTGCACCTGCTCGGCTACGACCTCGCCCATCCGGTGATGCGGCGCGGGCTGGCGGGCCTCGACGGGTTCACGATCCGGGACGGGAAGGGGCGGCGGCTCGAAGCCTGCCAGTCCCCCCTGTGGGACACCGTCCTCGCCATGATCGCGCTGTCGGACGCGGGGGTGCCCGCCGGGCATCCGGCGCTGGAGCGCGCCGCGGGATGGGTGCTCGGCGAGGAGGTCAGGGGGCCCGGCGACTGGTCGGTGCGGCGTCCCGGCCTGCCTCCGGGCGGGTGGGCGTTCGAGTTCCAGAACGACGTCTACCCCGACACCGACGACACCGCCGAGGCGATCCTCGCGCTCGGCCGCGTCCGGGATCCGCTCGCGGGGCCCGCGATCGAGCGGGGGCTCCGCTGGATGGCCGGGATGGCGTCCGAGGACGGCGGGTTCGCCGCGTTCGACGCCGACAACGTCCGCGCGCTGTGCCGCAGGCTGCCGTTCTGCGACTTCGGCGAGGTGATCGACCCGCCGTCGGCGGACGTCACCGCCCACGTCGTGGAGGCGATGTGCGCGCAGGGCCTGGCCGACTCGACGACCGTCAAGCGGGCCGTGGTGTGGCTGCTGAAGGCACAGGAGCCGGACGGGTCGTGGTTCGGCCGGTGGGGCGCCAACCACGTCTACGGGACGGGCGGCGTGGTGCCCGCGCTGATCGCCGCGGGCGTCCGGCCGGAGAAGCCCGCGATCCGGCAGGCCGTGTCCTGGCTGGAGCGCCGCCAGCGCGACGACGGCGGCTGGGGCGAGGACCTGCGCTCCTACCGCGACCCCACCTGGATCGGGCGCGGCGTGTCCACGCCCTCGCAGACCGCGTGGGCGCTGCTCGCGCTGCTCGCCGCCGGGGAGCGTGGCCCCGCCGTCGACCGCGGCGTAGCGTGGCTGGTGGAGCACCAGCGTCCGGACGGCACCTGGGACGAGGACCACTTCACCGGCACCGGCTTTCCCGGCGACTTCTACATCAACTACCACCTGTACCGCCTGGTGTTCCCGCTGAGCGCGCTGGGCCGCTACCTCGGAGGACGGGAGGGCGGGACGCCATGACGATGCCACTGCGCCAGAGCCTGCGGATCGGCGGGTACATCCTGCGGAACAGGCTCGCCCGGCGGTCGAAATTCCCGCTGATCGTGGAGCTGGAGCCGCTGTACGCGTGCAACCTCGCGTGCGCGGGCTGCGGGAAGATCCAGCATCCGGCAGACGTGCTGAAGCGGCGGATGCCGGTGGAGCAGGCGGTGGCGGCGATCCGCGAGTGCGGCGCGCCGATGGTGTCGATCGCCGGCGGCGAGCCGCTGATGCACCCGCAGATCGGCGAGCTGGTCGCCGAGCTGGTGCGGATGAGGCGGTACGTCTTCCTGTGCACCAACGCGCTGCTGATCCCCAAGAAGATCGACCTGTTCACGCCGTCCCGCTACTTCGCCTGGGCCGTGCACATCGACGGGGTCGGCGCGCGGCACGACGCGTCCGTCTGCAAGGAGGGCGTCTTCGACGACGCCGTGAAGGCGATCCGGATGTGCCAGGAGCGGGGCTTCCGCGTCACCACCAACACCACCGTGTTCAACACCGACACCCCGCAGACCGTGATCGAGGTCCTGGACCACCTGAACGACGAGCTGCGCGTGGACCAGATGATGATCTCCCCCGCGTACGCCTACGAGAAGGCGCCCGACCAGGAGCACTTCCTCGGCGTCCAGGAGACCCGCGAGCTGTTCCGCAAGGTGTTCGCGGACGGCCGCCGCAAGCGCTGGCGGTTCAACCACTCGCCGCTCTTCCTGGACTTCCTCGAAGGCAGGGTCGACTTCCCCTGCACCGCATGGGCGATCCCGTCCTACTCGCTGAAGGGCTGGCAGCGTCCCTGCTACCTCATGGACGACGGGTACGCCGACACCTACCAGGAGCTCCTGGAGACGACCAACTGGGGCGCCTACGGCCGCGGACGCGACCCGCGGTGCGCCAACTGCATGGCCCACTGCGGCTACGAGCCCACGGCCGTGTTCGCCACCCTCGGCTCGCTGAAGCAGTCCCTGCGCGCCGTGCGCAGCGTCTGACCCCGGCTACGCTCCGCCGAGCTCCTTGATCACGTCGAGGACGGCGCCGGTCAGCCGGTCCGCGTCGTCCACGAGGCCCGGGTCCACGGATACGCCGAAGCACAGCTCGCGCTGGACGCCGAGCGCGCCGACCGCCAGGGGCGCGCCCGGAGCGAGCGGGATGAACGGGTACACCTCGGTCAGCGGCGCGCCCGCGAGCCGCAGCGGGCGGTCCGGGCCGGGCAGGCTCGACACGATGCCCTGGAGGAAGCGCCCGCCGTAGACGGCGCGCGCGAACCGGGCGTGCAGCGGCGCCGGCATCAGCCGTCCCACCTGCCGCATCACGAACCACGCGGCGAGCGGCCGGGTCCCCGAGCGCAGCACCCGGGCGCGCCGCGCGATCACCGCGAGCCGCGCGGTCTCCGGCATCGCGCCGAGCGGCAGGTCGATCATGACCGCGGTGGTGTGGTTGCCCTCGGCTCCCCCGCCGGGCGCGCGCATCATCAGCGGGACGGCGACCCGGCACGCATCGGGACGCGCTCCGTCCAGGACGGTCCGGTTCAGCGCCCCCGCGACCCCGCACAGGACCACGTCGGTCACCCGCGCGCCGTGCCGCCGCGCCGCGTCCCGCGCCAGGTCGAGCGGGACGGTCACGGTGCCGAACCGCCGCGCGGACGTCCCGGACGCGGGCAGCCGCGCGGGCGGCGCGACGTCGGCGGCGAGCT
>NZ_CAACUY010000358.1 GCF_900659615.1 Actinomadura fibrosa | reverse complement strand
TAGGCGCTGACCGAGCCCATGACCTCGCGGCCGAGGACCGGCTCCCGCCCGAGGAGCCCGGGCACGAGCACAGCGACGAGGGCGCGGTGACGCTGGTGTGCGAGGACGCCGACCGCGTCCCCGCCGGCACCGCGGTGCGCGGCTACTGCGAGACCGCCGCCGGGTTCGTCGGGCCGGACCGTCCCGCCGGGCCCGTGCTGGAGCGCCTGTGGGCCGCGGTCGCGGACGGGGAGCGGCACCTGCCCGTCCAGGCCGTCCTGGACGACTCGCCGCTCGGCGAGCGGATCGCGGACTGGCTGAAGCAGCGCGCGCCCGGCGCGGCGATCGTCCGGGCGCCGGCCGGGTGCCTGACGCCCGTCGAGTGGGTGGCGCGGCTGCTCGGCGACGCGGGCGTGGTCCTGACCGCCGCCGCCGAAGGCAACATCGCCCTCTGCCGGGTGACACCGCCCACGCAGCCCGCTGGGCCTACGGAAAGGAACCGACAGTGACGCTGGTCTCCCTGCGGGGTTCGTGGTCCCTGATCCTGGGCGTCTCGGGCGGGATGGGCGCGGCGATCGCGCGCGCCCTCGCCGCCGAGGGCGGCAACGTCATCGGCGTGCACTTCGACCGCGCCGCCGGCCGCGAGCAGGCGGACAAGCTCGCCGCGGAGCTGCGCGACGCGGGCGTCCAGGCGCACTTCCGCAACCTCAACGTCGCGGCGCCCGCCACCCGGGAGGCGGTGGTGGCCGGGGCCGCCGAGCTCACCGGCGGCGCCGGGCTGCGGGTCCTGGTGCACTCGGTGGCGTTCGGGTCGCTGCTGCCGTTCCTGCCGTCCGGCGAGTCGACCAGGACGATCACCGACCGGCAGATGGCGATGACCCTGGACGTGATGGCGCACAGCCTCGTCTACTGGGTGCAGGACCTGCACGCGGCGGGCCTGCTCCCGCGCGGCGCGAAGGTCTTCGGGCTCACCAGCGCGGGCAGCGTCAACGTGGTGCCGAGCTACGGCGCCGTGTCCGCCGCCAAGTCGGCGCTGGAGTCGCACGTGCGGCAGCTCGCGGTGGAGCTGGCGCCCGCGGGCGTCGCGGTCAACGCGCTGCGGGCCGGCACCACGCTCACGCCCGCGCTCGACAAGATCCCCGGCAGCGCCGGGTACGCCGAGCAGTGCCGCGCCCGGAACCCGCACGGGCGGCTGACCGAGACGTCCGACGTGGGGGAGGCGGTCGCGCTGCTGTCGGCGTCCGACTCGTCGTGGATCACCGGGAACGTCATCGGCGTCGACGGCGGCGAGCTGATCGTCGCCTGAGCGGTCCCCGCCTCCAAGGGGGGCCTCGAAGGGAGCAGGGCATGGCCCTAGTGCTGGTCACCGGCGATCCCGCCGGGGGCGGCGGCGCGCTCGTGCCGCACCTGGTCGCGGCGGGCCACGACGTCGCCTTCGCCCACCGCGCCGGTGCCGCGGCGGCCGCGGCCGAGATCGCGGCGAAGGCCGCGGCGAGCGGGGGCCGCGTGTTCGCCCGGGAGGCGGCCGCCACCGACGAGGCGGCCGTGCGCGGTCTCGTCCGGGAGGCCGAGGAGGAGGCCGGGCCGCTGGCCGCGGTCGTCGCCTGCGCCTGGGACCCCGGACCGGCGGCCGACCCGGCGGCCCCGGCCGACGCGACCGGGATCGGGCCCGGCACGGAGCACTGGGCCGCCGCGATGGAAGGCCTGGACGGCGTCTACCACGCCTGCCGCACGGTGATCTTCTCGTTCGTGCGGCGCCGCGGCGGGCGGGTCGTCGCGGTGACGCCGGCCGCCGGCCTGGACGGCGACCCGGACCGGCCGCTGGAGTCGGCCGCCGCGTCGGGCGTCGTGGGGTTCGTCAAGTCGGTCGCCAAGGAGTACGCCGGGTACGGGATCACCGCCAACGTGGTCGCCGCGCCGTCCGCGCCCGCGGACGCCCCGGACACGGCCCGCATCGCGGACACGGTCGTCTTCCTCGTCTCGGACGCGGCGTCCGCGCTCACCGGCCAGGTGCTGCGCGCCGGGGCGGGACCCGCCGCGTGAGGCTCGGCGTCAACCTCGGATACCTGCGGCCGGGCCGCCGCCCGGAGGACGTGCTGCGCGTCGCGGCGGAGGCGGACCGGCTCGGCTACGCGACCGGCTGGGTCGGGGAGGCGACCGGATCGGACGCGGTGTCGCTGCTGGCCTGGCTGGCCGCCGGCACCGCACGGCTCGACCTCGGCGCCGGGGTGATGCAGATCCCCGCCCGCAGCCCCGCGCTGACCGCGATGACCGCCGCGACCCTCGACACGCTGTCGGGCGGCCGGTTCCGGCTCGGGCTGGGCGTGTCCGGTGGGCAGGTGTCCGAGGGCTGGCACGGCGCCCGCTTCACCGATCCGCTCGGCCGCACCCGCGAGTACGTCGAGATCGTCCGGAAGGCGCTGGCCCGCGGCCCGGTCGAGTACGCGGGGCGGCACCACACCCTGCCGCTGCCCGGCGGCCCCGGCCGCCCGCTGCGGCTGGGCATCCGCCCGCCGCGCGAGAGGATCCCGATCTACCTGGCCGCGCTCGGCCCCCGCAACCTGGAGCTCACCGGGGAGATCGCGGACGGCTGGCTGGCCCTGTTCCTCGACCCCGCGCGCGCCGCGGAGCCGCTCGCGTCGATCCGGGACGGGCGGCGCCGCGCGGGCCTCGGCATGGACGGCTTCGACGTGGCGGCCACCGTACCGCTCGCGATCGGCGGCGACGCCGACGACGGCGGGCGCCGCGTCCGCGACTTCGCCGCGCTCTACCTCGGCGGCATGGGCACCCGCGGCCAGAACTTCTACAACCGGCTCGCCGCCCGGATGGGCTACGCGGACGAGGCCCGCCGCGTCCAGGACCTCTACCTGGCGGGACGGACCCGGGCGGCGGCGCAGGCCGTCCCGCAGGGGTTCCTCGACCGGACGGCGCTGCTCGGCCCGCCCGGCCGGATCTCCGCCCGGCTGCGCGAGTACGCCGCCGCCGGCGTCACCACCCTGTGCGCCATGCCCATGACGGGGACGGCCGAGGGCGACGCCGCGGCGCTGCGCGCGCTGGCGGACGCGCACGCGTCCGCCGGCCTCAGCCCCCCGGGGAATCGGTCAGCTTCTCCAGCTCGGGCACCAGCTGGGCCGGCGTAGGCAGGCCCGCGACCTCGTCGGCGAGCCGCCGCGCCGCCGTCCGGTACGCGGGATCGTCGAGGAGGGCCGTGACCGCCTCCCCGATCGCCCGGGCGTTGTTCTGGCCGACGACCCGGCCGATGCTGCGCCCCGCGCCGACGGCGGCGAGCCGCTCGCCGAGCGCGAACCCGTCGCCCCAGCCGGGCAGGACGAGCTGCGGGACGCCGAGCGAGGCGGCGGTCAGGCAGGTCGTGGAGCCGCCGTGGTGGACGACGGCCTCGCACGAGCCGAGGAACAGCTCCAGCGGCACCGGGGCCACGACCCGGACGCAGGACGGAACCGGCCCGAGCCTCTCCTGGAACTCCGGCTCCAAGGTCAGGACCGCCTCCACGTCCGGGATCGCCGCCACCGCGTCGATGACCCGCCGGAACAGCGGGAGGCCGTTCAGGCTCGCGGTGAGCCGGCCGAAGCTCAGGCACACCCGCCGCCGCTCCGGCGGCTCCAGCACCCACGCGGGCACGGGCCCCGAGCCGTTGGCGTGCACATGCCGGACGGACCGCGCCGGCGGCGCGTCCTCGACCTGGAGCGACGGCGGGCACGGGTCCAGGATCAGCGCGGGATCGGGGAGCGCGCCGAGCCCGAGGTCCGCCATCGTCATCGGCAGCGAGCGCCGGGCCAGCCCGTCGGCCTGCCCGCTGAACACGTCGATGCCCCAGCGGTGCTGGACGACGGGCACGCCGAGCAGCCCGCCGACCATCCGCCCCGCGTACTCCAGCGGATCGGTGAGGAGCAGATCGGGCCGCCATCCGCGCGCCAGGTCCAGGTACGCCCGGACCGTGGCGCGGGCGTCGTCCACCCACACCTTGTTCAGCGCGTCCCAGTTGCCGTCGGTGCCGCGGTAGACGCCGAGCTCGATGGGACGCCGGCCCCGCACGAGGTGGCCCGCCATCTGCTCGCGGATGTAGAAGGGGGCGCCCACGGGCCACGTCGGCAGGCCCGCCCGCTCCGCCGCGGCGACCACGTCCGGATGCCCGGCCGCGAGCACCTGGTGGCCGGCGCTCTTCAGCGCCCAGGCCGTCGGGAGGATCGGGGTCAGATGGGTCGTCACCGGCGTGGTGATCAGCAGTACCCGCATGCCTCTCCTCGATTGCCATTCCCGGTCGCCCGGACTTCGGCGAAAATGCCGTCGGCAAACCCTAACAACGGTTATCGGCGAGAGGCTCGGATCGTGCGCCGGAACCGCCGCCACCGCGCGTTTCGCGGCCCCGGCGTCCCGCCGGCGAGACAGCGGGACACGCAATCCCTTTTCTCTCCCCGCGCCGCGGAATAGTGTTCGATGCGCGTTCTGACGCGCTGGAGAAGCGATGATTTGCGATATCACGGGAATGGGTGCGGTCAGCAGCATCGGAGGCGATCCGGAGGCGATATTCGGCGCGCTGTGCGCGGGCCGCGGCGGGCTGGCGGAGCTGCGCGCCTTCGACCGCGGGCGGTTCCGGGCGACCGCCGCCTACGAGATCGACGACCGGCCGGAACCCGGCGGCGACGAACCGGGCCGCGCGACCCGGTGGCTGTGCGACGCGATCCGGCAGGCCCTCGACGGCGCGGGCATGGACCACGACCTGACCGGCGTCCCGGTGCTGGTCGGGACCACGTTCCGGGAGCAGCGCTCGGTGGAGCTGTGGTGGCGCGGGCAGGCCCCGCTCGCCCCGTCCGGCCTCTACTTCGGGCCCGCACTGCGCGCGGAGTTCGGCTGCACGGTGACCTACACCCCCGCGAGCGCGTGCGCGGCCTCGCTGTACGGCATGGCGATGGCCACCGACCTCATCGCCCTCGGCCAGGCCGAGACGGTGGTCGTGGCCGGGACCGACGCCCTCACCGAGAGCGCGTTCGGGGCGATCGACCGCGTGCAGAACCGCGTCCCGCGGGCGCTGCGGCCGCTGGACCGGGACCGGAGCGGCATGCTGATGGGAGAGGGCGCCGTCGCCGTCGTCGTGCGCGCCTCCGGCGGGCACCACGGCCCCGTCGCCGGACGGGTCCGCGGCGTGGGCCTCAACTGCGACGGGCACCACGCGACGCGGCCGTCCGGGCCGAGCATCGGCCGCGCGATCCGCGACGCGCACGCCCGCGCGGGCGTGAAGGCCGGCGACATCGACCTCGTCATGCTGCACGGCACCGGCACCCCGCTGAACGACGCGACCGAGATGGCCGCGCTCGCCGAGGTCTTCGCCGGCCGCGCGACCCTGCCGTACGTCACCGCGATCAAGTCGATGACCGGCCACACCTGCGGCGGGTCAGGGCTGCTCAGCCTGGTGACGGCGCTGCTGGCGATCGGGGCGGGCCGGATCCCGCCGATCGCCGGCCTGGCGGCGCCGATCGAGGAGGCGGCCGGCTTCGGGCTGCCCATCGGCTGCGTCACCGGCGCCGAGCTGCGGACAGTGCAGATCGACGCCTTCGGCTTCGGCGGCCTGAACGCCGTCGCGGTAGTGGAGGGGGCGCCGCGGTGACGGACCTCCCGACCGTCTCGATCACCGGGATCGGTGCCTGCACCCCCTGGGGCGAGGGCGCCGCGGCGACCGGCCTGGCCGGGCTCCTGCCGGAAGACCTCGATACCGCCGCCCTGCGCCCGGACCCGGGAGGCACCGCCGGCGACGACGACCGCGGAACGCGCTACCGGGACCGTGCGTCCGACCTGGCCCTGCGCGCCGCCGGTCCGGCGCTGCGCGACGCCGGGCTCGCCGGCCTGCTCCTGGACGACCGCGACGAGGAGTTCGCGGAGGCGGTCGCGACGGTGGTGAGCACCGGGTACGGCGCGCTGGAGAACGTCTGCGCCGCGGTGGACACCATCGACCGGCACTCGTCCGCCGCGCTGAGCCCGATGACCGCGCACGCGATGTCGAGCCACGTGGTGGGGTCCTGGGTCACGATCCGGTACGGCCTGCGCGGGCCCTGCCTGACGCTGTGCGACGGCCCGCCCAGCGGCATCGACGCGCTCCACTGGGCGCGCAACCTGATCGTCATGCGCCGGGCGCGCGCGGCGCTGGTGATCGGGGTCGAACCCGACACCGCACCGGTCGCGCGGCTGCTCGGCGACGCCGCCCCTCGCTTCGACGGCGCGGCGGCCCTGATCCTCGAACCCCGGGACGCCGCACTGGCGCGCGGCGCACGCCCCTACGCCGACCTGGGCGGCTACGCGCGCCGCCCCGACCCGGCAGAAGCCGCTGCCGCCGCACTCGACACCCCAGCCGACCTATGGCTCCCCCCAGAAGCCCCGACCAGAAGCCCCGCGCCCACCACAACGCCCGAGGCGGCGTTCGGGGCGGGGGGTGGCGAGGCTGCGCGGAGCGTCGATCTCGCGGTGCGGCTTGGACGGTCCGCGGGTGCGCTCGGGGTGCTCCAGTGCGCGGTCGCCGGCCTGCTCATCGACGGCGGCGCGGCGCGGAGCGCGCTGGCGTGCTGCGGCGGCGCCGCGGACGAGGGCGCCGCGGACGGGGGCGCCGCGGCGCTCGCCCTACTCGCCCCGCCCGGTCCGGTGCCGGGGCGTGCCCATGCGATTGCAACCACCGAAGGAAGGGAACCGCCACCATGACCCAGCCCACCACCGGAGAGACCGCGCGGCTCGATGAGGCGGAGCTGCGCGCCCTGGTCGCCGACGCGCTGGAGCTGCCCGTCGCGGACGTGACCGACGACGCCGAGTTCGTCGAGGAGCTCGGCGTGGACTCGCTGATGATCATGGAGATCATGGTCCGCGTCGAGCAGCGCTACGGCGTGCAGGTCGAGGACGAGGAGTTCACCGACGTCCGCACCTTCGTCCACGTCCGCGACCTGCTGGCCGGCAAGCTCGCGGCGGCGTGATGACCGCGGACGGCGCGCGGGTCGCCCTGGTGACCGGCGGCTCGCGCGGCATCGGCGCGGCCGTGGTGGCCCGGCTGGCCGAGGACGGCTACGACGTGGCGTTTTGCTACCGCGCCGACGGCGAGGCCGCCGGGCGGACGGCGGCGGCCGCCACCGCCGCCGGCGTCCGG
>NZ_CAACUY010000357.1 GCF_900659615.1 Actinomadura fibrosa | reverse complement strand
CGCCGTCGTCGCCGCTGGCCCGGCGGCTCGCCCGCGACCACGGCATCGACCTCGCCACGCTGACGGGCTCGGGTCCCGGCGGGCGGATCGTCCGCGCCGACATCGAGGCCGCGATCCGCGACGGCGTGCCGGCCGCGCCAGCCGAGGCCTCAGCGCAACCTGCAACCCCGGCCCCGGCTCCGGCGCAGGCTCCGGCCGCGCGGCGGACGGACGACCCGGACGTCGAGGCCGTCCCGCTGAACCGCTTCCGCAAGGTCGCGGCGCGCAGGCTCACCGAGAGCAAGCGGGACGCGCCGCACTTCTACCTGAACCGGGAGGTGGACGCCGGGGCGCTGCTCGCCTTCCGCGCCACCGTGAACGAGGCGCTGGCCCCCGCCAAGGTCAGCGTGAACGACCTGGTCGTGAAGGCGGTCGCGACGGCGCTGCGCGAGCACCCGGCCGTGAACGTCTCCTACACCGAGGAGGCGCTGCTCTTCCACAAGCGCGTGCACGTCGGGGTGGCGGTGGCGGTCGAGGACGGCCTGGTCGTCCCGGTCGTCCGCGACGCCGACCGCAAGAGCGTGTCGGAGATCGGGCGGGAGACGCGCGAGCTCGCCGGACGGGCGCGCGAGGGCAAGCTGTCCGCGCAGGAGATGAGCGGCGGCACGTTCAGCGTGAGCAACCTCGGCATGTTCGGAGTGGGCTCGTTCTCGGCGGTGATCAACCCGCCGGAGGCCGCGATCCTCGCCGTGGGCGCCGTCCGCGACGAGCCCGTGGTGCGGGACGGGCAGGTGGTGCCGGGCAGGCGCATGGCGGTGACCCTGTCGGTCGACCACCGCGCCTGCGACGGCGCGACCGCCGCGCGGTTCCTGGCGCGGCTCGCCGAGCTGCTGGAGAACCCGCTGCTCATCGTCGCCTGAGCGCCGTTCCGGCGGCGGCCTCGTTCGGGGGCGGCCGCCGCCGGCCGCGCGCTCTTGTCGTCGCACTGACGATATGTGATCATAACCGGCATGTCGGTGAACGTCCCGCTGGGTCCGCTGCTCGATCCCGCGTTCCATCTGGGCTCGGTCCCCACCACGTGGGCCGAGCTGCTCGGCTTCGCGACGGGCGCGGTGAACGTGTGGCTCGTCGTCCGGCAGAACATCCTGAACTGGCCGATCGGGATCGCGAACGTGATCCTGCTCGGCCTGGTGTTCCTGGACGGCGGGCTCTACGCCGACGCCGGGCTCCAGGTCGTCTACGTCGTGCTCCAGGTCTACGGCTGGTGGGTGTGGCTGTACGGCGGGGACGGCCGCGACCGGCTGCCCGTCCGGACGACGTCGCGCGGCGAGTGGGCCGCGCTCCTCGCCGCCGGCGCCGCGGGCACGGCCCTGCTGACCTGGGCGCTGTCGTCCTGGACGGACTCGACGGTCCCGTTCTGGGACGCGCTGACCACCGCGCTGTCGCTCATGGCGACCTACGGCCAGTCCCGCAAGCTGCTGGAGTCGTGGTGGCTGTGGATCACCGCGGACCTCGTCTACATCCCGCTCTACTGGTACAAGGACCTGAAGCTGACGAGCGCGCTCTACCTGATCTTCCTGGCCCTGTGCGTGCTGGGCCTGCTCGCCTGGCGCCGCGACCTGCGCGCGCGCCGCGCGGGCGCCGCGCCGGTGGCCGCATGACGTACGCGCACGGGCTCGTGATCGGCAAGTTCTACCCGCCGCACGCGGGCCACCACCACCTGATCGACACCGCCGCCGCGGCGTGCGCGCGGGTGAGCGTGGTCGTCGCCGCGTCCAGCGTGGAGAGCGTTCCGCTCGCGCTGCGGACGTCGTGGCTGCGCGAGGTCCACCGGCAGCCGCACGTGGAGATCGTTCCGGTGGTGGACGACGCGGAGATCGACTACGGGTCGGACGAGGCCTGGTCGGCGCACGTCGCGGCGTTCCGCGCCGGGCTGGCGCTGCGGTCGGGCCTCGGCGTGACGGTCCCGCCGGTGGACGCGGTGTTCAGCTCCGAGGCGTACGGGCCCGAGCTGGCCGCCCGGTTCTCCGCCGCGCACGTGCCGGTGGACCCGCCGCGCGAGCGGTTCCCGGTGAGCGGCACCGCCGTCCGGGACGACCCGGTCGCCGCGTGGGAGTGGCTCGCGCCGCCCGTCCGGGCGTACCTGGCCCGCCGGGTCGTGGTCGTCGGCGCCGAGTCGACCGGGACGACGACGCTCGCCCGCGCGCTCGCCGCGCACTACGCCGGGCGCGGCGGGGCGTTCGCCGCGACCCGCTGGGTGCCCGAGTACGGCCGCACCTACACCGAGGAGAAGCTCGCCGCGGCCCGCCGCGCCGCGGGCGACGCCTCCCTGTGGCTGGACGACCTGGTCTGGGAGTCCGCCGAGTTCACGCGGATCGCCGAGCGGCACGCCGCGCTGGAGGACGGCGCCGCGCGGTCGGGGTCGCCGCTGCTGGTCTGCGACACCGACGCCTTCGCGACCGCGATCTGGCACGAGCGCTACCTCGGCGGCCCGGCGCCGGACGTCGAGGCCGTCCACCGGCGGACCCCGCACCACCTGTGGATCCTGACGTCGCCGGACGGCGTCCCGTTCGAGCAGGACGGCTGGCGCGACGGCGAGTCGATCCGCGCGTGGATGTCGGACCGCTTCCGGGAGGAGCTGGAAGTGCAGGGCCTCCCCCACATCGTGGTGACCGGCCCGCACGAGGAGCGCCTGGCCGCCGCCGTGGACGCGACGGAGGCGCTCCTCGCCAAGGGCTGGTCCTTCTCGGCGCCTCTCCGCCCGTGAGTCACTTCAGGGGCGTGGTCGCGGCGGCCTCCTTCGCGGTCAGCGGACGGATCAGCGTCGTGTAGGTGTAGGTCGCGTCCGGGCGGACCTGGTACTCGGGCCGGACGGGATTGGGCGTGTCCCCCACTCCGGTGACGGCGTGGTCGATGTGCAGGGTGTTCCATCCGGGGTTACGGACGCGGGCGAACGGATAGAGGGCGCGGTCCAGGTCGTCGTAGGGCGTGACGCCGGCCTCCACGTCCCCGGCGACGAGCAGGCCCGCGCGGCCGTCGGTGAGCACGGCCCAGCGGACGTCGTCGTGGTTGCCGTGATCCTGGGGCCGGTAGTAGGGGACGTACTGCCCGTCCACCGTGGACGACCAGACGCCCATCCGGGTGCCGTCCTTGCGGTCGACGTAGTTCTCCACCGGGCCCCGGCCGTACCAGCCGAACGTCTTGAAGCGGTCGGGGGCCTTGAGGGTGTAGCCGACGCGGGCCAGGTAGGGCAGCGTCCGCACCTCACCCTGCGGGACGACCTGATGGGTTAGCTCGACCTGCCCGGCCGCGTCGATGACGTAGGTGGCGGTCTGGTCGAACCAGGCGCCGGGCCGGTCGGGGGCCGCCGCCTTCGAGGCGACCGCGACCGTGACCTTCGGGCCGGGGGTGACGGTGACCGTCCCGGGCGTCGTGACCAGGCGGTCGAGCCCGGCGCGCCGCCAGTCCTCGCCCTCGGCGCGGCCCCAGGTGTAGGTCTCGTTGCTGATCGGCGGGCGCCACACGTCCAGCTCGGGGCCGGTGCGCAGCAGCTCGCGACCCCGAGCGCGCATCGAGGCCAGCGTGCCCGTCGCCTTGTCGAAGACGTACTTGAAACCCGTGCCGGTGACGATCACCTGCTGCGCGGTATCGGTGGTCCTCACCTCGCCGGTCGCCGGTTTCCGCACGCCGGGGACGGTCGCCCCGCCGGCCGGGAACTGGCCGAAGCCGACGACGTGCCCCGCCGGGGCGTACCAGGTGCGGCCCTTGAGGACGGCCTCGACCGTCAGCCACCGCTCGGCGTTCGCCGGGTTGGGCGGCGGCGCCGGGATCCTCGGCTGCGCGCTCTCCCCCGGCTCCAGCCTCAGGGCGGACGCGCCGGACGCGAGCGTCCGGCGGCCCTCGGTGTACCTCCAGCGCAGCTTCAGGTCGGCGGTCCCGGCGAACGTCCGCTCGCTGGACACCGAGACGGCGCCGCCGGAACCGGACGGGCCGCCGGCCTGGACGACCCGGATCGGGGACTGCGCCCAGGCGAGCTGGGCCGTCTCCGGCTGGGCGTAGCGGTCGGACCCGACGAGGCCGTCCACACCGGACAGGCTCTGGCCGTTGGACAGGAACGTGCCGTCGGTGCTGAGGCGGTCGAAGTCGAGGGCGAGGATCGCGTCCTTCGCCGGGTCGGCGCCCCCGCCCAGCTCCGCGGGCGTCAGCGCGCGCCCGTAGATCCGGACGTCGTCGATCGAGCCGTGCGCCATCCGGCCCTTGTAGTTGTCCTGCATCGTGTCGGAGTTGCGGGCGACGTTGACGTCCGACGACGACCGGTCGATGGTCCCGGTGAACGGCAGGGACGCGGCCTCGCGCCCGTCCACGTAGAGCCGCACGGCGGTGCCGTCGTAGGTGCCCGTCACCCGGTGCCAGGCGTCGTACCAGTTCGCGGGGACGGGCGCGCGGACCGTCCGCCAGGTGCCGCTGTAGACGAAGAACTCCAGCGTGTTCTCGTCCGACATCTTCAGCGTGTACGAGCGGTCGCCCTTGCCGACGATGGTGAAGTCGCCCGTCCAGGGACGGGCGGGCTTCACCCAGGCGTCGAGCGTGACGGCCCGGCCCGTGAGGTCGAAGCGACGGTCGCGGTACACCTCGACGAAATCGTCCAGGCCGGAGAAGTAGAGGGCCTTGCCGCGGTGGCCGTCCACGGTCTCCGGCAGCCCCTGGAGCCAGCTCTTGATCCCGTTGCCGGAGCCGTCCGGGGTGGTGATGAGCGGCTGCCGCTGGTTGGCCTCCGCCCAGTCCCAGATGAAGCCGCCCTGCGTCTGCGGATGCCGCCTGATCACCTCCCAGAAGTCCCGGAAGTTGCCGAGGCTGTTGCCCATCGCGTGGGCGTACTCGCCGAGGATGATCGGCTTCGTCGTCGCGGCGGCCTGCGCCTCCAGCCCGGCCGGGGTCGGGTAGCGCGGCCCCCACACCTTCGCGTAGGGGGCGTCGCCGTTCGGGCTGTTGGACTGGTGGTAGAGCGGCCGGGACGGATCGGTCGCGGTCGCCCACTCGGCCATCCGGTAGTGCGCGGCGCCGAGCCCGGCCTCGTTGCCGGTGTCCCACATCAGCACGCTCGGGTGGTTGCGGTCGCGCGCCATCATCGCCTGGAACCGTTCGAGGAACGCCTTCTGCCACTCGGGACGGTCCGCGAGGCAGTCCGCCGGGGCGGGCCGCGCGCAGTTCTCCCAGTTGTGGGTCTCGATGTCGACCTCGTCGTCGATCCACAGGCCGCGCCGGTCGGCCAGGTCGTACAGGTAGGGATCGGACGGGTAGTGCGCCGTGCGGACCGCGTTGACGTTGAGCCGCTTCATCAGCGCGACGTCGGCCTCGATCCGGCCCCGGGTCTGGTGCCGTCCGGTCTCGGGGTCGGTCTCGGGCCGGTTCACCCCCTTGATCAGGATGCGCCGGCCGTTGACGAGGACCTGCCGGTCCCTGATCTCGATCTTCCGGAAGCCGAACGTCTCGGCGGTCGTGTGGACGGTGCGCCCGCCCGCGTCGGTCAACCGGAGCAGCAGCGTGTAGAGGTTCGGCGTCTCGTCCGTCCACTTCGCCGGGTTCCGCACCGGCGCGGACAGGTGCAGCGCCGTGGTGCCGCCGCCGACCGCCGCCGTGCCGGAGAAACGCTGGACGGTGCGCCCGCGCGGATCGACCAGGGCCGCCTGGACGGTGTGGTCGCCCTGCGGGCCGTCCTTGGAGGCCAGCGTCAGGTCGACGCCGAGCGTCGCGTCCTTGTACGAGGCGTCCAGATCGGTCTTGACGGCCACGTCGCGGACGTAGGTCTTCGGGGTGGAGTACGCCCAGACGGACCGGAAGATCCCGCTGAACCGCCACTGGTCGTAGTCCTCCATGTAGGACCCGGAACTCCACCGGTGCACCTGGACCGCGACCGTGTTGGCGCCCGGATGGACGGCATCGGTGAGGTCGAACTCGGCCGGGGTGTAACCGCCCTGGTCATAGCCCACGTAGCGCCCGTTCACCCAGACGAGGTAGGCGCTGGTGACGCCCTCGAAGCGGAGGAACGTCCGGCGGCCGTCCCAGTCCTCCGGCACGGTCAGCGTCTTGACGTACGCGCCCGTGGGGTTGATGTCGCGGGGCGTCTTCGGCGGGTCGTCCGGGACGACCTCGGTGGGGATGTTGCGGAACACCGGGTGGTCGAGCCGGTCGCTCTGCCAGGTGTGCGGGACCGTGACCCCGCGCCAGCCGGACGTGTCGTACCCCGCCTGGTAGAAACCGGCGGGGATCTCGGCGGGACGGTCGGCGATCGCGAACCGCCACCGCCCGTCCAGGGACCGCGTGTAGCGGGCGGCCTTCCCGCCGCGCGCCTCGCGCTCGTCCGCGTACGGGCGGAGCACCGCGTGCGGCGGCTCCTGCCCCTCGCCCGTCATCTGGGGGTCGTCGAGGTAGGCGTACACGTCGGACGGCGCGGCGAGCGCGGCGGCACCGGGGGCGGGACCGCCGAAGGGACGGGCGGCGAGGCCGCGCGGCGACAGCGCGATCACGCAGGTCAGGGCCAGCGGGACGACCAGGAACCGGTGCACGTTTCGATCTTGGCGGGTGCGGTGGCGGGACCGGGGGAACGGGAGCATCGGCGCGGCGCCTCCTCGCGCGGCGGGCGGCCCCCGAGAACAGCCGGAATTGGCTACGTTCGGGACGCTATGTCCCTTATGCGGCGGGGTCAACGCACCGCGTCAGGTGTGGCGCTTCATGCCAGCCGGGACGCGCGGGCTTGGCACACCTCACCCGTTTCGCCAGCACGCGACCCGCCGCTCAGGCGGGCGGGCGAACGCGACCCCCGGGATCCGCGAGCCGGGCTCAGGCGGGTGGGGGGTCGAGGCTGAAGAGGTCGTCGTCGATCCGGTCCAGGGCGAGGCGGAGCGCGCCGAGGCCGACCGACTCGTCCCCGAGCTCGGACGCCTCGATGCGGACGGGGCTGAGGCACAGCGGCCGCACCCGCCGCCGCAGCTCGGCGACCAGCGGCTCGCCCGCCCGGATCAGCGGGCCGCCCACGACGATCATCTCGGGGTCGAGGGCGAGCGCCATCGCGGCGATGCCGCGCGCCATCCGCTCCGCGAGCCGCTCCACGACGGCCCGCGCCTCCGCGCCGTCCCAGCCGGCGGCGTCGAGGAGGGGGCCGGCGCCGTCCATGGCGGGGCCCGCGCCGGACAGCGCCGCGATG
>NZ_CAACUY010000356.1 GCF_900659615.1 Actinomadura fibrosa | reverse complement strand
ACCGCCGCCGGGGGCGTCCTCCCGCGCGGTCCGGGCGCCTGGCGCGCGAGCGGCCTGCCCGGCTGACAACGGCCTCCGGCGCCCGCGCCGGGCCGTCTCCGGACGGGTTCCGCGGGGCCGGCGGCACGGGTCCGGCGTTGTCCGGAGCCGGCGTTAGGGAAATGCTTCAAGGGACATGTAACCGTGGTTCGCGCCCAGCAGAGGCCTCTGCACGAATAAGGTGAAAGGCCATGGCCACCTCGGAGTTCGTCCCACAGCCCGCGCGCTATGCCGTCTTCGTCGACGCGGGATACCTTTACGCGGCCTCCGGTGCGCTGCTGCTCGGCTGTGGCTCCCGCCGGGAGTACCGGGTCGCCGCCGAGAAACTGATCAAGGCGCTGACGACCCACGCCGACGATCAGCTGCTCGGCGAGCTGCTCCGCGTCTACTGGTTCGACGCGGCGCCGAAGCGGCAGCCGACGGTGGACCAGCGCGTCATCGCCAACCTGCCGCTCGTGAAGCTGCGGCTCGGCAACCTGAACGCGCAGGGCCAGCAGAAGGGCGTGGACGCCCAGCTCCGCGCCGACCTGGAGGCCCTCGCCCGGCACCGCGCGATCACCGACGCGGTGCTGCTCGCGGGCGACGAGGACATGCTGCCCGCCGTGGAGGCCGCGCAGCGCTACGGCGTCCGCGTGCACCTGTGGGGCGTCGAGCCCACCCACGGCTCCAACCAGGCCGAATGGCTCGTCTGGGAGTCCGACACGGTCGAGGTGCTCCCGGCCGACTTCCTGCGCCCCTACTTCACCAAGGCCAAGGTGCTGCCGGTGCCCGCGCCCGGCACCACCGCCGCCGTCCGGGACGCCGCGGCCGCCGCCGCGCACCGCGCGAGCCCCGTCCCGTCGCCGTCCCAGGTCTTCGCGGGACGCCCCCCGGCGGTCAAGCCGGCCCCGGCCGCCGCCGTGCGCGCCGCCGTCCCGGTCGGCGGCCCGAACGTGACGCCCGCGACCGTGGCCGCCTCGATGAACTCCGCCGCGGCCGCCGTGTCCGACGGCAAGCTCGGCCCCGACCGCGACCACATGCTGGAGATCGGCGAGCACGTCGCCCAGAAGTGGATCTTCGAGCGGGGCCGGGACAACATCCGCGACCTCCTGCCCGGCCCGATACTGCCCCCGGTGATCGACAAGGAGCTGCTGATCGAGGCCGAGAAGGAGCTCGGCGGCTCCCTGCGCCCCTACCAGGAGGCCCGCACCTGGCTGCGGGACGGCTTCTGGGAGCGCGTGTACCGCGAGTTCGGGATCGGCATAGGCAAGTCCGACTGATCCCACATCCCGGACGGCGTCCCCGGCGGCCCTCAGGGTTTGCGGTGGCCACCACACCGCTGCGATGTGGCCACGTCCGGGCATCCCGTTGGAAACGTTCTGCGTTTACGCGGACACGTACTGTCGTCTCTCGGTACAGTCCCCGCCGTGATGGGGGGAGACCGTGCATGGCTCCGCGGGCGGCGAGGGCGCTCCGCGACGATCCCGCTCGCCGCGTCCCTGGCCCTGACCGGTGGCGCGGCGGCCGGGTGCGAGTCGCCCGTCCCGTTCTACCGGCCCGGGCACGGGTCACCGGACGATCCCGTCGTCGGGCTGGGCGGGCCCGCGCCGTACCTGCCGCGGCCGTCCGGCCGGGACGCGGACCCGGCGCCCCTTCCGGGGGCCGCGGGCGGCGCGGTCTACGCCGCCACCGGCCCCGGCATGATCGCGCCCACCGCGCGGGACCTGCCCGCCCGGCTGTACCTCGCGAACGGGCGGCACATCGTCGTGATCGAGCCGCGGACGCTGCGGATCGTCCGCCGGGTCGGCGCCGGGCGGTCCACCGCGCGCGTCGTCCCGTCCTGGGACCTGCGGCGGCTGTGGGCGGCCGACGCCGCGCACGGCACGCTGGTGCCGGTCGGTCCGCTGAGTGGCAGGGCCGGGCGGCCGCTGCGGGTCGCCGACCCCGCCGCGCTCTACTTCACACCGGACGGGCACGACGCCCTCGTGCTGTCCACCCGGACGCGCAGCCTCGACGTCCGCGACCCGCGCACGATGCTGCCGCGCGCGTCGATCCCGCTGCCCTGCGCCGCCCGGTACGCCGACTTCACGCTCGACGGGGCGTCCGTGGTCGCGAGCTGCGCGGCGGCCGGACGGCTCGTACGCGTCGACGTGCCGCACCGCCGGGTCACCGCGACGCTCCGGCTGCCCGACGGCGCCCACCCCGCCGACCTGCGGCTCTCCCCCGACGGCGGCGCGTTCTTCGTCGCGGACGCGGCACGCGGCGGGATCTGGCTGGTGGACGCGCGGCGCCTCGCCCGGCCCGGATTCGTCCGCACCGCCACCGGCGCCCGCGGCCTCGCGGTCAGCCGGGACGCGCGGCGGCTGTTCGTCGTCGGCGGCGGCACGCTCGCCGCGGTCGACTTCGCCACCCGCCGCGTCACCGCCCGGTGGCGGCTGCCCGGCGGCGGCTCGGCGGTACCGGGCGGCGTGTCGTCCGACGGCACGGCCCTGTGGCTCGCCACCCCCACCGGGACGGTCTGCGCCGTGTCCACCCGCGACGGCCGGGTGCTCCGCAAGCTGCACGTCGGCGGCCGCCCCGCCGGGCTGACCGTCCACCCGCAGCCCGGCCGCCACTCCCTGGGCGGCACCGGCCTCTACCGCTGACCGCCGGTTGGGTCAGCGGGAGCCCACGCGGTGCCATTCGGGGACCAGTTCCTCGATCAGGGCCTCCGTCTCGGGCTGGAGCTGGTCGAGCAGCGGGTCGCGGCCGACGCGGCCGCGGAGCTCGTCCACCGCGATCCGGACCTGCGCGAGGTCGCCGGTGGCGTTCGTGGCGCGGAGCAGGTCGCGCCACAGGCCCTCGTCCTCGGGCGCGAGCCGCAGCCCGGCCCGGGCGGCGCCGACCGCGCCGTGCGGGTCGTTCTCCTCCAGGCGCAGCACCACGAGGCGGTGCGCGACGTCGATGACCCGCGCCGTCGCCTCGTACTCCAGGTCGTGGGCGGCGAGCCAGGCGTAGCGGCCCCGCGGGCGGCCGGCGAGCAGCGGGCCGCGCACGAGGTCCAGCGCGTAGGACATGTAGGCCGTCTCGGACGCGGGCTCGGCCGCCGACCGCCACACCAGCCAGCGGAACACCGCCAGGTCGACCCGCACCTCGGAGCCGAGCCGGATGCGGCCGCGGTCGTCGTAGTACAGGTTGGGGCGGCCCCGCGCGTCCCGGCCGAGCCAGTCGGACACGCGCGCCACGCACGCGTCGCGGACGCCCGCGCTCACACCGCGCGGCCACACCGCGCCGCTCAGCACCGTCGGGTGGACGCCGTTCGGGTGCGCCGCGAGGTACACGAGGACCTCGGTGCACAGCGCGCGGCGGCTCTCGTCCATCGGGCCGGGCGCGTCGACCTCGATGGGGCCGAGCAGGCGGATGTCGACCGACGGCTGCTGCTCCGGCGGCGGCTGGGCGCCCTCCGCCGGCTCGGGCAGCGGGACCGAGTCGAGCCGCGCCGCGGTCCGGAACAGCTCGAACACGCCGCGGTAGTCCTCGTCCGGGACGACCTGCGCGTTCACCTCGAAGCCGAGCACGCCGGCGTGCAGCCGGCCGTCGCCGTCGACGTCCCAGGTCCAGGTGGCGCCCTGGACCTCGCCGGCGACGAGGTATCCCGCCGCCATCCGGGTGCCGGTGCGGGCGAGCGCGACGAGCCGGTCGGCCTCCCGCTCGGACGGGCGGTCCGCCATGATCAGGTAGTGCGGCATCCACGCCTCGCCGAACACGCCGCGGCACCGCCCGGTGAGGACGGAGTCGACGCCGGACGCGGCGAGCGCCTGCCGCACCTCCTCGCTGCGGCCCTCCAGCTCCGGCAGCGCGTCCGCGAGCGTCGGGACGGACCGGATCCGGTCGGGCGCGACCTCCGCGAGGCCCTCGCCGAGCTCCGCGCCGAACCCGACGAGCGTGATGCGCATGTGGTCGGACCAGCGGTTCGTCGCGAGCTCCAGCGCGATCGCGGCGAGCACGGCGCGGCGGGTGTCCTCGGGGCCGCGCACCGCGATCAGCCCGTGCGCGGCCTCCAGGTCGACGAGGATCCGGCCGTTCTCGTTCGTGCCGATCGACACGAGGCCCGGGTAGGGGGCGAGGACGTCGCCGAGGTCGGACGCCTCGGCGCCGTCCAGCGCGCCGGCGCGCAGCCGCCACACCTGGCCGTCGTCGAACGCCTGCCAGGGCGCGGGCGGGTTGCGGTCGGCGGGCGCGATCCACAGGTCGAGGCTGCCGCGGCCGAGGTGCACCCCGTAGACGGTCGGCAGCGCCCGGCCGCCCGCCGCCATGGACTTCGACAGGTGCCGCAGCCCGAGGTCGAGGAGCCGCGCCGCCGCGTCGTCGGCGCCGATCCGCAGCGCCCGCTCGGTCTCGGCCGCCGCGCCCTCCGGCCGGACGATGGCGTGCCCGAACGCGCGGTTCCAGAGCTGCACGCGGCGCCGCCGGCCGAGCGCGCTGAGCAGCCCGGCGGCGATCAGCGACGCCGCGGCGAGACCCTGCGGCCAGCCGAGGCCGTGCGAGGAGTCGTCGTAGGACGCGTTCTGCCCGGGCAGGGAGGCGCCGCCGCTTCCGGCGCCGCCGTCCATCTCGCCGGACGGCCCGTCCGAGCCGCGGTGCGCGGGCGGATCCTGCGCGGGAGCGTGCGAGGCGGGCGCCTCGGGCTTCGCGGACGTGGGGGCCTGCGACGGCTTCGGCGCGGGGGTCTGCGACGCGGACGGGCGCGGCGCCGGAGCCGGGGCCTGCGGAGCCGGTGTCTGCGGCGCAGGCGTCTGGGGGGCGGGTGTCTGGGGGGCGGGCGTCTGCGGTGCCGGGGTGTGCGGGGCGGTCGGGGACGCCGACGGCCGCTCCGGTGACGGGCGCGGCGCCGGCGCGGACGGCTCCGGCGACGGGTCGGGCGACCGGTCGCCCGGCACGGCGTGCCCGTACTTGAAGTACTCGTCCAGGTCCTGGACGGGGATGACGTGCACGCCCTTCGCGTCCGCCGGCATCTCCAGGATCCAGCCGGGGCGGATGAGGCTGGCGATGCTGAGCCGGGTGCCGTCCGGCTGCGTCCGGCCCTTGTTGAGGGCGTGGATCTCCTTGTAGCGGCGGCCGTCGCCGAGGCACTTCTCGGCGATCTCCCACAGGCTCTCGTGGTGCCGGCCCTCGGGCGGCTGCACCCGGTAGATCTTCGTGGTGCGGGCCTTCTCGGCGGGGTGCGCGGCGAGGTCCTCGGCGACCCGGTCGGCGGCCGCCGCCGGGCGCTCCGGCGCGTCTTGGACGCGGTGGAACTCCTGCGACTGCGTCTGCGTCTGCGGCGGGGCGGGCGGCTGCCGCGACAGCGCGCCGCCGGACAGCGCCGGCATGATCACCGAGGTGGCGGTGAACAGCAGCAGCGCGGCGACGACGAGGCGGTGGACGAGCGACTGCGTGCCGCCCGCGAGCGGCACCCGCGCGGGCACGCCGACCCCGCGGATCCCGGCGTACACCTCGACGACCACGCACGCCGCGAGCTGGATCCAGGCGAGCCAGACCAGCGCGACGAGGATGGCGAGCAGCGAGCCCGGTCCGAGCCGGTGCGTGAGGTCGGACGCGGCGGGCACGTGGTCGGGCAGCGGCGAGCCGAAGAACGTGAGGAGCGCGAACGGGACGCCGGCGAGCAGCGCGGCCAGCGCCGCGACGGCGCCGATCCCGGCGAGGACGTCCCCCGGGCTGCGACGGCCCTTCACCCGCACGGGTGTCCCGCGCCCATGACCCGTCACCATCGCGCCCCCAGCGGTCGCCGCTTCCCGGACGTCGCCTCAATGGTAGACGGGTTTCCCGCGCCCCTCATTGCCCGTCACCGCCCGTGACGGGGCGGGCCGTCGCCGAGGACGTCATCGTGAACTCGCCGAAGCCGGGGATGATGCCGAGGAGCTGCGGCCGGACCTTGATCTCCACGGTGACGTCCACCTCCTGCCCGTCGGCGTCGCAGCGGGACGCCGACACCTGCTCCCCGTAGGCGGCGAGCAGGTCGCACGCCGCGCCGCGGGCCCGACCGGGGTCGATCACCGGCTTCCCCGTCTCCCGGAGCGCGTCGGTGTCGATCTCGTTGGCGCCGGCGCGGGCGGCCTGCTCGGCCATGTCGGCGGCCCGCTGCCGCGCGTGGATCGCGAGGCCGCCGTCCACGAGGAGGCCCGCCAGCATGAACACGACCGGCGTGAACAGGACCGCGTACATGGCGACGGAACCGCGATCGCGCCCCGCGCCCGCCCGCGCCGCGAGACGCCCGCGCATCCGCGCCGCCGGGCGCTCCCACATCCGCACCGCCAGGCGCCGCCGCTTCACTGCGGGTCTCCCGGCTCGCCCTCATCGGGGCCGGGGTCGGTCCCGCGATAGGTGAAGGTGTCGATCGGGGCGACGGCGCGGCCCTGGAGCCGCTTGCTGCCGGGCAGCCCGATGAACGACAGGTCGCCGAGGTCGACGTCGCAGGTGATCGTCACGACGACGCGCCCGCCGGGCCCCCAGGCGCTCACGTCGGTCCGCACGACGGGCCCGCCCGTGCACCAGTCGTGCCCCCGCAGGTTGGCGCTGGCGGCCTCGTCCGCGAGGTCCTGCGCGGACGGGGCGCTGCGGGCGATGGACGCGGCGCGCACGCCGTCGCGCGCGGCGCCGTCCACCTGGCTCTGCGCGTCCACCATCCGCCCCGCGCCGGCGAGGAACAGCAGGAAGCCGACGAACAGCGGCGTGACCAGCACCATCTCCAGCGACATCGAGCCGCCGTCGCGCCGCCGGGCCGCCAGGCGCCGCACCGCTTTCGGACGTATCACTGGGCGGCCCCCTGGCAGGCCACGCCCGACCCCACGTCCGGGCGGAAGCACTCGATCGGCCCGCGTGAGCGCTGCGAAACGTGGAACGTCATGAACGGGATGACGCGCACCGCCTCGCCGCTCACCTCGACCCAGCGCTCGTCGTTCTCCTCGCCGGTCCGCACCTCCAGGCCGCTGAGCAGGTTCGGGCCCACCTTGCGGACGTCGTCGGTGGCCTTCGTGACGGCCGCGTCCTGCCAGCCGCCGCCGACCGGCTGCGTGCGGGCCGTCCGCGCGCCCGACTGCGCGGCGGCGAGCGCCACGTGCCGCGCGTGGTAGACCATCGCGAACTGCACGACGGCGAGCATCACGAGGATGAGGATCGGCGTCAGCAGCGCCCACTCCATCGAGGACGCCCCGGCGTCGCGGGTGGGGAACCGCCGGCCCGGCCGGGACCGCGCCGCGGCGCGCCCGGAGGACGCGCGCCGCCCGGGCGGCTCG
>NZ_CAACUY010000355.1 GCF_900659615.1 Actinomadura fibrosa | reverse complement strand
CTCCTGCCCGGCGGCGGCACCGAGCGCGCCGGCGGGCCCACCGCCGCGCTCGCCGCCGTCGCCCGCGCCGCGATCGACCTGCTCGGCGGGTCCACGGCCGGCGCCCTCAAGCAGTGCGAGGCCGACCCCTGCACCCGCCTGTACCTGGACGCCTCGCGGCGCGGCACCCGCCGCTGGTGCGACATGCGCGAATGCGGCAACCGCGCCAAGGCCGCCGCGTTCCGCGCCCGCCACCGCACCTGACCCCCCCTGGCACGCACCCCGCGCAGGCCACCGCGCCAGGCCACCGCGCATAGATCGGCCCAAGGGGGGAATGGGCCCGACTCGTCCACCCCGAAACACGCGGGTGGCCGGGGGGAAGGGGCACTCACATGCGGGTCGTCGTCACCGGCGCCACCGGCAACATCGGCACGAGCACCATCCGGGCCCTGGCGGCGGACCCGCGCGTCACCTCCATCCTCGGGCTCGCCCGGCGCCGCCCCGGCCAGGACATCGCCGCCGAGAACGGCAAGACCGAATGGGCCGAGGCCGACGTCACCGACACCGACCTGGTCCCGCTGTTCCAGGGCGCCGACGCCGTCGTCCACCTCGCCTGGCTGTTCCAGCCCACCCACCGGCCCGCCGTCACCTGGGACGCCAACGTCATCGGCAGCACCCGCGTGTTCGACGCCGTCACCGAGGCACGCGTCCCCGCGCTGGTGTACTCCTCCTCCGTCGGCGCCTACTCGCCCGGCCCCAAGGACCGGCCCGTCGACGAGTCCTGGCCCACCCACGGATGGCCCGGCGCCGCCTACAGCCGCGAGAAGGCCTACGTCGAACGGCTCCTGGACGCCCTGGAGGCCCGCGACCCCGCCCTCCGCGTCGTGCGGATCCGGCCGGGGTTCATCTTCGAGCGGCAGAGCGCCGCCGAGCAGCGCCGCCTGTTCGCCGGACCGCTGCTGCCCGGCGCGCTGGCCCGCCCCGGCCTCATCCCGATCGTCCCCGACCTGCCCGGCCTGCGCCTCCAGGCACTGCACTCCACCGACGCCGGCGAGGCCTTCCACCTCGCCGCCGTGGGCGACGCCCGCGGCGCCTACAACATCGCCGCCGAACCCGTCCTGGACCCCGCCGAGCTCGCCGACATGCTCGGCGCCCGCCCCGTCCGCCTCCCGGCCCGCGGCGTCCGCGCCGTCCTGTCCGCCGCCTGGAACCTGCACCTGGTCCCCGCCTCGCCCGGCCTGCTCGACCTCGCGCTCCAGGTCCCGCTCATGGACACCGGCCGTGCCCGCCGGGAGCTCGGCTGGACCCCGGCCCGCACCGCCCGCGAGGCCATCGAGGAGTTCCTGGACGGCCTGCGCACCGGCGCCGGGCGCGACACCCCGCCCCTGTCCCCCGAGACCGGCGGGCCGATGCGCTCCCACGAGTTCACCACCGGCGTCGGCCAGAAGCCCTGACCCGCCACCACAACACCAACAGAAGGAGCCCGTCGAATGGCGACGATCACACCTGACCACCTGCACACCCTGCTGGCCTCCGACGACCGCGACGCCGCGCTCGTCGTCGTCGGCGGCGAGGCCGCCGTTGTCCCCGCCTCCACCGCGGACGGCTCGGACGACGGGCCCGAGACCATGATGGTCATCACCACCCGCGACGCCGTCATCGCCGAACTCGACACCGGCGCCAACGACGAGCAGATCGAGCGCCTCGCCCAGCGCCTCGACGTCGCGCTCGACAGCCTCGGCGGCTGACACCCGCCCCCGGCACGCACACCGGCACGCACGCGGGACGCACACCTGGCGGACCCTGATCCGGCCGACCGCACCCGGCGGCCTCACCTCGGCGGCACCCGGCAGGCCCCACCACGGCCGACCGGGGCCGAGCCGTGCCACAGGTCCGCGATCACCAGCCGTACGGGCCGAAGCGGCCCCAGGCGACGAGCGCGGCGAGCACGAACAGCACGGCCGTCACCGCCACCCCCGGCGCCTCCCGGCGGCGGGCGTGCAGGGCCGCCGCGAGCACCATCATGACCGCCAGCCCCGTCGCCGCGGACGGCGTCAGCACCGGCGCGACACCGGCGGCGGCCGGCGCGACCAGCCCGACCGCGCCCAGCAGCTCCAGCACGCCGATGGACCGTATCGCCGCCTGCGAGAAGTCCCGCAGCACCGGATAGCCGTCCACCAGCTTCTCCTTCGGCTGGACGGCCTTCATCAGCCCGGACAGCGCGAACACGGCCGCCAGCAGCGCCTGCACGATCCACAAGAACACGTTCACCGGAGTCTCCCCATCGTCATCGCCGCCCGTCCAGGGCGACCGGTTCCAGCAGTCCGACGAGACGGCCCCGACGGATGTGAGGCGGCCCGGCGGCCTCACATCCGCCCTCGCCGCTCCGTCGAACCGATGACGGACGAGACGAGAACGGGGAGCCGCGCCACCATGAGCACACCGACCGGGCCGGGGAACGGCCCCTACGAACCCGAACCGGGCGATAACGACGCCGGTCCCAGCGCGAAGGGAACGGGCCTCGGCGGGGACGGATCGAGTGCGGGTGAGGACGCCCCAGGGCTCAGCGGGAAGGAAGTAGGCCCTGGCAGCACGGAAGCGGGCCCCGGCTTGAAGGGCTCGGGCCCTGGCCCGGAGGGGTCGGGTCCTGGCCCGGAGGGGTCGGGTCCTGGCCCGGAGGGGTCGGGTCCTGGCTGGGAAGGGGCGGGCTTCGGCGTGCGCGGGTCAGGGGCGGGTGCGCCTGACCCGGGCCTGAGCGCGGTCATGAGCGAGCGGCGTCGGCTGATCGACCTCGCCTACCGGCTGCTGGGCTCCCTCGCCGACGCCGAGGACGCCGTCCAGGAGACCTACGCGCGCTGGTACGCCATGTCCCCGCGGCAGCAGGCCGCCATCGCCTCCCCCGGCGCCTGGCTCACCAAGGTCGCCGGCCGCGTCTGCCTCGACGTTCTGCGCTCCGCGCGGGCCCGGCGCGAACGCTACGTCGGCCAGTGGATCCCCGAGCCCCTGCCCGGCCCTCCCGACCCGGCCGACCGGCGGACGGGCGCCGCCGCCGACCCGGCCGACCGCGTCACCCTCGACGAGTCGGTCAACATGGCCTTCCTCGTCGTCCTCGACTCCATGACCCCGGCCGAGCGCGTCGCGTTCGTCCTGCACGACGTCTTCCGCTACCCCTTCGCCGACGTCGCCGACATCGTCGGCCGCACCCCCGCCGCCTGCCGCCAGCTGGCCTCCTCCGCCCGCCGCCGCCTCAGCGCCGCGCGGCCGCCCGCGTCCCCGCCGACGCCCCCAGAACGGCGCGCCGCCCTCGTCCGCGACTTCAAACGGGCCTGGGAGGCCAAGGACCTCGGCGCCCTCATCGCCCTCCTCGACCCCGCCGCCGTCGCGACCGGCGACGGCGGCGGCCTCGCCAGCGCCGAACCGCGCCCCGTCCACGGCGGCGAGCAGGTCGCGCGCTACTTCACCGGCCTCGCCCACCGGGCCTCGGGCCTCGCCGTCACCGAGCGCACGGTCAACGGGCAGCCCGGCCTGGTCGCCCACGCCGACGGTCGGACCGTCACAGTGATCGCCTTCGACGTCGCCGGTGACCGGATCACCCGCGTCTGGGCCGTGCGCAACCCCGACAAACTCCGCTCCTGGACGGCGAACTGAGACCACCGACCCGGCCCGCCCCGTCGCCGTCCCGGGAAGACGGTCGCCCGCCCGCCTCGCGGCGCTGACCGGATCGTTCCGCATCCCGGCGCGATGATGCCTCCCGTCCAGGACGGCGCACCGGCAGGATCGACGGCATGACCCGAGCACTCCTCGTCATCGACGTCCAGGAATCCTTCCGCCGCCGCCCCAACTGGCAGGCCGTGTCCACCCCCGACATCGTCGCCCGCACCGCCCGCCTCGTCGCCGCGGCACGCGCCGCCGGAGACCTCGTCGTGTGGATCCTGCACGCCGAACCGGGCAGCGGCACCGTCTTCGACCCCGCTGTCGGGCACGTCCGCCTCATGGACGGCCTCGACCCCCGCGACGGCGAACCCGTCCTCACCAAGACCTCGCGCAACGCGTTCACCACCACCAACCTGCACCAGCTCCTCACGGGACGCGGTATCCGCGACGTGGTCGTCTGCGGCATCCAGACCGAGCAGTGCTGCGAGACCACCGCCAGGCTCGCCGCCGACCTCGGCTTCACCGTGACCTTCGTCACCGACGCCACCGCCACCTTCCCCATCCCCCACCGCGACGCCCCCGCCGACCGCCCCCTCGCCGAAGTGCTCGCCGACCCCGCCACCCTCGGCACCGACGAGATCATCACCCGCACCGAGTACGCCCTCGCCGGCCGCTTCGCCACCATCGCCGCGCTCGACGACCTATCCTGACCGGATCGTGACCCGCATCGCCTTCCTGCTCGTCCCTGGCCTCCACCTGCTGGACCTCGCCGGACCCGCCCAGGTGTTCTCCACCGCCGCCGACCACCGCCACCCTTACCGGCTGTCCTACATCGCCGACCAACCCGACCCTGCCCCCGGCGCCCCCGGGCAGGACGGCGTCGTCACCGCCCAGGGCCTGCCCCTGCGTGCCGACACCGCCTGGCCCGACCTCACCCCGGACGACATCGTCTTGGTCCCCGGCTGGCGCTGGGCCACCCGCCGCCCCCACGCCTTGCCCGTCTCCCCGGCCGCCGCGCGCCGCCTCGCCCGCCACCACGCCGCCGGAGGCACGGTCGCGAGCGTCTGCGCCGGCGCGTTCGCCCTCGGCCAGGCCGGGCTGCTGGACGGCCACCGCTGCACCACCCACCACGAACTCCAGGACACCCTCGCCCGCCGCCACCGCCGCGCCACCGTCGTCCGCGACGTCCTCTACGTCACCGACGACCGCGTCGTCACCTCGGCCGGCATCGCCAGCGGCATCGACCTCGCGCTGCACCTCCTCGCCGTCCGGCACGGCCCCGGCGCCGCCGCCCGCGCCGCCCGCTCCATGGTCGTCTACGCCCGCCGCAACGGCGACGAACCCCAGGCCAGCGCCATGCTCCGGCACCGCGCCCACGTCAGCGACGCCGTCCACCGCGCCCAGGACCTCATCGACACCGGCTACACCCGTCCCCTGCCACTCGGCGACCTCGCCGCCGCGGCCGGCGTCAGCGAACGCACCCTCACCCGCCGCTTCACCGCCGCCACCGGCCTGACCCCGCTGCGCTACCAGCAGGAACTCCGCCTCGAACGCGCCCAGCACCTGATCGGCCAGGGCGCCACCCTCGAAGCCGCCGCCCGCAGCGTCGGCTTCACCGACGCCCGCATGCTCCGCCGCCTCCGCTCCCGCCCCCAGCCCCCGCACTAGCCGCACGAAGGGCCGCGCGAAGAGCCGCGCGAAGAGCCGCGCGAAGGGCCGCGCGAAGGGCCGCGCGAAGGGCCGCGACCGGCTTGGGTCCGTGCTCGGCGGCGTCTCGGTATTTCGACGGCCGCGTCAGGCGTTAGCGCGGGAACTCCGCTTGGGTGGTCGCGCCGCGGCGCAGCGTGGCGCGGCCCGCCGTAACCTCGGCCGCCCACGCCTCGAAAGCCTCCAGATCAGCGACCTCCACCGGCACGTCCGCCTCCACGGCCGCCCCATACCGGACGTCGGCGGGCTGCACCCCGCGTCCATGCAGGTCCCCGAGGAACCGGCCCGCCAGCGCATGGTCCACGACCGCCGTCACCGTCACCACCGGACGCAGCTCCACCACGCCGACCGCGTCGACCGTCTCGGCGACCGCCTGCCCGTAGGCGCGCACCAGGCCGCCCGCGCCCAGCTTCACCCCACCGAAGTAGCGCGTCACGACCGCGACCGTTCCCGTCAGGCCGCGCCGGACCAGCACCTCCAGCATCGGGATCCCGGCCGTCCCCGCCGGCTCACCGTCATCGCTGCTCCGGGTGATCTCGCCCCGCTCGCCCAGCACGTAGGCGGTGCAGTTGTGCGTCGCGTCCCGGTGCGCCCGGCGATGGCCGGCGATGAAGTCGGTCGCCTCCGCCTCGTCGCCCGCGCGGGCGAGCGTGCACACGAACCGCGACCTGCGGATCTCCAGCTCACGCGTGCCCCCAGCCCTGATCATGCGCATGGTCCCGCCGAGTTTAAACCGCCCGATCAACCCGTCCGGTATGTCACTGGCGGCCCCGGAGCCGACCATGGACCACCTCCCGCGCCGGTCCGCCGGACGCCACCGTCCCACCGGCCAGGTCATCGGGCCAACCTGCGAGTTGGGCACCCGGCGGGCCGCCAGGACGGACCACCGGCCATCGGCTCACCGGGCCGACTCTCCGGGCTCGGCCACTCGGTCGGCTATGGAACCGGCTACCGGCCAGGTCATGGCGCCAGCCTGCGGTTGGGCGCTCGATGGGCCACGAGACGAGCTCACCGAAAGCTTCGCCGGGCCGCCTTCCGGGCTGGGCCACTTGGACGGCCACCAGGGCAGCTACCGGACGGGTCACCGGGCCAGCCTGTCGCTGGACACCAAATGGCCCGCGAGATGGGCCCGCCGGACGGGTCACCGGGCTGACTCCCAAGTTGGGCCACTCGGTCGGCCGCGAGACGGGCTCACCGAACGGGCGTCGGGCCGCCTTCCGGCCTGCGTCACTCAGCCGGGTCGCGTTACCGGCTAGCGGGCGGGTGGCCGGGTCGGCCTGCCAAGCGAACGCGCCACGCACTGGCCCGGCCTAGGGATGTGTCGAGGGGCGGGCGCCTGGTGGTCAGGGGAAGGGCCACGGGTTCGGGCGGCAGCCGTACAGCGACTTGGTCTGCTGCACCATCACCGGCGCCCGCCTTCCCGGGCCCGGGCACTGCTCGTGGCCGTGCCCCAGCGCGTGCCCCACCTCATGGTTGATCACATACTCCCGGTAGGTCGCCAGATCGGCGCCGTAGGTGGCCGCGCCCTCCCCGTACCGGCGCGCGTTGATCACCGACCGGATCCCGCTGCGGCACGACAGCTCCCCGCCCGTGACCAGCGGCGCGCACTCCCGGTCGGTGAGCGCCGGGCTCGTCAGCGACACCCGGAACCGGACCGGCCCGCGCGCCACCCGCTGGAACCGCATCGCGCCGCCGTGCCCCCAGCTGCGCCGGTCGTTCAGGACGCGGTGGACCTCGGCGGCGAACTCGGCCCCCGTGATCGGCAGCCCCCGCTCCACCTCCACCATGTACCGGACGACCGGCCCGCGCGAGCCCCGCGGCGGCGCCGCCGTTCCCGGCACGAGGACGTAGCGGCCGCCCGCCGACTCCGGGATGCGCACCGCGACGGGCTGCCGACGCCCGTTCACCAGCCGTCCCGGCGCCACCGGAGCGGCCACTTTGCCCGACCGGGCGGCCCGGGACGCGCCGCCCGCCGCCGCCGGAGCCGGAGCCGGG
>NZ_CAACUY010000354.1 GCF_900659615.1 Actinomadura fibrosa | reverse complement strand
GGCCCGTCCGCTCGTCCCGCGGCCCCGCCCCGCACTGGCGGCACCGCGGCCGGTGGCGCCCGCGCCGAAGCCGAGACCCGCACCGAAGCCGCCGGCCCGCACCGTCGCCCGGCACGCCGTGCCCGTGGCCATGAAGGCAGCGCCGACCCGCCGCAAGCCGCTCGACACCATGCTCGTCATGGTCGTCATCGCGGTCCTCGTGAGCGCCGGCACCGCCATCGCCTTCGCCCACTGACCACACCCTTCCGAGCGAGACCTCCGAGCGAGACCTTCGCGGTCCCGCGACGCTGCGGCGCCGAGATCGCGCAGGGCGCGCAGGACGCCCGGCCGGGCCCGGCGGAACGGCCTTCGCACGGCCTCATCCGCCGGGCCCGCCACCACCGGCCGCAAGGCCGGAACCCCGACCGGACCGCGGCGCTCACCGGCGGCTCGGGCACCGAGCCCGCCCCACCCGCCCGCGCGGCCGCTTCCGTCAAGCGAGGGCCCTGGCCAGGTAGGGGGCGGTGCGGCTGGCGGGGTTCGCGGCGACGTCGGCGGGTGTGCCCTGCGCCACGATCCGGCCGCCGTCGGCGCCGCCGCCGGGGCCGAGGTCGATGACGTGGTCGGCGGACGCGACGACGTCCATGTCGTGCTCGACCACCACCACCGTCGCGCCGCCGTCGACGAGGGCGTGCAGCCGGTCGGTCAGCAGCGCCGAGTCGGCGGGGTGCAGGCCCGTGGTCGGCTCGTCCAGCAGGTACAGGATCCCGGCGCGGCGGGCCCGCCGCAGCTCCGCCGCCAGCTTGATCCGCTGCGCCTCGCCGCCCGACAGCTCCGTCGCGGGCTGGCCCAGCCGCAGGTAGCCGAGGCCGACGTCGGCGAGCGCGGCCAGAGCGCGCGACGCCGCCGGCACCTCGGCCAGCAGGTCCGCGGCCTCGTCCACGGTGCGGGCCAGGACGTCCGCGATCGTGGCGCCGTTCCAGGTGACCTCCAGCGTCTCCGGGTTGTAGCGGGCGCCGTGGCAGACGTCGCAGACCGCGTAGGTGGACGGCAGGAACAGCAGCTCCACGGAGATGTACCCCTCGCCCTGGCAGTGCTCGCAGCGCCCGCCCGGCACGTTGAAGGAGAACCGCGAGGCGCCGTAGCCGCGCGCCTTCGCGCCGGGTGTCGCCGCGAACAGCTTCCGGACCGTGTCGAACAGCCCGGTGTAGGTCGCGAGGTTGGAGCGCGGCGTCCGGCCGATCGGGCGCTGGTCCACCCGCACCACCCGCTCGGACGCCGCCTCGGCGTGGGCGGCGAGCGCGTCCGCCAGCGTCGACTTGCCCGACCCCGACACGCCGGTGACGGCGGTGAACGCGCCCAGCGGCACGTCGGCGTCCAGGCCGCGCAGGTTGTTGCGGGTGACGCCGCGCAGCTTCAGCGTGCCGGACGGCTCGCGCGGCTCCCGGCGCCGTCGGGGCTCCTCGCCGAACAGGAAGCGGCGCGTCACCGACTCCGGGACGTCGCGGAGGCCGGCGACGGGCCCGCTGTGCAGGACCCGGCCGCCGTGGACGCCCGCCCCGGGCCCCACGTCCACGACCCAGTCGGCGTGCCGGACGACCTCCAGGTCGTGCTCGATCAGGAACACGCCGTTGCCCGCCGCCCGGAGCCGCTCCAGCACCGTCATGAGCGCCTCGGTGTCGGCCGGGTGCAGCCCGGCGGACGGCTCGTCCAGCACGTACACGACGCCGAACAGCCCCGACCGGAGCTGCGTGGCGATCCGCAGCCGCTGGAGCTCGCCCGCCGACAGGGTCGGGCTCGGCCGGGACGTGCTCAGGTAGCCCAGGCCGAGCTCGGCGAGCACCTCGATCCGGGCGGTGAGGTCACGGGCCAGGACCGCAGCGGGGCCGTCGCCGTCCAGATGGGGGCGCAGGACGTCGGCGAGGCCAGTCAGCGGCAGCGCGGCGAGATCGGCGACGGTGCGCCCGGCGAAGGTGACCGCGAGCGCCTCGGGGCGCAGCCGCAGCCCGCCGCAGGCCGGGCAGACCGTCCCGGCGAGGAACGACGCGGCGCGCTCCCGACGCTTCTCGCTCTTGGAGTCGGCGTAGGCGCGCAGCACCAGCCGCCGGGCGCTGGAGTAGGTGCCCTGGTAGGGGCGGTGGATGCGGTGCGCCTCCCGTACCGGGTGGACGGTCACGACGGGCTGCTCGTCGGTGAACAGGATCCAGTCGCGCTCGTCCTGCGGCAGGTCGCGCCACGGGCGGTCGATGTCGTACCCGAGGGCGTCGAGGATGTCGCGCAGGTTCTTGCCCTGCCAGGCGCCCGGCCAGGACGCGATCGCGCCCTCGCGGATGCTGAGGGACGGGTCGGGGACCAGCGACTCCTCGGTGACCTCGTGCACCTCCCCCAGCCCGTGGCAGGTGGGGCACGCGCCGGCGGCGGTGTTGGGCGAGAACGCGTCCGAGTCCAGGCGCGCGGCGCCCGGCGGGTAGTCGCCAGCGCGGGACATCAGCATCCGCAGCGAGTTCGACAGCGCCGTCACCGTCCCCACCGAGGACCGCGACGACGGCACCGAGCGGCGCTGCTCCAGCGCCACGGCGGGCGGCAGCCCGGTGACCTCCTCGACCGCCGGTGCCGGGACCTGGTCCAGCAGCCGCCGCGCATAGGGCGCCACCGACTCCAGGTACCGGCGCTGCGCCTCGGCGTACAGCGTCCCGAACGCCAGCGACGACTTGCCCGACCCGGACACGCCCGTGAACGCCGTCAGCGCGTCCCGCGGGACCGCCACGTCGACGGCGCGCAGGTTGTGCTCGCGGGCGCCCCGCACCCGCACGTACGGATCATCGGCCGCCCGCTCCATGATCCGCACACTACCGGCACGTTCCCGCAGGCCGGCGCGGCCGGGGGGCGGCTCAGGTGTGGCTCAGGGGCGGCTCAGGGGCGGCGGCCCACGCCCCCGAAGAGCAGGAAGCGCTCGGGATTGGGCTCGGGGTCGCCTTCGGGACGCCACAGCGGGACGTACACCAGTCCCGGGTCGAGCATGTCCCACCCGTCGAAGAAGTGGAGGATCTCCGAGTGGGAGCGGGACACCGCCGGGGACGTCGCCCGGTCGTACAGCTTGCCGATCGCGGCGGTCTTGCCCGGCTGCGCCTCGTGCGTGAGGTGCGACAGGACGACGTGGCTGCCCGCGGCGCCGGCGTCGCGGAGGGTCGCGACGATGCCCGCCGGGTCCTCGTGGTCCTTGACGAGGTGCAGCGCCGCCACCAGCAGGAACGCCACCGGGCGGCCGAGGTCGACGACGCGCTTCAGCTCGGGGTGGGCGAGGATGTCGGCGGGCCGGCGCATGTCGGCCTGGATCACGGTCGTGCGGTCGTCGCCCGCGAGGATCCGCCGGCTGTGCGCCACGGCCACGTCGTCGTTGTCGACGTAGACCACGCGCGCGCCCGGGTTGACGGCCTGCGCGATCTCGTGGACGTTGCCCTGCGTCGGGATCCCGGAGCCGATGTCGACGAACTGCTCCACCCCCGCCTCGGCGACGGTCCGGACCGCGCGGCGCAGGAACGCCCGGTTGGCCTGCGCGAGCTCCCGCGCCTGCGGCTCGATCCGCAGCAGACCGGTCGCCAGATCACGATCTGACGCGAAATTGTGCGATCCGCCGAGCAGGAAGTCGTACACCCGTGCGACGCTGGGTCTCTGGCTGTCGACCTCGGGCGGGATCCACTCGGAGTCCATGCATCGTCTCCCTGAGGGCCGAAGGGGCGCGTCCGCGGGCCAGCGTAACGCGAGTCGCCGCGTTGCGGCCGCGGTCCGCCGGCAGCGCCGGAACGTGCCCGAAGCAAAGCCCGGGAACGGCCCGGAACACGCCCGACAACGCCCGAACCAGGCCCGAACCAGGCCCGAACCAGGCCCGAACCAAGCCTGAACCATGCCCCCACCATGCCCGGACAGCGCGCGGACCGCGCCCGGACAGTGAAGGACCGATGCCTGAGGAACCGACGCCGGAGCCCGCTCCGGTCACCGTCCTACTCACTCCGGACGGCGAGATCACCGGGTGGAGCGACGGCGCCGCCCGGCTGTTCGGCCGCACCGCGGGCGAGGCCGTCGGGGCGCGGCCGGCCGCGCTGCTCGGCCCGGCCGCCGCCGACCGGCTCGCCGCCGCACTGAAGATCGCGGCGGAGGGCGCGCCCTGGCGCGGCGTGCTGCCGCTGCCGGACGGGAACCGGCACGTGGCGTGCGACCCGCTCACCGCCGCCGGCGGGCGCGCGCTGGTCCTGCTGACGGTGTCGCCGTCCACCGCCGCGAACCTGGAGCTGCTGAACGAGGCCGGCCGCCGCATCGGGTCGACGCTGAGCCTCGGCCCGACCGCCCGCGAGATCGTCGCCGTGACCGTCCCGCGCTTCGCCGACGCCGGCGCCGTGTACGTGCTGGAGCGGCTCCTCGCCGACGACGACCGGCCCGCCGCCGAACCCGACGGGTCCGCGGTCGTGCGGCGGCTCGCGGTCGCGTTCGCCGACGACGACCCCCGCGACTGGGCCCGCGAGTTCCCCGTCAACGAGGTCATCGTCTACCCGCCCGCCACCCCCTACGCGCAGGCGCTGACCACCGGGCGGACGATCGAGTTCGGCGGCGGCGCCGTCCAGGACACCCTCGCCCGCCGGACGGGCCGCCTCCTGGACGGCCTGCTCGACCACGTGTCGCTGCTGGCGGTGCCGCTGGTCGCGCGGGGCCGCGCGCTCGGGTTCGCGGTGTTCAGCCGCAAGCGCGGCCGGCTGCCGTTCACCGCCGCCGACACCGCGCTGGCCACCGAGCTCGCCGGCCGCGCCGCGACGTCCATCGACAACGCGTGCCTGTACCGGCGCGAGCACCGCACCGCGACCGCGCTCCAGGCGAGCCTGCTGCCCGCCGCCGTCACCGCGCCGCCCGGCCTGGAGATCGCGCACCGCTACCTGCCGGCCAGCGCCGGCGTCGGCGGCGACTGGTACGACGTCGTGCCGCTCGGCGGCGACCGGATCGCGGTCGTCATCGGCGACGCCGTCGGCCACGGCGTCGCCGCAGCGGCCGCGATGGGGCAGCTCCGCGTCGCCGCGCACACCCTGGCGAGCTGCGCGTTCGGGCCCGGCGAGGTGCTGCGGCGCCTCGACGCGATCGCCCAGGACCTGGACGCCGCGCAGTTCGCGACGTGCCTGTGCCTGGCCTGCGACCCGGCGACGCTGCGCTGCGAGCTGGCGTGCGCGGGCCACCCGCCGGCGCTGGTCGTCCGCCCCGACGGGACGGCCGTGCCGTTCGGCGCGCCGCACGGGCTGCCGCTCGGCGTCGCCGACGCCGAGCACCCCGCCTCCTACGAGCAGGTCGCGGCCTCCCTGCCGAAGGACGCGACGCTCGCGCTGTACACCGACGGGCTCGTCGAGCGCCGCGACAGCCACCTGGACGCGGGCATCGCCCGGCTCGGCGCGGCGATCGCCGCGTCCTGGTCGGCGTCGCTGGACGACACCGCCGACGGGGTCCTGGAGATGCTCGCCGACCAGCGCGACGCCGACGACATCGCGCTGCTGCTCATCCGCCCCGCCCCCCGCTGAGCCGAGCCCCGAGGGGTGGGGCGGCGCGCACAGGCGCGAGGGCTACAGGCCGGGGATCTCGTGATTGCGGAAAGCGTCGACGAAGAACTTATGATCTTCGCGGACGACCTCGGCGTATCCCGTGCCGAACTCCACCATCGCCTCGACGAACGCCGACTCGTCCGGGCCGATCACGGCGCTGATGGCGTCCTCGACCTGGAAGCCGACCAGCGTGTGGTCGGAGTCGGTGTCGGACACGCAGTGGACCTTCGCGGTGGCGCGGCCCAGGTCGTCCAGCACCGACAGCATCTCCTCGGGCTCGGTGAGGCCGCCCCAGTCCAGGTCCGCCTCGTAGGGGGACAGCTCCTGCACGACGTAGCCGACCCCGCCGATCTGGGTGTAGCCCAGCCACGGGTCGGTGTTGGCCTGCAACGCGCGCCGCGACACCGCCGTGCGGTGCCCGTGGTGCAGGAAGTACTCGCGGATCCGGGCGTCGTCGACGACGCGGCTCGGCGCGGCGACGTTCCCCTGCTTCATCGACAGGATGACGTCGTTCTCCAGCGCCTGCGTGTTGCCCTCCACCAGGATGTTGTACGCCGACAGCCCCGCCGACCCGATGCCGAACCCGGACGCGCCGACGATGTCCTTCACCTGGTAGGTGAGGCTCCCGAAGCGCTTCTCCGCCGGGATCGTGTCCAGGTACTCGCGGTAGGCGGCCTCGACCTCGGCGCGCTCGGCGTCGTCCAGGCGGCGGACGCCGGCGCGGTCGCGGAACCGGCGCTCGGCCCCGTCCACCGTCGTCATCCCCGCCAGCAGGTCGATGCGGGTGCCGCCCATCGCGGCGACCAGCACGTCCCGGACGTAGCCGTCGGCGGAGTCGAGCGTCAGCGCGAACCGCTCGTCGCCGGTGTGCGCGGCGAACGTGCGGACCTGGTCGACGTAGGCGCGCACGTACGTCTCGATCAGCCGGCGGATGTCGGCGTCGGAGATCGCCTTCTGCCACGCCAGCAGCGCCAGGCTCGCGACGAGCCGCTTGACGTCCCAGGTGAAGTGGCCGACGTAGGCCTCGTCGAAGTCGTTGACGTCGAACACGAACACGCCGTCGTCGTTCATGTAGGTGCCGAAGTTCTGCGCGTGCAGGTCGCCCTGGATCCAGACGCGGCCGGTGCGCTCGTCGGCCCACGGGTCGTCGTCGTGGACGATGTCGGCGTAGAACAGGCAGGCGCTGCCCCGGTAGAACGCGAACGGGTCGGAGGCCATCTTGCGGAAGCGGCGGCGGAACTCGGCGGGGCTCCGCTCCATCAGGTCCGAGAAGGCGTCCACCAGGACGTCCACGATCTGCGCCCGGCGCTCCTTCGGATCGCGCCCGCGCAGGTCCTCGGTGATGCTCGCCATGCCTTCTCCCTCGATGCTCCGCTCGATCCCGCCGCGTCTTCGGGCGTTCCCGGTCATTCTGCCGAATCGGCGGCGGCGCGGGCGGTGAACAGCGCGCGAACCCCCGGTTCCGAGCGCAGCAGTTCCAGCGCCGCCTCCGCGTGCCCCGGCACGTAGCCGTTCCCGATGAGCATCGTGACGTCGGCGGCGAGGCCCTCCGCGCCGAGGGCGGCCGCGGAGAAGGACGTCGCCATCGAGAAGAACACCACGGTGCCGCCCGGCGCGGTCGCGAGGATCGCGCCGTGCTCGCAGCCCGGGACGTCCACGCACACCACGGTCACGTCGGCGGGCGCGCCGATCGCCGCGGCAACCGCGACCGGGTCGCGGGCGTCGGCGCGGACCACCGCGTCGGCGAGCCCGGCGGCGGACAGGCGCGCCTCCTCCTCCGCCGTCGGCACCAGCCCGATCACCCGGGACGCGCCGGCGCGGCGGGCCGCGGCGAGCGCG
>NZ_CAACUY010000353.1 GCF_900659615.1 Actinomadura fibrosa | reverse complement strand
GTCGCCCGCGCCGGGACCGCCGCCCTCGGCGTCCCGCTGCGCCGCCTCCGCGTCGGCGGCGACCTCGCCGCCGCCAACCTCGGCACCGGCGCCCGCCGCCTCGCGTCCGTGATCACCCCGCTGACGCTGATGCTGGGCCTGACCGCCACGATCCTGTTCGTCCAGACGACGATGGGGCACGCCGCGACCCGGCAGGCCGCCGACGGGACCCTCGCCGCGCACGTCCTCGGCCCGGGAGTCCCGCACGGGACGGCCGAGCGGATCCGCCGGACGCCCGGCGTCACCGCCGTGACCGAGGTGCTGCGCAGCACCGTCCGGGTCGGGCTGGAGAACTACGGTGTCCAGGGCGTCACCCCGGACGGCCTCGGCCGCACCATGGACCTCGGCGTCCGGGACGGCTCCCTCGACCGCCTGGACGCGTCCGGGATCGCCGTGAGCCGGACCGCCGCGAGCCGCCTCCACGTCCGTCCCGGCGACACGCTGCGCCTCACCCTCGGCGACGGCACCCCGATCGCACCGAAGGTCATCGCGGTGTACGACCGGGGCCTCGGCTTCGGCGACCTCACCGTCTCCCGCGACCTCCTGGCCGCCCATGTGGACGACCCGCGCGGCACGCTCCTCGTCGCCGGGACGCTGCCCGTGGCGACCCACCTGCCCGCCACCACGCCCGCCGCCCTCGCCGAGGCCAAGGCGGCGGCGAACGCCGAGGTCAACTATGTCGCGATGGGCCTGATCATCGCGTTCACCGCCATCGCGGTCGTCAACACCCTCGCGATGTCCACCGCCGACCGCGCCCGCGAGTTCGCGCTCCTGCGCATCGTCGGCACCACCCGGCGGCAGGTCATGCGGATGCTCGCCCTGGAGACCCTCGCCGTCGTGCTCATCGCCGCCGTCCTCGGCGGAGCGATCGCGCTCGCCACCCTCACCGCGTTCGGCGAGGGCATGACCGGCGGCGGCCCCCACGTCCCGCCGCTCGCCTTCCTCGGCCTGCTCGCCGGTGCGGGACTGCTGGCGCTGGCCGCGACCGCCCTGCCCGCCCGCCTCGCCATGCTCGCCCGTCCCGCCGACGCCATCTCCGCCCGGGAGTGATCCGGTGATCCGGAACTGAGTGGAATCACCACCGGACCGAGCGTGGAGAACGCCGTAGATGATCAGCGGTCGCGGCGTTCCGCACGCTCGTTTCCGGGGCGATAAAAGCACGAGAAATGGCCGACAATGGCCAGCGGTGGCCGCTTATCGCCCTTGTGGGGATCTCGGAATTCCCATGACCATGGGAATCGTGCGGTCGGCCCGTTCACAGGGGGTCTGACGGACGCGCCGGCCGCGGTACCGCCCGCGCACGTGCGACCAGCCACGTGCGCTCTGCTCGTGCAACCAGCCACGTGCGACCTGCAACGTGCGACCATCGGGGGAACGCATGTCACGCCTGCCAGCCGGCCGATCACTGCCGAAACCGCCACCGGCCGCCCGCCCGGCCCGGACGGGCCGCGAGCCCGTCCCGCTCGACGACGTCGACCGCGGCATCGTCCACGCCCTCCGCATCGACGGCCGGGCGCCGTTCAGCCGGATCGCCGCGGTGCTCGGCGTGTCCACCCAGACCGTCGCCCGCCGCTACGGGCGGCTCAGCAGCGAGGCCTCGCTCCGCGTCGTCGGCCTGCCCGACCCGCAGCGCGCCGGCCAGGCCCAGTGGATGGTGCGGCTCACCGCGAGCCCGCACGCCGCCCAGGACCTCGCGCACGGCCTCGCCCGCCGCCCCGACACCTCCTGGGTGCGGCTCACCTCCGGCGGCACGGAGATCTTCTCCATCATCGACACCCTGAACGACGGCGACGGGCACCACTCCCTCCTGCTCCGCGACATCCCCCGCACCGCGAGCATCACGGCCGTCTCCGCGCACCGCCTCCTGCACACCTACCTCGGCGGCCCCGCCGCCTGGCGCGGGCACACCGCCGCGCTCACCGAGGAGCAGCAGCACCGCCTCCGCCGCCGGGTCGAGTCGCCCGGCGGCGTCCACCTGCGCCCGGCCAGGACGGCGCTCGCCGACGCCGACCGGAACCTGCTCGCCGCGCTCCAGCGCAACGGACGGGCCGGCCTCGGCGACCTCGCCGCCGCGACCGGCTGGTCGTCCTCGACGGTCGCGCGGCGGCTCGCCGCCCTCCAGTCCAGCGGCGCGATCTTCTTCGACGTGGAGATCAACGAGGCCGTGTTCGGCATCACCACCCAGGCGCTGCTGTGGGCGTCCGTCGTCCCCGCCCACCTGGACGAGGTCGCGAGCACTCTCGCCGGGCACGAGGAACTCGCCTTCGTCGCCGCCACCACCGGGCCGACCAACCTCGTCGCGCTCATCCTGTGCCGCGAGCCGTCTGACCTGCACCACTACCTCACCCACCGGCTCGGCGCGCTCGACGCGATCCGCGCGCTGGAGACCGCGCCCGTGCTGAAGACGCTGAAGGCGTCCGGTCCCGTTCCGCCCCGGCGATCCGCCGAGGCGGCCCACCAGCGCGCCGGAGACCGCCTCCGCCCGCTGACCGCGTGAGCGCCGACCCCTTTCTGGAGATTCTCACTATCGCTTCCGCGATCTAACGAATTTCTTGCGAGAAGGCATCCGCGAAAGCCATTCGCAAGGAATGCCTCTCGTTCGAGCGTCGCCGACGGACGAGCACGGGGCGCCGGACGTGCGGCGCGGGGACCGTGGGGGCGCTGGGACTCGTGTGTTTGCCTCCGGGCACCATGGGTACAGGAAGCCGGTTTCCCCTGGTTAAGAGGCTGTGCCCGCTGATGTGGAGATATGCCATGGATGTCCGCGACAGGAACAACGTGGTGGTGACCGGCCGCCCCGATGGGCCGGTCGTCCTGCTGGCGCACGGCTTCGGCTGCGACCAGAACATGTGGCGCCTGGTGGTCCCCGCGCTGGCGGCGGAGCACCGGGTCGTCCTCTTCGACTACGTCGGCTCTGGCCGCTCCGACCTGTCGGCGTGGAGCGAGGAGCGCTACGGCTCGCTGGACGGCTACGCCCGCGACGTCCTCGACGTCTGCGAGGAGCTCGACCTGCGCGACGTGGCGTTCGTGGGGCACTCGGTCAGCGCCATGATCGGGGTGCTCGCCGCCGCGGCGGCGCCCGACCGCATCACCTCCCTCGTCATGGTGGCGCCCTCGCCCCGCTACATCGACGACGACGGCTACCGCGGCGGCTTCAGCGCCGCGGACATCGAGGAGCTGATGGCCTCGCTGGAGTCCAACTACCTGGGCTGGTCGTCCGCGATGGCGCCGGTGATCATGGGGAACCCGGACCGGCCGGAGCTCGCCGCGGAGCTGTCCGACGGCTTCTGCGCGACCGACCCGGCGATCGCCCGCGTCTTCGCCCGCACCACGTTCCTGTCCGACTCCCGCGCCGACCTTCCGGACGTCAAGGTCCCGACGCTGGTGCTGGAGTGCTCCGAGGACGTGATCGCCCCGCGGGAGGTCGGCGCCTACGTGCACGCCGCCGTCCCCGGCAGCACCCTCGTGACGCTCGACGCCACCGGCCACTGCCCGCAGCTCAGCGCTCCCGAGGCCACCGCCGCGGCGATCGCCGGGTTCCTGCGGACCCGGCCGTGATGGACGGCGTCGGGCGGGTGCCCGGCACGGCCGGGGCGGGCGGCGGTGACGCGTCCGCCGACGCCGCGTTCACCGCCCTTCTGGAGGACAGTGAGCGTGAGTTGTACGAGAACGCCCCCTGCGGCCACCTGTCCACGCTCATGGACGGCACCGTCGCGAAGATCAACCAGACGCTGCTGGGCTGGCTCGGCCTGACCCGGGACCAGGTCGTCGGGCGGATGCGGTTCAGCGACCTGCTCACCGTCGGCGGCAGGCTGTACCACGAGACCCACTTCGCGCCGCTGCTGCGCATGCGCGGCGAGATCAGCGGGATCGCCCTGGAGCTCCGGACCGCGCACGGCGACCGCCTCCCGTGCCTGGTCACCTCGGTGATCAAGTACGGCGGCGCGGACGAGCCGCTGCTGATCCGCACCACCGTCTTCGACGCCCGCGAGCGCCGCGCCTACGAGGAGGAACTGCTGCGCGGACGGCAGGCCGCCGAGCGGGCCCAGCGCGACGCCGAGGAGGCGCAGCGGCAGGCCGAGGAGGCGCAGCGGCAGGCCGAGCAGGACCGGAGCCGGCTGAAGGAGGCCCTGGCCGCCCTCCAGCAGAGCCTGCTCCCCAGCACCCTCCCCGAGGTCCCCGGGATGGAGGCGGCCTCGTACTACCACACCGCCTCCCCGGACCGGCTGGGCGGCGACTTCTACGACCTGTTCCCCCTGGACGGCAAGCGCTGGGCGTTCTTCCTCGGCGACGTGTGCGGCAAGGGCCCCCAGGCCGCCGCGATGACCTCGCTGACCCGCTACACGCTGCGCGCCGCGGCCCTCCACGACCCCGACCCCGCCGTGGCGCTCACGACGCTCAACACCGTCCTGAACGAGCGGTACAGCGGCGGCGACCCGCGCTACTGCACCGCGATCTTCGGGGTGCTGGAACCCGGCGACGACGGCCGGACGGTCACCGTCCGCCTCGCGTCCGGCGGGCACCCGCCCGCCCTCGTCATCGGCGGCGGCCGGGCCGACCCCGTGCCCACCACCGGCGGGCTGCTGGTCGGCGTCCTCCCGGACGCCCACTTCGCCGAGGCCGCCACCACGCTCGAACCCGGCCAGACCCTCCTGCTCTACACCGACGGGCTCACCGAGGCCCGCATCGGCCCCGGCCGGGAGAGGTTCGGCGACGACGCCCTGCGGGACTTCGCCGCCGGGCTCACCGCCGCCTCCGCCGGCCATGTCGTCACCGCGCTGACCGGCCTGCTGGAGGGCTTCGGCGACGGCCTCGACGACGACACCGCACTGCTCGCCCTCGGCGTCCCCGGCTCCGGCGCCGCGACCGACGAAGACACGCCGTGACTCCTTTCGCCATCACCGTGCACGCCTCCGAGGCCGGCCCCGTCCTGCGGATCGCCGGCGACCTGGACTTCAACACCGCCTCCGGCCTGCGGGAGGAGGTGCGGCGGGTCCCCCTCGACCCCGGCCGGCTCCTCATCCTCGACCTCACCGACCTGACGTTCTGCGACTCCAGCGGCATCAGCGCCCTCATCGCCGCCCGCAACCGCGCGGTCGCGGCCGGCGCCGGCATCGCCCTCGCCGCCGTGCCGCCGAACACCGCCCGCATCCTCGGCATCGTCGGCCTCGACAAGGTCTTCCCCATCCACCCCGACGCCGCCACCGCCGCCAAAACCCACGAAACCCCCTAGCCGCGGGGCGGGGGATCGCCGAGGAGTTCGCTGATCATGTGGTCGAGGGGGCGCGCGGCGGCCTGCTTCACGAGGCGGTCGGCCGAGTCGGCGCCGAGCGCCGCGCGGATCCGCGCGACGGCCGCGTCATGGAACACCACCATCCGGACGTAGGCGGTGAGGGACGCCCCGGCGCCGTCCAGCGCGCGGCGGGCCGCACCGATCAGCCGCGCGGCCCGCCCGTGCCGCTCGTCCGCCACGGCGATCCACGCCAGCAGCTCCAGCGCGAAGCCCGCGCCCAGCCGGTCGCGCAGCGGCCGCTTGAGCCGCAGGCACTCCAGCACCGCCTTCTCCGCGGCGCGGACCCGGCCGAGCCGCCACGAGCAGAGCCCGTAGGCGTGCCAGGTGCACGACAGGCACCACAGCTCGCCGCTCGTCCGCCCGGCGCCCATGCCCTCCTTGCACAGGTCGAGGGCGCGCCGCAGGTCCGGCGGCGCGGACCGCGGCTGCAACGCGTGGCACAGCGCGAGCTGGTACAGGCAGGTGCGGACGCCCGGGTCCTCGCCCGCCCGCCGCAGCCGCGCCAGCGCCTCCTCGTACAGCGGGACGGCGACCGCCTCGTCGCCCCGGCGCATCGCGATCTCCGCCGAGAACTGGAGGGCGCGGGCCGAGCCCAGATCGTCCCCGGCGTCCTCGGCCGCCGTGCAGGACCCCTCAAGCGACCGCAGCGCCGACGCGTGGTCGCCCTGAAGGCTCGCCAGCCACCCGTGGACGCGCAGCGCCCGCGACCGCAGCGGCCCCGACGCCGGCGCCAGCGACAGCCCGCGCTCCAGCCAGGCCCGCCCCTCGGCGACCGGCCCGCCGAGGCCCCACCGCGGCCAGAGCGCCGCCGCCATGTCCAGACCGGCCCGCGCCTCGTTCGCGCCGCTGAAGCAGAACTCCAGCGCCTCCCGGAAGTTGGCCCGCTCGGTGCGCAGCCGCTCGCAGTGGACGGCCTGGCCCGGGCCCGCCCACCGGTCGGCCCCGTCCAGCGCGATCCGCTGGAACCAGTCGCGGTGCCGGCGCCGCCGCTCCGCCTCCTCCTCCAGCCGGGCCAGCTGCTCCCGCCCGAACGCCCGCGTCCCGGCGAGCATGCGGTAGCGCGGATCGGCCCGGCCCTTCTCGGGGAGCACGACCGACACGCGGATCAGCCGCGCCAGCAGCCCGAGGACCTCCTCCCGCCCGATCGCGCCCCCGGCGCCGACGGACTCGGCCGCGGCCAGGTCGAAGTCGACCGGGAACACCGCCAGGCGCGCCCACAGCAGCCGCTCCCGCGGATCGCACAGCTCATGGCTCCACCCGATGGCCGCGCGGAGGCTCCGATGCCGCCACACCGCCATCTCGTGGTCGCCTGTCAGCGCCTCCAGCGGATGCCGGAGCCGCGCGTGCAGATCGTCCAGCGACAGCGCGCGCAGCCGGCCCGCCGCCAGCTCGATCCCGAGGGGCAGGTGGTCGAGCCGCCGGCAGATCGCCCGGACCCGCTCGCCGTCCGCCGCGTCCGGCGCGGCCCGCGGCGCCACCGCCGCCACCCGCGCCACCAGCATCGCGGCGGCCGGCTCGGGATCGAGCGGCCCGACCGCCAGCACGTGCTCGCCCGCGAGGCGCAGCGGCCTCCGCCCCGTCGCGAGGACGCGGACGCCCGGCGCCGCCCGCAGCACGTCCCGGACGAGCCCCGCGCACGCCGCCGCCAGATGCTCGCAGGTGTCGAGGACGAGCAGGACCCGCCGGCCCTCCAGATGCCGCAGGACGACCCGCTCCGCCGGCTCGCCCGCCCGCGCCTCCAGGCCGAACGCGGCGGCCACCGCGCCGGGCAGGTCAGCCGGGTCGCGCAGCCCCGACAGCTCGGCGAACCGGACCCCGTCGGGGAACGCGTCCCGCAGCCCGCCCGCCGCGTGGACGGCCAGCCGGGACTTGCCCACCCCGGCGGGCCCCGTCAGCGTCACCAGCCGCCCCGACTCCAGCCGCCGCCGGATCTCGCGGACCTCGGCGTCCCGCCCAAAAACGGGACGCTCGTCCACGGGAAGCCCGCCCTGCCCGGGCTCCCCGCCCGGCTCCGGGGGCTCCTCCGGCCGCGGCTCCGGCCGCACGGCCCGCTCGCCGCGCCGGATCCTCCG
>NZ_CAACUY010000352.1 GCF_900659615.1 Actinomadura fibrosa | reverse complement strand
CCGCGGGGAGCGCGGTCGTGGCGAGCAGCCCGGCGGCGAGGGTGATCGCGCCGGCGCCGCTCCAGGGGAAGCGTCGTCTCACTGGGGGCTCCTGGGGGGTGTGAGCCTGAAGTCGTCGATCACATGTACTACCGGCGCGGCGCCGCGTCCACTCGATCGCCCGGTACCGGCCGCCCGCCCGCGCGCGGTGCGGCCGCGCGGCCCCCGTCAGAGGGCGGTTACGCCGTGAGCGGAGCCGGGAAGACCGGCCGCCCGCGGACGCGTTGTGCCCGGCGGATACTGGGATGCTTACTTGATTACGCGTATGCGCGGCCGCGGCTCCCGCGGCCGCGCGGGGACCCCTCGGAGGCGCTTGTGGGGATGCCGGGAATGCCGGGCAACGGCTGGCAGGTGATGGCCTCGTTCCGCCGGGACGGGTCGGTCGTCCAGCAGCGGCTCAAGCCCGGCACGGTGCGGCGGATCGCGGGCTACGCCCGCCCGTACGTCCGCGAGCTGGTGCTGTTCCTCGCCCTGAACACGGTCGCCGCGGTGATCGTCGTCGCCAACCCGCTGCTGCTCAAGGCGATCATCGACCGCGGGATCGTGCCGGAGCGGCAGAACCTCGTGGTGTGGCTCGCCGTCGCCGTCGCCGGGCTCGCGCTGCTGGAGGCGGTGCTCGGGCTCGCGCAGCGCTGGTACTCGGCGCGCATCGGCGAGGGGCTGATCTACGACCTGCGCACGCAGGTGTTCGGGCACGTCCAGCGGCAGCCCGTCGCGTTCTTCATGCGGGCGCAGACCGGTTCGCTGGTCAGCCGGCTCAACAACGACGTCATCGGCGCGCAGCGCGCCCTCACGACCACCCTGTCCTCGGTGGTGTCCAACGTGATCAGCCTCATCCTGGTGCTGGTCACGATGATGGTGCTGTCCTGGCAGGTCACGCTGATCGCGCTGCTGCTGCTCCCGGTCTTCATCCTGCCCGCCAAGTGGGTCGGCCGGCGGCTGTCGCGGATCAGCCGCGAGCAGATGCAGCTCGACGCCGAGATGAGCTCGCTGATGACCGAGCGGTTCAACGTCGCCGGCGCCATGCTCGCCAAGCTGTACGGGCGCCCCGTCGAGGAGGAGGACAACTTCTCCCAGCGCGCCGCGCGCGTCCGCGACATCGGCGTCGTCGCCGCGATGTACGGCCGGGTGTTCTTCACCGCGCTGACGCTCGTGGCGGCCCTCGCGACCGCCATGGTCTACGGCGTCGGCGGCTTCCTCGTCGTGGACGGCACGTTCCAGCTCGGCACGCTCGTCGCCCTCGCGACCCTGCTGACCCGCATGTACGGGCCGCTGACCGCGCTGTCCAACGTCCACGTGGACGTGATGACCGCGCTCGTCAGCTTCGACCGCGTCTTCGAGGTGCTCGACCTGAAGCCCCTCATCCGCGACCGCGAGGACGCCCGCCCGCTCGCCGGGGAGGGCGGCGCGCCCGCCGTCGAGTTCGACCACGTCCGGTTCGCCTACCCGTCCGCGGAGGAGGTGTCGCTGGCCTCGCTGGAGTCGATCGCCCGCACCGACACCGCGCCCGGCCGCGAGGTGCTCCACGACGTGCACTTCACCGCGGAGCCCGGGCAGCTCGTCGCGCTCGTCGGGCCGTCCGGCGCGGGCAAGTCGACGATCACCCACCTGGTCTCGCGGCTCTACGACGTGTCCGGCGGCGCGGTCCGCGTCGGCGGGACCGACGTCCGGGACGTCACGCTCGACTCGCTGCGCGCGGAGGTCGGCGTGGTGAGCCAGGACGCGCACCTGTTCCACGACACGATCCGCGAGAACATGCGCTACGCCCGCCCGGACGCGTCGGACGAGGAGATCCTCGCCGCGCTGGAGGCCGCGCAGATCGGCGGGCTGGTCGCGGCCATGCCCGAGGGCCTCGACACCGTCGTGGGGGACCGCGGCTACCGGCTGTCGGGCGGCGAGAAGCAGCGCCTGGCGATCGCCCGGCTGCTGCTGAAGGCGCCGTCGGTGGTCGTCCTGGACGAGGCGACCGCGCACCTGGACTCCGAGTCCGAGGCCGCCGTGCAGCGGGCGCTGCGGACGGCGCTGGCCGGGCGGACCTCGCTGGTGATCGCGCACCGGCTGTCCACGATCCGGGAGGCCGACCAGATCCTCGTGATCGAGGACGGCCGGGTGGCCGAACGCGGCCGGCACGAGGAGCTGCTGCTGCGCGGCGGGTTGTACGCCGAGTTGTACCGGACGCAGTTCTCCCGCCAGGACGGCGACCCGCGCGACGGCGAGGCGCCCGATGGCGACGCCCGGAACGGCGGGCGGCGGTCCGGCGCGGCGCTGGCCTGAGATTGGGATCGCGGCCCCCTCGCCGCAACCCGGCGGCCACCTGGCGGCGTCAGAGTGGACGACAGGCTGAGGATCGAGGGAGGCCGCCGTGCGTCGGACGATCAACCCCGGACGCGTCGTCAGGACCGGAACCGGCCGCTACACCGTGATGCTGCTCGGGTTGGGCGCGGCGGGCGTGGCGATCGGCTGGCTGGGCCCCGGCCCGCTCGGCGCCGGCCCGCTGGGCGCCGGTGCGGCGGCGGCGCGTCAGGCGTCGGCCGCGAGCCGGTAGCCGAGCCGGCGCAGCTCCGTCCCGGCGACCTTCTCGACCTGGGCGAGCTGCCGCGCGGACAGGCGCTCGCGCCACGACCCGACACCGTGCTCGTCGTGGTCCCGCGCGCCCGCCCTGACGAGCCCCGACAGGGTCGTGCTGGAGATCGGCGCGTCCAGGTACTGCGCGACCTCGCCGGCGACCCGGCGCGGCCGGGCGACGAGCTCCTCGTAGCGGACGGTGAACAGCTGCTCGCCGGGCGTCTGGTGGTGCAGCCGGGCGCTGAGCCGCACGGAGCCGCGCCACCGCAGCGCGCACTTCACCGCCGGGGCCGCGCGGGGCCACCGGTCGCGCTCGGTGTGGTCCTCGACGCCGAGGAACGGGTTCGGGAACACGGTGTCCAGGTTGGCGAGGCCCGGCTTGAACCAGGCGAGGCACCGCTCGTCGTCGAGCATGTCGGCGACCGCGTCCCGGCCGTCCCGGATGACCTGGACGAGCTGCGCGTCGGGGAAGGCGTCCAGGAGGACGTCGGCGCTGTAGAGCAGGTCGGGGGAGGCGTCGGCGAACCGCTCGATGCCGCGCGGCTCGGTGCAGGGGCCGCCCTCGCCGGGGTCCGGCCGTCCGGCGGCGCCGGGCGCGGGGGAGGCGGGCGCGGGGGAGACGGGCGGCAGCCCCGCCAGCTCGCGGCACTCGGCGGGGCACTCGGCGCACGCCCGCGCGGAGATCTGCCACGCCTCGGCGTAGGCGTCGCGGAGCACGCGCGCCGCGCCCTTGCCCCGTTCGGTGGCGATCGCGGGGCGCCGGGCGAAGGCGTAGGTGACCCTGAGCACCCCCGGGCGGCCCGTCGTGAGGTGGAAGCCGGGCGACCGTTTGATCGCGCGCGCCAGCAGGTCCGCGCCCGAGTGGGGCGCGCCCAGCACGAACACGGGGCGGCGGACCTTGGTGCCGTTGACCACGAGGATGTGCGGCGTCGACCTCATACCGGGCTCAAGTTTGTCACCTTTTAGGGGCCGGTCGGTCCGCGACGCTCCGGCGGGCCCGACCGAATACCCGGCCGATATTCCGGCGCGGAGCGCGCCGGGCGGGCCCTAGCCTTGGAGCATGGACGCTCCCCCGACGCTCGCCGGCCTCCTGCCGCGGGTCGAGTCGATCACGGTGCTGACCGGTGCCGGGATCTCCACCGACAGCGGGATCCCCGACTTCCGGGGGCCGCAGGGGGTCTGGACGAAGGACCCGACCGCCGAGGCCATGTCCACGATCGGCTCCTACCTGGCCGACCCGGACGTGCGGCGCCGCGCCTGGCGGTCCCGGCGCGACCACCCCGCCTGGCACGCCGAGCCGAACGCGGCGCACGCCGCGCTGGTCGACCTGGAGCGCGCCGGGCGGCTGCGCGCCCTGATCACCCAGAACATCGACGGCCTGCACCAGCGGGCGGGGTCGGCGGCCGTGATCGAGATCCACGGCACGATGCGGGAGGCGGAGTGCCTCGCCTGCGGGCTCCGCACGCCCATGCCGGAGGTCCTCGCCCGCGTCGACGCCGGCGAGGAGGACCCGCCGTGCCTGGAGTGCGGCGGCGTCCAGAAGTCCGCGACGATCTCCTTCGGGCAGGCCCTCGACCGGGACGTCCTGGACGCGGCGGTCGAGGCCGCCCGCTCCTGCGAGCTGTTCCTCGCGGTCGGCACCTCGCTGACCGTCCAGCCCGCGGCCGGGCTGTGCCTGGAGGCCGTCGAGCACGGCGCCCGGCTGGTGATCGTGAACGCGGAGGAGACCCCGTACGACCGGCTCGCGGACGCGGTGCTGCGCCGCCCCATCGGGGAGACGCTGCCCCGGCTCGCCGGCCTCGTGCTCGGGACCGCGCGGTGACCGCGGGATGATCTCCTGGAGGCTGATGGCCGGTCGCCCCTTCCGCTGGCGTCCGGATCCTGACAAGCTCTATCCGTCGCGGTGCGAGGAGGGATCGGGTTGATGAGCGGGGGCGCCCGCGCGGAGGCGGCCGACGGGCCGTCCGACGCGCCCGCCGTCGGCATGCCCGGCGGACGGGCGCGCATGCCCGGTCCGCGCCGGTACGGGGCGCTGCGTCCCGGTGACCGGGTCGCGGTGGTCGCGCCGAGCGGCCCCGTGGAGCCGGAGCGGCTGGAGGCGGGCTGCGCGGTGCTGCGCGACCTCGGCCTCGACGTCGCCGTCGGCGAGCACGCCCTCGACCAGGTGAACCTCGGAACGCCCGAGCGAGTCCGCACCCCTCTCGGGAGCGGATCCTCGAACTCCCAGGGCTCCCGCCCGACGAGCCTGCGTACACTTCCCGGGGGCGGAACCCCGGACCCCCAGGGCTCCCGCCCGGAAAGCGTTCGCGACGACTGGCAGCGGCTCGCCGGCTCCGACGCCGACCGCGCCGCCGACCTCCAGGCCGCCTGGTGCGACCCGCGCGTCCGCGCGGTGGTCTGCGCCCGCGGCGGCTACGGGGCGACCCGCGTCCTCGACCATCTCGACTGGGACGCGCTGGCCGCCGCCACCGCCGAGTCCGCCGAACGGGGAGGGGCACCGAAGATCCTGCACGGTTCCAGCGACATCACCGCCCTGCACGCCGCGTTCGCGGCGCGGCTCGGCGTCACGACCTCCTTCGGGCCCATGCCCGCCGGGAGGATCGCCGACCTCGGTCCGATCCTGTCCGGGAACGTGCCCACGAGCGACGACCCCGACGGCGCCGACACGCTCGACGGTCTCCGCGCCGGCCTGTTCCGGGACGGGCCCGCGGCCGTCCGGGGCACCCGCGCGCTCCGTCCCGGCCACGCCGAGGGGCCGCTCACCGGCGGCACCCTCACGCTCCTCACCGCTCTGCTGGGCACCCCCTACGCCTCGCCGCCCGCCGCGGGCCGGATCGTCTTCCTGGAGGACGTCGCCGAGGCGCCCTACCGGATCGACCGGATGCTCGTCCAGCTGCTCCAGGCCGGTTATTTCGACGGTGCCGCCGGGATCGCGCTCGGTTCTTGGGAGCGCTCCGGCGACCCCGCCGAGCTCGACTCGGTGTTCACCGCCCGGCTCGGGCCGCTCGGGGTGCCCGTCCTCGCCGGGGTGCCCGCCGGGCACGGTCCCCGCCAGCGCACGCTGGAGCTCGGCGCCCCCGCCCGGCTGGACGGCGACGCGCTGACGCTGTCCTTCGAGCCGCCCCGCGCGTCCGGGGGTCCGCTCCCGGACGGCGTACTGACCCTGGAAGCGCCGGGAGGTGCGCGATGAGCGGCGGCCGCCATGCCCGTCCCGACCCCTGGGACGACGGAACCCTCGACTCGCTGCTGGTGCTGGTCGCCGAGAGCCTCGGCTACGCCTGCCGCCGCGTGCCGGGCGACGTCATGCTGCTGGAGGGCGCCAACCGGCTGCACGTCAGCATGCGGAACCTGCGGCAGCTCGCCCGGCTGGTGCCGCGCGACGACTGGCCCGCGCTGGTGTCCGACCACGTCACCACGATCGTCACCGCGATCGAGGAGCCGCTCGACCTCAGCGACTTCGACCTCGCCCAGCACCTGCTGCGCACCCGGATCTACCCGGCGGAGGCCGACAACGGCGTCCTCGCGGCCCGGCCGTTCGCGCCCGGCCTGATCGAGGTCGTGGTCGTCGACACCCCGACGACCGTCCGGACGGTCACCAACGAGGAGATGGACGGCTGGCCCGTCTCCGGCGACGCCCTGTTCATGCTGGGCCGCGCCAACGTCCGCGGCGACGGACCGCTCCAGCTCGACGAGCAGGACCTCGGCGGCGTCCGCGTCTCGGTGCTGCACGGCTGGACGTTCTACGCCGTGACGCACCTGGCGTGGCTGGAGGAGTACCTCCCGATCGGCCCGTACGGCGCCCTCGTCATCGCGCCGAACCGGAGCCTGATCGTCGCGCACGCCCTGCGCATCGCCGACGGCAACCCCCGGGCCCGGTACCGGGCGGCCGTGGCCGCCGCCACCGAGCTCCACGCCCAGGCCCACCGCGCCTACGAGGAGGGCCCGGGGTCGCTGAGCCCGCACCTGTACTGGTGGCGGGCGGGCGAGCTGACGCTGCTGGAGACGCGCTACGAGGGCGACACGCTGGTGCTGCCGGAGGAGTTCGCCTCCGTGCTGGCCACGCTGGCGGCGGAACACTGAGCATGCGGGTCGTCGTCGCGCCCGACTCGTTCAAGGGGAGCCTGTCCGCCGCGGACGTCTGCGCCGCCGCCGAGGCCGGCGTCCGCCGCGCGGTGCCCGCCGCGGAGGTCGTCGCGGTGCCGATGGCGGACGGCGGCGAGGGGACGCTCGACTGCTTCCTGGCCGCCCGCGGCGGCGAGGAGGTCGAGGTCGCGGCCGCCGACCCGCTCGGCCGCCCGGTCAAGGCCCGCTACGCGCTGTCCGGCGACGGGCGGTCCGCGGTCGTGGAGCTCGCCGCCGCGTCCGGCCTCCCGCTGGTCGAGGACGTCCCGGCCGACCCGCTCGGCGCCTCCACCGCGGGCACCGGTGAGCTGATCGCGGACGCGGTGCGGCGCGGCGCCCGCGACGTGCTCGTGTGCATCGGCGGCAGCGCCAGCACCGACGGCGGCGCCGGGCTGCTCGGCGCGCTCGGCGTCCGGTTCCTCGACGCCGCGGGGAACGACCTCCCGCCGGGCGGCGCGGCGCTCGCCCGCCTCGCCCGGATCGACGACTCCGGGCTGCCCGCGGAGGTCCGCGCCACCCGCTTCCGCGTCGCGTGCGACGTGACCAACCCGCTCGTGGGGCCGTCCGGCGCCGCCGCGGTGTTCGGCCCGCAGAAGGGCGCCTCGCCGGACCAGGTCCGCGAGCTGGACGCCGCGCTCACCGTGTTCGCCGACGTCCTCGCCGCCCGCGGGGGCGTGCGGGTCCACGACCTGCCGGGCGCGGGCGCGGCCGGCGGCACCTGCGGCG
>NZ_CAACUY010000351.1 GCF_900659615.1 Actinomadura fibrosa | reverse complement strand
GTCCTGCGGCTCGGCGACGGCGTCGTCCTGCTGCCCGGCGCCGACCGGGAGGCCCTGCGCCTCCTGTCCGCGCTGCCGCAGCCGTTCACGCCGCGCCAGGCGGCGGACGCGCTGCCCGCCAGCCGCCGCGTCGCCGTGGCCCTGCTCCGCCACCTCGACCGCCTCGGCCTCACCGCGCGCCGGACGTCCTGACGCCCCAGCGGCTTCCGCGCGGCGGGAAAAACCCTTTGAAACGGGCAGGCTGCTTCTGGCGTCATAGATCACGGTTCGGATCCCGTCGTCCAAGGAGAGAAGGCATGCCGTACCAGACCCTGAAGGGCGGCCGCGTTCCCATCCGGATGTGGGCCGACCCCGGCTCCGTCGAGGACCTCGCCCTCGACCAGCTCCGCAACGTCTCCGCCCTGCCGTGGGTGGAGGGCCTCGCGGTGATGCCCGACGTCCACTACGGCAAGGGCGCCACGGTCGGCTCCGTGATCGCCATGCGGGACGCGGTGTCGCCCGCCGCGGTCGGCGTCGACATCGGCTGCGGGATGACCGCGGCGAAGTCCTCGCTCACCGTCGAGGACATGCCGGACGACCTGTCCGGTGTCCGGCACGGGCTGGAGAAGGCGATCCCCGTCGGCCGCGGCTCGCACAAGCGCGCCGTGGACCCGTCCGCGCTGCCGGGGCTGAAGGAGCGCGGCTGGTACGACTTCTGGAAGGCGTTCGAGGACCTGCACCCGGCGGTGCGCGCCAAGCTCGGCCGCGCGCGGTCGCAGATGGGCACGCTCGGCGGCGGGAACCACTTCCTGGAGCTGTGCGCGGACGACGACGGGGCGATCTGGCTCGTCCTGCACTCCGGGTCCCGCAACATCGGCAACGAGCTCGCCGAGCACCACATCGAGGCGGCCCGGAAGCTCCCGCACAACCAGGACCTCCCGGACGCCGACCTGGCGGTGTTCCTGTCCGGCACCGCGAAGATGGACGCCTACCGCCACGACCTGTTCTGGGCGCAGGAGTACGCGCGCCGCAACCGCGCGGTCATGATGGCGCTCGCGCAGGACGTCGTCACGAAGCGGTTCGGCGCGAAGCGCTGCCGCTGGGGCGAGGTCATCTCCTGCCACCACAACTACGTGGCGGAGGAGGAGTACGGCGGCGCCGAGCTGCTCGTCACCCGCAAGGGCGCGATCCGCGCGGGCCGCGGCGACCTCGGGATCATCCCGGGCTCGATGGCGACCGGCACCTACATCGTCCGCGGCCTCGGCAACGAGACCGCGTTCAACTCCGCCTCGCACGGCGCCGGCCGCCGGATGAGCCGGAACAAGGCCCGCAAGAGCTTCACCGTCGAGGACCTCGTCGAGCAGACGAAGGGCGTCGAGTGCCGCAAGGACAGCGGCGTCATCGACGAGATCCCCGCCGCCTACAAGGACCTGGAGACGGTGATCGAGGCGCAGTCCGACCTGGTCGAGGTCGTGGCGCACCTCCGGCAGCTCGTCTGCGTGAAGGGCTGAGGGGCGGGACGGTGACGGTCACGGGGGCGGGCCCGCGGCGCGGGGCGCGGCGGCAGCGGACGGGGAACGCGCGGTCCGCCGCGGACGGCATGAAGCTGCACCGCAGGACGCTGCGGCTGGACGGGCGGGAGCACACGGTCATCGGGCTGCGGCCCGGGACCGCCGCCCGGTTCAGCACCAACCGGTTCCACGACACCTGGCACGTCCTGTCGGACGGGCACGGCGCCCGCGTCCTCGGCCGGCTGCTGTGGGGCCTGTCCTACCAGTCGCGGCCGGGCACGCTCCTCATGATCGACCGCCCGTTCCTCGTCCCGACCCCGTTCGACGGCGACCCGGCGGACCCGGTCGTCCTCGTGCCCGCCTGGCACACCCCGTTCACCGCGCGGACGGCCCGCGCGCTCGCCCGGGCGCTGCCGGCGTCCCGTCCGCCGGACGGGACGGTCCGCTGGCGTACCCACGGCCTGGACGCCGCGCTGGAGGACCCGAAGGCGTGGTTCGCGCGGCACCGCCTCGTGCCGGACGAGGGGATCGTGGAACGCCTGCACGGCCTCGTCGCGCTCAAGCCGCGGAGCGCCGCGGAGATGCGGTACTGGGCCATTCAGGCGGGGCAGATGGGCAACCCGTCCGGGACGCACGGGATGGCCTACGACTACCTCGGGCCCTGGCGGCGCAGCTCCGGGCACAGCGGCGAGATCCAGATCTTCCGCGACTTCCACCGCGACGTGAGCGTGGCGCGACAGGCCCGGGCGGAGGTCCTCGCCCGCGGCGACGCGCCCGAGGACCCCGGCGAGCTGCGCCCGCTCGTCTGGTGGCAGCACGGCGTCGTCAAGGACCGCCTGGCCGCGTCCCGGAGGGCGCGGCCCGCGGAAGCCTAGGCGGGCCGGGCGAGCACGCGGTCGGCGAAGGCGAGGACCTCGCCGATCACCTCGTCCTGGTTGGTCTCGTTGAACACCTCGTGCCGGGCGCCCGGATAGATCCGCTCGGTGAGGTCGGCGCCCCGGAGCGCCTCGATGCCGGCGCGGCTCCCCTCCAGCGGGACGAGCCGGTCGTCCTCGCCGTGCACCCACAGGACGGGCAGCGCGCCGACCGTCCCGTGCTCGGCGATCCGCCGGATGCAGGCGTCCAGCGCTTCGAGCGTGGCCCGCTTGAACGGGCCGTGCCAGACGAGCGGGTCCTCGACGTAGGCCTTCCCGACGGCGGGGTCGCGGGACAGCGTCGACGGGTCGATGGGCACCTCGGGGATCTCGTCCAGCGCGAGCAGCGCGGACAGGGCGTCCCAGCGCCCGAGGACGGGCCCCGACAGCACCAGCCCCGCCAGCTCCTCGTTGTGGAGCTGGGCGTAGCGGGCGGCGATGAGCCCGCCCATGGAGTGGCCGATCAGGATGACGGGCAGGCCGGGAAGGTCGGTGCGCGCCGACTCCACGACGGTGTGCAGGTCCGCCACGACCTCCTCCACGTCCTCGATCAGGACCCGCTCGCCCGCCGAGCGGCCGTGGCCCATGTGGTCGGGCCCGCACACGGTCGCGCCGTGCCGGACGAGCGCGTCCGCGACGTGGCCGTACCGCCCGAGGTGCTCGCCGTAGCCGTGCGCGAGGACCGCGACGTACCGCGGCCGGTCCGCCGCCCAGATCCGCGCGGTGACGGCGCCGCGCACCCCGGCGAACTCCCACTCCCGTGACCCTGCCACGCGTACCTCCTGTTGGCCGATGGCGCTGCCGCCGCTCAGTGACCGGGCCGATACCGTCTCTCGCGATGGAGCGGATCGTCAACCACCGCAATAGGCTGTGGAGATCGACGTCCATCGGCGCCGGGCCCGGACCGGGCCGCCGAGCAGCCGGAAAGGGGTGACCGTGCTCGTAGACACCTTCGGCCGTACGGCGACGGACCTGCGGGTCTCCCTCACCGACCGCTGCAACCTGCGCTGCTCGTACTGCATGCCGCCGGAGGGGCTGGACTGGCTGCCGAAGCCCGAGCTGCTCACCGACGACGAGGTGGTGCGGCTGGTCGCGCTGGGCGTCCGCGAGCTCGGCATCACGGAGGTCCGCTTCACCGGCGGGGAGCCGCTGCTGCGGCGCGGCCTGGCCGGCATCGTCCGCCGGACGGCGGAGCTGGCGCCGCGCCCGGAGATCTCGCTGACCACCAACGGGATCGGGCTGTCCCGGCTGGCCGGCCCGCTCGCCGACGCCGGCCTCGACCGCGTCAACGTCTCGCTCGACACGCTCGATCGCGACACCTTCAAGCGGCTCACCCACCGCGACCGCCACGGCGACGTCCTGGCCGGGCTCGCCGCGGCCCGGGCCGCGGGCCTGGAACCGGTGAAGATCAACGCGGTGCTGATGCGCGGCGTCAACGACCACGAGGCCGTGCCGCTGCTGCGCTACTGCCTGGAGCACGGCTACCGGCTCCGGTTCATCGAGCAGATGCCGCTGGACGCCCAGCACGGCTGGGTCCGCGAGCACATGGTCACCGCCGACGAGATCCTGGACCGGCTCGCCGCGGAGTTCTCCCTCGAACCCGACGCGGCGCACGAGCGCGGCAGCGCCCCCGCCGAGACGTTCCGCGTCGACGGCGGCCCGGCGACGGTCGGCGTGATCGGCTCGGTGACCCGGCCGTTCTGCGGCGCCTGCGACCGGGTGCGGCTCACCGCCGACGGGCAGGTCCGCAACTGCCTGTTCGCGACCGAGGAGTCCGACCTGCGCGACGCCCTGCGCCGCGGCGCCGGCGACGCCGAGGTGGCCGAGCGGTGGCGGCGCGCCGTGCGCGGCAAGCGCGCCGGGCACGGCATCGACGACCCGTCGTTCCTGCAACCCGCCCGCCCGATGTCGGCCATCGGCGGCTGAACCCCCGATGACGCCCAGCGATGCGCCTGACGGTGCGCCCGGTGGCGCACCCGGCGGTGCGGCTGGCGGTGTGCCCAGCGGCGCGTCTCGCGATGTGCCGGGCAGCGTGCCCGGCGGCGTGCCCAGCAGCGCGTCCGGTGGCGCGTCCGGTGGCGCGTCCGGTGGCGCGTCCGGTGGCGCGTCCGGTGGCGCGTCCGGTGGTGCGCTTGGTGGTGCCTCCCGCGACGTGCGGGGCGGTGCGTCCGATGGCGCGTCTCGTGGTGGCTCGTCAGTCGGTCGCTCGGCTGGTGGGGTACAGGGCGGTGGCGCGTCGGTCCGTGGGGTTTCGTTCGACGCGGTGATGTTGGCGGGTGGGGGCGCCCGCCGGTTTGGGGGCGCCGACAAGCCTTCGGCGGCGGTCGCCGGACGCGCTCTCGTCGAGTGGGTCGCGGCCGCCGCGTCCGGCGCGTCCCGCCTGGTGGTCGTCGGGCCGCCGCGGGACCTGCTCCCGCACGCCGTCGTCGTCCGGGAGGACCCGCCCGGCGCGGGGCCGGTCCCCGCGCTGCGCGCCGGGCTGGCCGAGGTGCGCTCGCCCTGGCTCGCGCTGCTGGCCGCCGACCTGCCGTTCCTGCGTCCCGTCCACCTCGCACAGCTGCTGGAGGCGGCGTCCGGCGCGGGCGCGTCCGGCGCGGTGCTGGTGGACGGGCGGGGCCGGGAGCAGTGGCTTGCCGGCTGCTGGCGCACCGCCGCGCTCCGCACCGCCCTGGACGCCTACACGGGCGCGTCGCTGCGCGGCGTGCTCGGACCCCTGGAGCCGGTCGCAGTTGCCCTGCCGGGGGAGGCGCGCCCGCCCTGGTACGACTGCGACACGCCGGAGGAACTGGCGCGCGCCGAGCGCCTGGCGAGCTCCGCCCCGGGCTCGCGTGCGAGAGTGGGCAGCGTCCATGACGGCGCGCGGAGGGAAGCCATGTCGGTACTTGAGGAGTGGATGCAGGCGGCCTGCCTCGAACTGGGCCTCGAACGCGGCGACATCGACCGGGACCTGGTGCTCGACCTGGCCCGCGACGTCGCGCACGGCGTGGCCCGGCCGGGCGCGCCGCTCACGGCGTACATGCTCGGCCTCGCCGTCGGCCGCGGCGTGCCCGCCCGGGACGCCGCCGCGCGGCTGACCGAGCTGGCCGAGGGCTGGCGCGGCGGGGACGTCGACGTCCCGCCCGAAGAGCGCGCCCGCACGGAGGCTTAGCCAGGGCGGTTCGAGCGGCGCCTCAGGGCGGGTTCAGGCGTTCTCGGCGGGGCCGGCGTCCGGTTCCGGGGCCGGTTCCGGCGCTTCCGGGGCCGGGGAGTCGCGCTCGGCCACGGGGACGACGTCGCGCAGGAAGTCGCGGCGGTCCAGGAACGCCGAGAGGCTCGCGCGGTGCTCGTCGCAGGCGAGCCAGACCTTCCGCCGGTCCGGTGTGTGGATCTTGGGGTTGTTCCAGCGCAGGGCCCAGACGGCGTCGGCGCGGCAGCCCTTGGCGGAGCACTGGAGTTCGCCGGGGCCCGTGTCCGGCGCGGATTCGGTCATCCGGACACTGTGGCACAGCACGCCCGCGGGACGGCGGCCGGGAGGGCGGCGATGGGGCCGCATGGCGGCCCGCTACGCGGTGTGCGCGGTCAGGTGCCGGTGGCATGGCGTTTGACCTGGTGTTCTGCGGATAAGACCGGCTCGTGTGCACCGAGAGTGACGGCGGCGCGGACGCGGAGGCCGGCCGCGCCGCCGAGCGCCGCCACCGCTGGCGGGCGCTCTCGGTCTGCCTCGTGGCCGCGTTCATGAGCCTGCTGGACGTCAGCATCGTCAACGTGGCGCTGCCCTCGATCCGCGAGGGGCTGCACGCCTCCGAGGCGGGGCTCCAGTGGATCCTGTCCGGGTACGCGCTGACGTTCGGGCTGGCGCTGGTGCCGTCCGGGCGGCTCGGCGACGCCCGCAGCCGCCGCGCGGTGTTCATGGCCGGGCTGGCGCTGTTCACCGCCGCGAGCGCCGTCGCGGGGCTCGCGCCGAGCGTGCTGTGGCTGGTCGTCGCCCGGCTGGTCCAGGGCGCGGCGGGCGGCGTCCTGACCCCGCAGGTCGCCGGGATCATCCAGCAGCTGTTCCGGGGCGCCGAGCGGGGCCGCGCGTTCGGGGCGCTCGGCGGCGTGATCGGGATCGCGACCGCCGCGGGCCCGCTGCTCGGCGGCGCGCTGATCGCGCTGGCGGGCACCGGCGAGGGCTGGCGCTGGGTGTTCTACGTCAACGTCCCGGTCGGCGTGGCCGCGCTCGTCCTCGCGTGGCGGCTGCTGCCCGCGCCGGTCCGGGGGAGGCGGCAGGGCCTGGACCCGCCCGGCGTCCTGCTGCTCGGCGCCGGGGTCGTGTGCGTGCTCCTGCCGCTCGTCCAGGCGCAGGAGTGGCACGGCTCCGGGAAGTGGCTGCTGGTGCCCGCGGGCGCCGTGCTGCTCGCGGCCTTCGCCGGCTGGGAGCGGCAGGCGCGGGAGCCGATGGTCGACCTCGCGCTGTTCCGGCTGCGGTCGTACTCGCTCGGCGCCGCGATCGCGCTGCTGTACTTCGCGGGGTTCACCGCCGTGTTCTTCATCTTCACCCTCTACCTCCAGAACGGCCTGCGCTACTCGGCGCTGGAGGCGGGCCTCGCCATCACGCCGTTCGCGGTGGGGTCGGGCACGGCGGCGGCGGTGGGCGGCCGGGCCGTGGCCCGCTACGGCCGCCCGCTGGTCGCCGGGGGGCTCGCGCTGGTGGCCGCGGGACTGGTCGCGGCGTGGGTGGCCGTGGAGCTGGAGCCGGGACGGGGCGTGGCGCTCGCGACCGCGGTGCCGCTGCTCGTCGCGGGCACCGGCAGCGGCCTGGTGATCTCCCCGAACCAGACGATCACCCTGTCGGAGGTCCCGGCCGAGCAGGGCGGCAGCGCCGCCGGAGTGCTCCAGACGGGGCAGCGCGTCGGCACCGCCACCGGCGTCGCCGCCGTCGGCTCGGTGTTCTTCGCCGGGCTCGGCGGGACGGGCGGCGACTGGGCCGCGGCGTTCCGCCGCGGCCTCGTCGTCATCCTCGCGTTCGTGCTGGCGGCGCTCGCGGCCGCCGGCTACGACCTCCTCACCGGCCGCCGCGGCGGCGGAGCGCCGG
>NZ_CAACUY010000350.1 GCF_900659615.1 Actinomadura fibrosa | reverse complement strand
CGCCCCGCCAGCGGACGAGCCGGTACCCGCCGTCCGGGACAGCAGGGCCACCGGCAGCGTCCCGCCCGCGAGGACGGCGGCCGCGCCGAGCCCGGCGGCGACCGGCGCCGAGCGGCGGTGCGCGCCGGCCACGAACAGCGCGACGACGAGCAGGTAGAAGGCCATCTCGTACGAGAGCGTCCACAGGACGTTCATGACGTTGGGGACGGCCAGCAGGTCCTGGAGCATCGTGAGGTGGGCGAGGACGGCGGTCGCCGGGTGGTACTCCTCCAGCCCGGCGCGCAGCCCGAGCACGCCCAGCAGGAACGGCAGGACGGCCAGCAGGCACGTCACGGCGAGCAGCGGGTAGATGCGGCAGAACCGGCTGATCCAGAAGCCGCGCACGCTGCCCCGCCGTTCCAGCGAGGCGGGCACGATGTAGCCGCTGACCAGGAAGAACACGAGGACGCCGTAGGTGCCGAGGTCGAACCGGCCGTTCAGCACCACGCGCATCGCGGGGAAGAAGAGGTAGGCGGCGTGGTGCAGCGCCACCACGAGGGCCGCCCATCCGCGCAGCGCGTCCAGCCAGCCGAGCCGGACGGAGGAGGGCGAAACACCCAAAGTGGGGACCACCCCATCAGACTAGGGCGTAGCGGAGAGTCCCGGCGGCGCGTCACGCCATTCGCGCCCTTCACGGCACTCGCGCCCCAGCCGTCCCGGCACGGCCCGGGAAGCCGACATGTCGACACTTCGGCCGATACCGTTGCCGATCATGACCGCACCCGCCCACCTGGCCGCCACCCGGACCGCCTACGACTCCGTCGCCGCCCTCTACGCCGAGCTCGTCGGGAACGTCGAGAGCAACCCGCCCGTGGACCGGGCGATGCTCGCCGCGTTCGCCGAGCTGGCCGGTCCGGCCGGGCCGGTCGCGGACCTCGGCTGCGGTCCCGGCCACCTGACGGCGCACCTCGCCGCGCTCGGCTGCGCGGCCTTCGGCGTCGACCTGTCCCCGGCGATGATCGAGCTGGCCCGCGCGGCGCACCCGCGCCTGCGCTTCGACGAGGGCTCCATGACGGCGCTGGACCTCGCGGACGGCTCCGTCGGAGGCGTCCTCTCCTGGTACTCCACCATCCACACCCCGCCGGAGGGGCTGCCCGAGGTGCTCGCCGAGCTGCACCGCGTCCTGGCGCCCGGCGGCCACCTGCTGATCGGGTTCTTCGGCTCGGACGAGCCGTCCGTGCTGCCCTTCGACCACAAGGTCACGACCGCGTACCGCTGGCCGCTCGACCGGTTCGCCGCCCTGCTGGACGACGCCGGGTTCGCCGAGGCGGCCCGGATGTCGCGCGCCCCCGTGGACGGCGAGCGGCCGCTTCCCCACGGCCGGATCCTCGCCCGGAAACCGGTCTAGCGGCGCGGCGGAACGCGAGGCCCGGGCACCCACACGGACCCGGGCCTCGCGCGGTCCCGGCTAGCAGTACTTCGAGGAGCCCTTGCTCGTCCACGAGCACTTGTCGGCCGTCGAGCCGCTCGGGTAGCGGAGGTAGGCGGTGTCCCCGGTGTTGTTCCAGACGTAGGAGCCCCGGCCCCAGTACCGGTGCGTGGAGCCGTTCTTCCCCTTGCCCGTGTGGACGTACACGGACTTGCGCCCGCCGAGCTTGAACGACCCGAACGTGTAGGTGTAGCCGGTCTTGTCCCGCAGCTTGTAGCCCTTGAGCTGCCGCGACGTCTTGGACGTGTTGAACAGCTGCACCCATTCGCCGTTCAGCGACGCGTTCGAGCGGTTGTCGCTGCCGGGCGAGTCGAAGTACACCCGGTAGATCTGCACCGCGCTGGCGGCCTCCGCCGGCGCCGCCGCGAGCACGCCCGCCCCGACCGCGCCGGCGATCGCGACCGCCCCCGCCACGAGTGCCTTCTTCGCCCCGTAAGCCTTCTTCACCCCGTGGGTCCCTTCTGACGAAATGGACCCCAAGTTGTATCGATTACCGGCGGCTCATGGTGGTTCCTGGCCGATGCCGGTTCGGGCGCCAACCGGGGACGCCGGTCAGGCGTCTCCCACGTCTCCGGCGGGGGGCTCGGCGAGGTCGTGCGCCAGCCGGCTCTGCTGGAGGGCGCGGAGCCGGTCGAGCTCGCGGCGGTCGCGCTTGGTGGGCCGGCCCGCACCGCGGTCGCGGCGGCCGATCGGGATCAGGGCCTCGCGCGGCGGGGGCGGCGGGCTCTTGTCGATCAGGCACTCCTGCGCGACCGGCGCGCCGACGCGCTTGCGGACGACGCGCTGGACGACGACGATCCGCTCCCGGCCGTCGTGCCGCAGCCGGATCTCGTCGCCGGGACGCACGGGGGTCGCCGGCTTGGCGCGCTCGTCGTTGACCCGCACGTGGCCGGCGCGGCAGGCGGTGGTCGCCATCGAGCGGGTCTTCAGCAGGCGCACCGACCAGATCCACAGGTCGACCCGCACGCTGCCCTCGTCTGTCATGCCCCGACGATAGCTCGCGGGTCAAAAGGGATATCCAGCATCAGATGTGGTCATCGGCGCGGTGGTCCGGCGTGCTCTCCGCGCGGTGGGACGCGATCCAGGCGTCCGCCTCCTCCCACCGCGTGTAGAGCCAGTCGATCCGGGCCTCCCGGTCGCGCGGCACGTCCTCGGCGGGGAAACGCCACCAGCGGGCCCGGACGGTATGAGTCAGCGGAACGCTCCGCCAGACCTCGCCCACAGACGTCATGTCCTCCAGGCCGACGTGCGCGACGAACACGACGTCGGCGCCCGGGGCCGCGTCGAGCGCCGCCAGGACGCCGCCCGGGCGCGGCGGCATGAGGTGGCGCATCCCGGCGGCGCGGGACGCCTCGCGCCACCGCCGCAGCCGGACCAGCCGGCGGATCGCGCGGCGGCGGCGGTCGGGCGTGAAGTTCCCGCCCTCCGGGAAGATCACGACGGCGTCGCGGGGCCCGAGGTCCCGGGCGAGCCGTCCGATGCCGGGGACGTTGTCGCCGCCGGGCGCCACGAACACGTTCGGCAGCCGGTTGCCCGCGATGTCGATGCAGGGGTCGAGCTGGAGCTGCGCCTTCATCACCACGCGGGGGCGGCGCCGGTAGCCGCTCATCAGGTGGTGGACGAGCAGCAGCGCGTCGCCGGGGCCGGCGTGCCTGCTGAGCACGATCAGCGGCCGGTCGCCCTCGGGCCCGCTCGCGCCGCCGCCGGGCCCACCGGTGCCGCCCTCCGGCCCGCCCGCGTCCCCCTCAAAGCCGCCCTCGATCTCGATCCGCAGGCCGAGGCGCCGCTGCGCGGAGCGGTACAGGCCCCCGACGTACCGGCGGATGACGTCGTAGTGGCGGTCGGGGTCGGCCCGGACGAGCCACAGCCGCCCGCACCCGAGGACCGCGGCCGACTCCAGCCCGCCCCACGCCAGCGCGAACCACAGGAAGCGCATGACCCGGCTGCGGCGGCCTCCGGCCAGCGTGAGCACGAACACGACCGGGAAGACGGCGGCGACCAGCAGGGCGAGGACGAACAGCAGCGGAATGGAGAGGGAGCGGCGCAGGAAGGGGGGCGGCACCGTCTCACCCCCGTTCTTCGAGGTATCTCAGCGACGCCCGGTAGGCGCGCTCGATGTGGCTCTGGATCCCCGAGGTGGCGCGGTACCGCATCTGGGCCAGGTCGACGCCGGGCCTGCGCGACTCGCCGCCCGCGGGCAGGACGTGCACCGCCAGCCCCTCCGGGAGCGCGGCCATCTCCTCGAAGAACCGGTGCCGCCGCGCGATCTCGAACGCGACCATGCCGACCTCCCAGGGCCGGCGCGGCGGCGCCAGGGCCCGCTCGATGCGGCCCACGTGCAGCACGTAGACGGTGGTGGCGCCCAGCTCGACCGCGCGTCCGACGGGGATGCTGTGCACGAGCCCCCCGTCGAAGTAGTGCCGGTCGCCGACGCGGACGGGCGGCAGCAGCCCCGGCGCCGCGGACGAGGCCAGCACCGCCGGGGTGATCGGCCCGCTGGAGAACCAGTGCGCCATCGCCGTCTCGATGCACGCGGCGACGCACTGGAACGGGACGGCGAGGTCCTCGAAGACGGCGCCCTTCAGCATCTCGTCGAGCGTCCGGCGCAGCGGCTCGTTCGCGTGGAGGTGGGTGCCCGAGCGGGCGAGCGTCCACAGCCGGGACCACACGGGCGCGCCCAGCACGCCGCGGACGGCCTCGTCCGACCAGAGCCCGGTGAGCCGCTCGACGGCGGTGTCCGGGTCGGCGGCGACGAGCGCGCCGTTCAGCGCGCCGATGGAGGTCCCGACGACCAGGTCGGGACGGACGCCGCACTCCCGCAGGGCCCGCAGCATGCCCACCTCGTGCGCGCCGAGCACCCCGCCGCCGCCGAGCACGAACGCCACCCGTGATCCCACCGCGCCTCCGATCCTCACCGCAGCCTTGCCAGCGGTGATCGGGATAAACCGCCGGGACGCCGCGAGGGCCGTGCCCGGAACGCCAGGGTTCCGGGCACGGCCCGAGAGATGGACGGCGCTCTGCCCGTACTCCTAGCGGCGAGTCCGGAGGCCGTAGCCGTAGGGGAACAGCGGGTCGTAGCCCTTGTCGCCGACGTTGACCGGCTCCTGGGCCTCGCTGCGCGGCCAGCTCACCGGCAGCTTCCCGGTGAAGGGCCGCTTGCCGAACAGGACGTCCGCGACGCCCGCGCCCTCGCTGCCCGGCAGCCAGGACATGACGAACGCGTCCGTCTTGGGCAGCTGGTCGGTGATGATCTGCGGGCGGCCCGCGACGTCCAGCACGACGCACGTCCGGATCGCGCCGCACACCTTGTCGATCGCGGCCTTGTCCGCGTCGGACAGGTTGAGCGTGTGGCCGTTGCCGACGTCGCCCACGCCCTCGGCGTACGGCTTCTCGCCGATGACGACGACGCCGACGTCACTGCCCGCGGTCGGGGCCGAGGCGTCGGCGCTGTAGGTGACCTTCGAGGCGTTCTGCTGGATGCCCTTCAGGATCGTGGTGCCCGGGATGATGTTCCCGGAGCTCCCCTGCCAGGTGACGGTCCAGCCGCCCGCCTGATTGCCGATGTCGTCGGCGTTCGCGCCCGCGACGTAGATCTTCTGCGACTTCCTCAGCGGCAGCGCGCCGCCGGAGTTCTTCAGCAGCACCTGCGACTTCGCGACGGCCTCGCGGGCCACCGCGCGGTGCGCGGCCGAGCCGATCGTCCCCGCGTTGGACCGGTCGGTGTACGGGTGCTCGAACAGGCCGAGGTCGAACTTGGCCTTGAGGATCCGCCGGACGGCGTCGTCGATGCGCGACTGCGGCACGCGGCCCGCCCGCACCTCCGCCAGCAGCGTCTGCTCGAACTGCGGAGCGCTGTAGGGCTCCATGAACATGTCCATGCCCGCGTTCACGGACGTGCGGACCTGCGTGGCGTAGTCGCCGGGGATCTGGTGGATGGCCTCCCAGTCGCTGATGAGGAACCCGTCGAAGCCGATCTTCTTCTTGAGGACGTCGGTCAGCAGCTCGGTGTGGGCGCTCATCTTCAGCGGGTTGCCGACGCCGTCCTCGGTCCAGTCGACGCTGGAGAACGACGGCATGATGCTGCCGACGTTGCGCTTCCGGACCGCCGCCACGTACGGCGCGAGGTCGATCCGCGCGAACGTCCGGCGGTCGGTGATCGTCACGCCCTGGTCGATCGTGTACGTGCCGCTGGTGGACGTCCCGAACCTCGTGTCGCCGTCACCGGCGTAGTGCTTGGCGGTCGCGAGCACGTGCTTCGGATCGGCGAGGTCCCTGCCGCCGCGGCCCTGGAAGCCCTCGATGGCGGTCGTCATCGAGGTGACCAGGCCCGGGTCCTCGCCGAAGCTCTCGTACGTCCGGCCCCACCGGACGTCGCGGGTGACGCAGACGCAGGCGGCGAACACCCACTGCGGTCCGGTCGCCCGCGTCTCGGTGGCCGTGATCTGCTCCTCCCGCTTCACCAGGCCCGGGTCGCGGGTCGCGCCCATCGCGATGTTGTGCGGGAAGACGGTGGCGCCGACGAGGTTGTTGTGGCCGTGCACGGAGTCGACCCCGTACAGCAGCGGGATCTTCAGCCGCGTCGCGAGCGCGTGCGACTGGTAGTCGTCGACCATGTCGGCCCAGCCCGCCGGGGTGTTGTCCGCGGGCACGGACCCGCCGCCCGACAGCACCGACCCCAGGTTGAGGGAGGTGATCTGGGACCGGTCGCCGTCGATGGCGCCGCGCTCGGCCTGCGTCATCTGGCCGACCTTCTCCTCCAGCGTCATCCGGCCGAGCAGGTCGGCGACGCGCTGGGAGACGGGAAGCCTCGGGTTGAGATACGGCGCGGCCGGCCCGCCGGCGAGCGCGGGCGGGGCCGCGATCGCGGACGGCAGCGCGGCGGCGATCGCGAGGGCGATGCCCACGCGTCCGGCGGACTGCCTGATCCGGGTGGCGGGAACGCGTCCGCGGACGGGGCGTCTGTGGGGGTGTCGCAAGTCGTCCCTCCTCGATACGTGAACGAGGACGCCGCGCGGTCCCGGTGGTTCCGGCGGACCGCACGCCGGAGGAGGGGTCACGGCTCGCCCGGACGGCCGTGACCCCAGCGCCGGCTCTGACGTCGCCCGCAACCTCTCCCGCATCGAGGGATCTGTCAAGAAACCTGCCTATTGCGCCGGACGAGCCTCGCGGAACCGTGGAAGAAGGCTTGACCGGTACTAAATCCACACGTTGAATCATGGGGCGAAATAAGCCGCGGGACCGGGCGGAGCAGCATGTGCCCCGCCCGGTCCCGTGCTGCGCCCGGAGCCCGGCCTCCCGCGCCCCATCCGTCCCGGTGGCCACATCCGGCCACATCCGGTCACGAAGGGCCCGGCCGGATCAGGTCCCGGACGGACGCCCCTGGTCGCGCCGGTCCCCGCGCCCGTCCGGCCCGACGCGGCCGTCCGGCCCGACGCGCGCGTCCGCTCCGGCGCGCCCGTCCGGCCCGGTCCGGTTGCCGCGGCCGAGCCGCTCGCGGGCGTCGCCCCGCGTCCCGTCGTCGCGGGTCACCTCGACGCGCTCGACGCGGATCTCGTCGCGGATCGTCTGCTCGTCCTGCACGTTCTCGGTGCGGACCCGGACGTGCTCGACCGGCACGGTCTCCTTGGTCACGAGCGGCCGCTCCTCGTAGAGGATGATCTCGTAGTCGTCCTCGGACACGGTGACGCCGCTGACCGGCTTGCCGCCCACGATCGGCTCGCGGTCGATCCTGATCTCCTCGTGCGAGACGGGGACCGTCCGCTCGACGGTCTCGGTCTCGACCCACTTGCGGACGTGGACGCGCCCGGCCTCGAACCGCTCGGTGTCGATCTGGAGCCGCTCCTCCGACCGGGTGATCTCGGTGGGCAGGGCCTCCGCGCCCTCGCGCGCCGACTGCGCGGGCATGCCCTGGCCGCGCTCCGGGTGGACGGCCATGCCGGCGGGCGCCGGCTTGTCCGCCGTCCGCGTCCGGCCAGCGCCGTCAGCCGTGGCAGCAGCCGTGCGGCCGTGCCCGCCACTTCCCGCGTGCCGGGCTCTGCCTCCT
>NZ_CAACUY010000349.1 GCF_900659615.1 Actinomadura fibrosa | reverse complement strand
CCGCCGTCACGGCGGGGGCGGTGTGGGCCGTGCTGACCGCCCGCTTCGCGTCGGCGCGGATCAGGCCGGGCCCCCGGACCGCCGGCGAGGTGGTGAGGATGGCGGTGACGAGCGCCGCGATCCCGCCCGCCGCCGTCCGGCATCGCCTGCGGGGGCTGGCCCTCCACCGGCGGGCGCGGGCCTGGGGCGGCCCGCGGGTCGTGCTGTTCGACCGGGACGACACCCTCATCCGGGACGTCCCCTACAACGGCGATCCGGCGCGGGTCGAGCCGATGCCGGGCGCCCGGCGCGCCCTCGACCGGCTCCGGGACCACGGCGTGCGGATCGGGGTCGTGTCGAACCAGTCGGGCGTGGCCAAGGGCCGCATCACGACCGGGGACGTGCGGCGCGTCAACGCGCGCGTCGAGGAGCTGCTCGGCCGCATCGACGTGTGGGAGTTCTGCCCGCACGACCACGCCGACGGGTGCGAGTGCCGCAAGCCGCGCCCCGGGATGATCCAGCGGGCGGCGCGGCGGCTCGGCGCGCTGCCGTCCGACTGCGCCGTCATCGGCGACATCGGCGGCGACATCGAGGCCGCGGCGGCGGCGGGCGCCCGCGGCATCCTCGTGCCGACCGGGCGGACCCGGCCGGTGGAGATCGCGCGGGCGGCGGAGACGGCGCCGACGCTGGAGGCCGCCGTCGACCTCGTCCTCGGCGGGAGGCGGTTCCGATGAGGGTGCTCGTGGCCCGCCAGGACAACATCGGCGACGTGCTGCTCGCCGGCCCCGCCGTGCGGGCGGTGGCCGCGCGCGCCGACGAGGTCGTGCTGCTGTGCGGCCCCCGCGGCCGGTCCGCCGCCGACCTGCTGCCCGGGGTGGACGCCGTGATCGAGTGGTGCGCGCCGTGGATCGACCCCGAGCCGCGGCCGGTGGACCGCGCCGGCGTGGAGCGGATCACCGGGGAGCTCGCCGGGTTCGACCGCGCGCTGATCCTCACCTCGTTCCACCAGTCCCCGCTGCCGCTCGCGCTGCTGCTGCGGCTCGCCGGGACGCCGTGGATCGGCGGGATCAGCGAGGACTACCCCGGCTCCCTGCTGGACCTGCGGCACCGCCCCGACGGGGACGTGCCCGAGCCGCTGCGGATGCTCGCGCTCGCCGAGGACGCGGGTTTCCCGGCCCCGGCCGACACGCGGCTGCGGGTCCGCGAGCCGCTGCCCGAGACCGACCACCTGACCGGCGGCCCCGGCTACGTCGTGGTGCACCCCGGGACGTCGGTGCCCGCCCGCGCCTGGCCGCCGGAGCGCTGCGCCCAAGCCGTGCGGGTGCTGGACGAGGCGGGGCACCGCGTCGTCGTCACCGGCCACGGCGACGAGAAGGAGCTGACCGCGGCGGTCGCGGGCGAGGCCGGCCTCGACCTCGGCGGCCGCACGTCGCTCCCCGAGCTGGCGTCGGTGCTGCGCGGGGCCCGCGCGATGGTCGCGGGCAACACCGGGCCCGCGCACCTCGCCGCCGCCGTCGGCACGCCCGTGGTGTCGCTGTTCGCGCCGACCGTCCCGGCCGCCCGCTGGGCGCCCTTCGGGGTGCCGCTGGCGCTGCTCGGCGACCAGAGCGCCCCGTGCAGGGACAGCCGGGCCCGGGAGTGCCCGGTCGAGGGGCACCCCTGCCTGTCCAAGGTCGGCGCGGACGAGGTCGCCGCCGCCGTCGAGGTCATCGCGTCCCTACCGGAGGTGTCCACCTGATGAGGGTCCTGCTCTGGCACGTGCACGGCTCGTGGGCGACGTCGTTCGTCCACGGCGAGCAGACCACGCTCGTGCCCGTCACACCCGACCGCGGCCCGGACGGCCGGGGGCGCGCCGAGACGTTCACCTGGCCCGACCGGGCGGTCGAGGTCCCGTACGACCGGCTGCGGGACGAGGACGTGGACGTCGTCGTCCTCCAGCGCCCGCACGAGCTCCGCCTGACGGAGGAGTGGCTCGGGCGGCGTCCCGGACGCGACGTCCCCGCCGTCTACGTCGAGCACGACACCCCGCGCCGGACGCCGTCCGACGCGAGCCTCCCCGAGGAGGTCGTCCCCGACAGCCGCCATTTCCTGCACGACCGCTCCGACATCCCCGTCGTCCACGTCACGCACTTCAACTCGCTGTTCTGGAACTGCGGCCGCGCCCCGACCACGGTCATCGAGCACGGCGTCGTGGACCCCGGCTACCGCTACACCGCGGACATGCCCCGCGCCGGGGTCGTCATCAACGACCCCCTGCGCCGCGGCCGCGTCGCGGGCACCGACCTCCTCGCGGAGCTGTCGGCCTCCGTCCCGCTGGACCTGTTCGGCATGAACGTCGCGGACGCCCCCGGGCGCCTCGGCATCGCGCCGGAGGCGCTGTGGACCTTCGAGGACCTCCCGCAGGCGCGGATGCACGGGGAGCTCGCCCGCCGCAGGGTCTACGTCCACCCCTACCGGTGGACCTCGCTCGGCCTCGCCCTCATCGAGGCCATGATGCTCGGCCTGCCCGTGGTGGCGCTCGCCACCACCGAGGCCGTCGAGGCGGTACCGCCGGAGGCCGGGGTGCTGTCGACCCGCGTCTCCGTGCTCGCGGACGCGGCCCGCGCCCTGGCCGCCGACCCGCCGCGCGCCCGGCAGATGGGGAAGGAGGCCCGGGCCCACGCCGTCGAGAGGTACGGCCTGGCCCGCTTCCTGCGCGACTGGCAGCGAACTCTCAGGGAGGCAACGCGATGAGGATAGCCATGATCTCCGAACACGCCAGCCCGCTGGCCGCCAAGGGCGGCCTCGGCGGAGCCGACGGCGGCGGGCAGAACGTGTTCGTCGCGGAGCTCGCCGCCGAGCTCGGCCGGCAGGGCCACTACGTCACCGTCTACACCCGGCGGGACGCCCCGGCACTGCCCGCGCGGGTCCGCCTCGCGCCCGGCGTGACCGTCGAGCACGTCCCGGCGGGACCGGCCGAGCAGATCCCCAAGGACGAGCTGCTTCCCTGGATGCACGATTTCGGACGCTATCTGGAGGAACGCTGGAGCACTGATCCACCGGACGTCGCCCACGCCCACTTCTGGATGAGCGGGCTCGCGGCGGTCCAGGCCGCCGACCCGCCCGGCGGGCCGCGCGTCCCGGTCGTGCAGACCTACCACGCGCTCGGCACGGTGAAGCGGCGCCACCAGGGCGACCGCGACACGAGCCCCGCCTCGCGGCCGCGGCTGGAGCGGGCCCTCGGCCGCAGCGCCGACGCGGTCATCGCGACGTGCGCGGACGAGACCGCCGAGCTGGTCGCGATGGGCGTCCCCCGGAGCCGCGTCTCCGTGGTCCCCTGCGGAGTGGACCTCGACCTGTTCACACCGGGCGAGCAGCCCGCGGAGGAAGCGGGCGGGCACCGCCTCCTCGTGCTGTCCCGGCTCGTCGAGCGCAAGGGCGTCGACACCGTCATCGAGGCGCTCGCCGCCCTGCCCGGCGTGACGCTCTCCGTGGCGGGCGGGCCGCCCCGCGCCGACCTCGACGGCGACGCCGAGGTCCGCAGGCTGCGCGGCGTCGCGCGGAGCGAGGGCGTCGCGGACCGCGTGGAGTTCCTCGGACGGTGCGGCCGCGACGAGGTCGCCCCGCTGCTGCGCTCGGCGAGCCTCCTCGTCACCCTCCCCTGGTACGAGCCGTTCGGCATGGTGCCGCTGGAGGCGATGGCCTGCGGGACCCCCGTCGTCGCCAGCGCCGTCGGCGGGCACCTCGACACCGTCGTGGACGGCGAGCCCGGCGAGCGGCGCCAGCAGCACCGCGGGCAGGACCAGCAGGACGAGCACCCCGCCGATCGCCTGCAACCGCGTGGCCGTGCCGTCGTCGCGCGTCAGCACCGCCGCCGTCGCGGTGAACGCGGGCACGGTCAGCCAGTGCCCCAGGCCGGACAGCGACAGTGCGAGCGAGAGCCGCCGGAACGGCCCGGTCGACGACGGCGACGACGGCGATGAGGCATCGTGCGGCGCTGCGGGGAAGGCGCCCGTTCTGGTCATGTCGGTCAGGGTATCGGCGCGGATGTCCTTAGGAGCCCGACTTCGCGGACGTTCGGCGGCGGGTCGCCGGCTTCTTCTTCCCGCCTCCCGCGGCCACCTTCTCACGGCGCTCCGCGAGCAGCTCCGCGGCGCGCTGGATGGTGATCGACTCGACCTCGTCGCCCTTGCGGAGGCTCGCGTTCGTCTCCCCGTCGGTCACGTACGGGCCGAACCGGCCCTCCTTGACCACGACCGGCTTGTCGCTCACCGGGTCCTTGCCGAGCTCCCGCAGCGGCGCCGCCGCCGCGGCCCGGCCCCGGCCCCGCTGCTTCGGCTGCGCGAACAGCTCCTTCGCCTGCTCCAGCGTCACCGTGAACAGCTCGTCCTCCGAGCCGAGCGAGCGGCTGTCGGTGCCCCGCTTGATGTACGGGCCGTACCGGCCGTTCTGCGCGGTCACCGGCTCGCCGTCCAGCTCGCCGAGCGTGCGCGGCAGCGACAGCAGCTTCAGCGCGTCGTCGAGCGTGACCGTGTCCAGCGACATCGACTTGAACAGCGAGCCCGTGCGCGGCTTCGGCGCGTCCGCCTTCTTCGCCCGCTTCTTCTTCTCGCCCTCCGCGGGCTGCTCCGGCTCCGGCAGCACCTCGGTCACGTACGGGCCGAACCGCCCCGACCGCGCGATGATCGTGTGCCCGGTCTCCGGATCGACGCCGAGCTCCCGGTCGCCGCTCGGCTGCGCGAACAGCTCCTCGGCCTTCTCCGCGGTCAGCTCGTCCGGCGCGATGTCCTCGGGGACGTTGACCCGCTCGCCGTCCCGGTCGAGGTACGGGCCGTACCGGCCGACGCGCACCATGATGTCGGTGCCCTTGACCGGGAACGAGCTGATCCCCTTGGCGTCGATGTCGCCGATGTCGCCGACCAGCTCCTTCAGGCCCTCCTCGCCGTTGTCGCCGAAGTAGAACCGCGTCAGCCAGCGGACCCGCTCGGCCTCGCCGCGGGCGATCTCGTCGAGACCGTCCTCCATGTGCGCGGTGAAGTCGTAGTCGACCAGGTTCCCGAAGTGCTGCTCCAGCAGGTTCACCACGGCGAACGCCAGGAACGACGGGACGAGCGCCGTGCCCTTCTTGAACACGTACCCGCGGTCGAGGATCGTCCCGATGATCGAGGCGTACGTCGACGGCCGCCCGATCTCCCGGTCCTCCAGCTCCTTGACCAGGCTCGCCTCGGTGTAGCGGGCCGGCGGCCGGGTCGAGTGGCCCTCCGCCTCGACGTCCTGTGCGGTCAGCGCGTCGCCCTCGTCCAGGTTCGGCAGCCGCCGCTCCTGGTCGTCCCGGTCGGTGGACGGGTCGTCCGCGCTCTCCACGTACGCCTTGAGGAACCCGTAGAACGTGATCGTCTTACCGGTCGCGCCGAACTCGGCCGTCTCGCCCTGCGTCGACTCGCCCGTCACCCGCACCGACACCGACTGGCCCGTCGCGTCCTTCATCTGCGACGCGATCGTCCGCTTCCAGATCAGCTCGTACAGCCGGAACTGCTCGCCGGACAGGCCCGTCTCCGCCGGGGTGCGGAACGTGTCGCCCGCGGGCCGGATCGCCTCGTGCGCCTCCTGCGCGTTCTTGACCTTGGACGCGTACACGCGCGGCTTGTCCGGCACGTACTCGCCGCCGAACAGGTTCGCGGCCTGCCGCCGCGCCGCCGTGATCGCCGTCTCCGACAGCGTGATCGAGTCGGTGCGCATGTAGGTGATGAAGCCGTTCTCGTACAGCTTCTGCGCCACCGACATCGTCGACTTCGCCGACAGCCCCAGCTTGCGGCTGGCCTCCTGCTGGAGCGTCGTCGTCCGGAACGGCGGATACGGCTTCCGCGTGTACGGCTTCCGCTCCACCGACTTGACCGTGTACGGACGGCCCCGCAGGCGCTCGGCGAGCGCGCGCGCCGCCGGCTCGTCCAGGTGGAGGGCGTCCCTGGTCTTCAGGGTGCCGTCCGAGGCGAAGTCACGCCCCTGCGCGACCCGCTTGCCGTCCACGGAGACGAGCCCGGCCTTGAAGACCGTCGGCTCCTCGTCCTTGCCGGTGTCGAACTGCGCCGCGATGTCCCAGTAGTGGGCCGGGACGAACGCGATCCGCTCCCGCTCCCGCTCCACGACCAGCCGCGTCGCCACCGACTGCACCCGGCCCGCCGACAGCTTCGGCATGACCTTCTTCCACAGGACGGGGCTGACCTCGTACCCGTAGAGCCGGTCCAGGATGCGGCGCGTCTCCTGCGCGTCCACCAGGCGCATGTTCAGCTGCCGCGGGTTGGCGGCCGCCCGCCGGATCGCGTCCTTGGTGATCTCGTTGAAGACCATCCGGTGCACCGGCACCTTCGGCTTCAGGACGTCCTGGAGGTGCCAGGCGATCGCCTCGCCCTCCCGGTCCTCGTCCGTCGCGAGGAACAGCTCGTCGGCTTCCGCGAGCAGCTTCTTCAGCTTGGCGACCTGCTGCCGCTTGTCGGTGTTCACCACGTACAGCGGCTCGAAGCCCTGCTCGACGTTCACGCCGAGCTTCGCCCAGGACTCGCCCTTGTACTTGGCGGGCACCTCCGAGGCGCTCCCGGGAAGGTCCCGGATATGGCCGATACTGGACTCCACGATGTAGCCGCGGCCCAGGTACCCCGCGATCGTCTTCGCCTTCGCGGGCGATTCGACGATCACCAGGCGGGTACCGGAACCCCCGTTCCGACCACTTCCCGCGGTGCCGTTCTTGGCTGGCACAGTCGCTCCAACCTCGCTGTCCTGGTCTTCTCGCTCAGCTCGTCTTACGCAGGCTTCCTACAACGTCACGTGGCGGCGCGTTCATGCCCGCGGACGCACCGCGACCGATGATCTCCGCGCCGCCGCCGGACCCGGGCGCAACTCTCACCACCGTCCGCGCCTCCGACAGGATGACATGCCGCCACCCCGCTCGCGGACCGGGTCGCCACCGTACGGTGCCCGGCTTCCGGCGGACCAGGTAATAATGGTCGCGATGGTGCAGTACACCTACCTCGTCCTGTCACTGCCGCGCGGCACCACCCGTGACACCGCCCGGCAGATCCTGACCGAGCACGCGGAGCACGGCGGCTGGGAGATCGATCGGTTGCGCCTGTACCCCGACGGTAGCCGCCGTATTCAACTCCGCCGCAAGGTCATCCGCCAGGTCCGCACGTTCTGACCCTTCCCATGGGCGCACGCCTGTCACGTCCTCGCCCGTCCGATCCCGTCCGGAGCGTAGCACCACGTACGAAACGGATGACGCGACGTAATCGAATTATCCCCTCCGGTCCATACTCCCCCACGCCGCCCACCGCACTCATCGGACGCACCCGGCCCAGGAAGGGCTTCGCCCGCCCCGGACCGCGCTTCCGGGACGGGCAAAGCGGCTCGCGGACCGCCGGCGCCGGACCGCGGACGCGGAGTCCGCGGCCCGGCGCGCGATCAGGTCATCGGCCGGACACGACCGCGTAGATCACTCCTGGGGTCAGGCGCGGCCGCCCAGGGCGCGGCGCGCCAGCGCCACGGCCCCGGCCGCCGCGGCGGCGACCGTCGCCATGCCGAGCGCCCACGCCGAACCGGCCCCG
>NZ_CAACUY010000348.1 GCF_900659615.1 Actinomadura fibrosa | reverse complement strand
GGACGCGGGAGTCGGGGTCGGCGGCGAGCCGCGCGACCGTCTCGGGCGGCAGCGGCTCGGCGCGGTCCCAGCGGACGTCCGGCCCCCACGCCACGGCCATCCGGACCGTCGGGTCGGGGTCGGCGGCCAGCCGGGCGCGGAGCCCGGCGGGCACCCGGCCGTCCATGGTCAGCAGCCGCCGCGTCCGCGGGTCGGGATGGCGCGTGATCGCGTCGTAGACCGCGTCCGGGACGCCGGCCCGGTGCACCAGGGCGGCCCTGATCCGGTGCTCGGCGTGCTCCAGGATCCGCAGGAGGATGTCCTCCGGCGCGCTGGGGTTGGCGGCGAGGCCCTCCAGCCGCACCGAGTAGAGCGTCTCCACCCTTCGACCTCCCTGCCCCTGGTCGATCACGGTAACCGCTCGTCCGGCGCCCCGGAACCCCGGGGCGCCCGCGAGCGCCCGCGCAGGCCAGCGGTGTTGTCACCGGGTAACACCCCCGATACCGTTCGGTCCATGCGCGACCGCCTCCTCCGCCCCGCGGCCCCCCACCGTCCCCGCCGCGCCCGGCGGCGGCGTACGGTGGCCGGACCATGACGGGCCGGGCGGGTGCGGACCCGGGGTCGCGGCGCGACCCCGGCCGCCGCCGTGCCCTGCTGGAGGCCGCCGACCGCGTCATCCAGCGGGAGGGGCCGGGCGCGTCGATGGCCGCGATCGCCGCGGAGGCGGGGATCAGCAAGCCGATCCTCTACCGCCACTTCGGCGACAAGAGCGGCCTCTACCAGGCGCTGGCCGAGCGCCACACCCGCAAGCTGATCGAGGGCATCCGGGCGGAGTTCTCCCGGGACGACTCGGTCCGCGCGCGCACCCGCTCCACGATCGAGCGGTACCTCGCGACCATCTCGGCGAACCTGAACCTCTACCGTTTCCTGATGCACCGGGCGAGCGCCGAGGACGCGGCGACGCACAGCGCGATGAGCACCATGATCAGGGATGTGAGCCGCGAGCTGGCCGAGGTTATGATCGCCGACGGCGAGCTGACCGACCGCACCCGCGCCTACGTCTGGGGGCACGCCATCGTCGGCATGGTGCAGACCGCCGGCGACTGGTGGCTCGACCACGACCACGAGGTGCCGAGGGAGGCCGTGGTGGACGGCCTGGCCGACCTCATCCTCGGCGGCCTGCCGGCCGCCGCGTCCGGCGCGCCCGTCGCGCAGTTGTTCCGAGAACCACGAACCCCGAGGTGACCGTGCAGACCCAGACCGGCCAGCGTCCCGAACCGGCCGTGACCGGCCAGCGCCCCGAACCGGCCGTCGAGACCGACCGGCGGCCCTGGGGCGGCTTCGAGCGGTACACGCTCAACGAGCCGTCCACCGTGAAGATCATTTCCGTGGAGCCCGGGCAGTGCCTCAGCCTCCAGCGGCACCGCGACCGCGACGAGCTCTGGGTCGCGCTCGACCCCGGCGCGGTCTTCGAGGTGGCGGGGCGCCGCGTCCTGCCGGAGGTGGGCGAGCGGATCTTCATCCGCGCGGGGGAGACGCACCGGCTGAGCTCCGGCGGGCCCGCGGTCCGGGTCATGGAGATCGCGTTCGGGCACTTCGACGAGGACGACATCGAGCGCCTTGAGGACTCCTACGGCCGGGCCTGACCCCGGCCCCGTGACAGGGGGACGAGCCCGCGGCCCGGCGGTCAGCCGCCTGCCAGGCCGCGGACGTCCCACACCCAGACGCCGTCCTCGTACCGCCCCGGGCCGAGCAGCTCGCGCAGCGCCTCGCCCAGGACCCGCTGCTTCGGATGCGGTGCGAGCACCACCGCGTCGGCGCGCCAGTAGGCGAGGTCCGTGCGGGCCGCGGCCCGGTCCGCGTCCCTGACGACCGGCGGCGTCTCCTCGTCCCTCGTCTTGGCCAGCAGCTCGGACGTGGGGCGGCGGGGCGCGCCGTACCCGCCCGCGCGGTCCGCACCGAACGGGCCGACGAAGTAGCCCTCCGGCACGGGGAAGCGCAGGCCCGCCGCCATCTGCCAGCGCAGCGGCTCGGCGTCCAGCACCTCGGGCAGCGGCACCGGCACGAGCGTGCGGCCCGGCCGGACGTGGCGGCGCCACGTCCCGTCCGTGAAGAACGCCGGGACGGGTGCGCGCTCCGCGGCGGCGAGCGGCTTCGGCGCGATCGGCAGGAGCGCCTGAGCGAGCACCACGCAGCACAGCGCCCGCGTTCCGGAGGCTCGCGGCGTCCCCGCCGGGGCGGTCGCGAGGAACCGGTCGGTGCCGAGGGCCAGCAGCAGCCCGGCCGCGGGCACGCACAGCAGCGTCAGCCGCGACTCGATCACCGACTCGAACAGCGGGAACGCCGAGACGAGCGCCCACGGCCCCGGCATGCCCGTGTGACGGCCGTCCACGACCACCTCCGGGCCGAGCGACAGGACGGCCGCGGTCACGATCACGGCGCCCAGCGACCGGACGAGCGGATCGCGGCGCAGCCAGACCAGCAGCGCGGCCACCAGCACGGCGAGCGGCCAGCCGAAGAACGCGTTCTGCTCGGTCGCGGCGGCGTCCAGGGGCCCCGGGACGGCCTGGTGCCCGGCCAGCGACTGGCGGGCGAAGGCCGCGAGGACGGCGGCGTCGTTGCCGGACGGCCCGTGCGCCAGCCCGTCGTAGCTCTGCGCGCCGAAGAACTGGCGGACGAGCGCGTACGTCGTGAGGGGCAGGAACACGGCCGCCGCGACCCCGATCCCGGCCGCGAGCCGTCCCGCCGCCTCCCGCGCGGCGGCGGGGCGGGCCGCCGCGTACGCCGTGGCGAAGACCGCGAGCCCCGTCGCGGTGAGCAGGAGCACCTCCTCGCCCAGGTAGACCTGGTAGGCGGCCAGCAGTCCGAGGAGGGCGCCCTCGCGCACCGGCCGCCCCTCGCCGCGGGCCAGCCGGACCAGCCGTCCGATCATGAACGGGACCGCGGCCAGCACGACGAAGTTGGGGTGCGCGTTGGCGTGCGAGACGATCGGCGGCGCGAACCCGCAGAACCCGCCGCCCACCGCCGCCGCGGCCCGCGAGGCCCCGAGGTGCCGCTGGAACAGCCGGTACCAGGCCGCGGCGCTGCCGCCGAGCCCGAGCGTGAGCACGAGCGCCCAGGTGATGGACGGCCCGAACGCCAGCGTGACCGGCGCCAGCGGCACCGAGACCCCGAGCATGACGGTGTTGGCCATCAGGTTCACGCCGGCCGGATGGTTCTGCAACGTGGTGAAGAAGGGGTCGTCGAGGTGCGTGACGGCCCGCGCCGTGACCGCGAAGAACCACTCCCACTGGGTCTGGTCCTGGCCGCCGTCGACCAGGTAGCGGTGCTTCGGGTCGGCCCACAGGCGCCCGAGGACGGCGAACGCGGCCAGCACGAACCCGGCCGTGACGGCGAGGTCGATCTCCCGCCCGCTGAACCGCACGTAGCGCGCCCGAGCGGCCGCCCCGCCGCCCCGCGCACGGTCGCCCCGCACACGGTCGGTCTGTGCGCGGTCGGTCTGTGCGCGGTCGGTCTGTGCGCGGTCGGCCTGCGTGCCGTCGCCCCGCAGGCCGTCGCCCTGCGCCGTGTCTGCTCGCGTCCTGTCGGTTTGCGTTTTCTTGGTTCGCGGGCGGTCGGTTCGCTCGCCGTCCGGGCGGGGGCGGGGACGAGGGAGTTCCGGCGGGCCGTCGTCGCCCGCCTTCACGAGGTTCACGAGAGGGATCCTGGCGCTTCGGTGCGATCCGGGCCAAACAGGCGCGCGGGTCCGGGTCGGGTCCGGGGCGGGTCGCCCGGCGCGCGGGGGCCGTGCCAGGATGGCGCCCGGGAAAGTGACCGCTTACCCGCGTCCCGCGCCCGCACCGACCCCAGGGGGCCGCGCATGGATCTCGACCGGCTCGCCGGACCGCTCGCCGAGCTGCTGGGCTCCCGCTACGGCCCCGGCACGCGGGTGCGCGGGCTGTGCCGCGACAGCGGCGGCGCGTCCCGCCTCACCTGCGGGTTCGAGGCCGTGGACGCGGGCGGCCGGACGCACCCCCTCGTCCTGCGGACGGTGACCGGCGGCATCTCCGCGGGGGCGCCGCTGCCGCACGAGGCGGCGCTGATGCGGGCCGCCGCCGCGGCGGGCGTCCCGAGCCCCGAGGTGGTCGCGGCCGGCGGCCCGGACGGCCCGCTCGGCGTCGAGTTCGTCGTGATGGAGCGGGTCGAGGGCGAGAGCATCCCGCGCCGGATCCTCCGCGATCCCGCGCTCGCGGAGGTGCGCCCGCGGCTGGCCGCGCAGTGCGGCGAGATCCTCGCGGCCGTCCACCGGATCCCCGCGGACGCGGTGCCGCCGCTGGACCGCGCCGACCCCCTGGACACCTGGCGGGCGATGCTCGACGAGGTCGGCGAGCCGCACCCCGTGCTGGAGCTCGCGCTGCGCCGCCTGTCGCGCGAGCGGCCGCCGTCCCGCCCGCCCGCCGTGGTGCACGGCGACTTCCGCAACGGCAACCTCATCGTCGGCCCGGACGGCGTCCGGGCCGTCCTCGACTGGGAGCTCGCGCACATCGGCGACCCCGTCGAGGACCTGGGCTGGCTGTGCGTGAAGGCGTGGCGGTTCGGCGCGGAGCCGCCGGTCGGCGGCTTCGGCGGCTACGACGAGCTGCTCGCGGCGTACGAGGCCGCGGGCGGCGGCCCGGTGGACCGGGACGCGCTGCGCTGGTGGGAGGCGTTCGGCGTCGCCCGCTGGGCGATCATCTGCGCCATGCAGGCCCGGCGGCACCTGAGCGGCGGCGAGCGGTCGGTGGAGCTGGCCGCGCTCGGCCGCCGCGTCGCGGAGAACGAGTGGGACCTGCTCCACATGCTCCCCTGACGCCGCATGCTCCCCTGACGCCGCCGCGCCGGACCGGCGGCCCGGCCGGCCCCCGGAGGGGACGGCCGGGCCTCGTCCTCAGGTGCTCACTGGAGCAGGTTCCAGTAGTCGGGCGCGAGATCCGGCTGGTGGCCGGTCCCCGCCCGGGTCGCCCGGTACAGCTCGCCCTGGAAGGACACCAGCGCGCCGGGACGGTAGGCGGCCGTGCCCTGCCAGGCCGGCACGCCGACCGGCGAGATGCGGCTGGTGCGCCCGTCCGGCGCGCGGGTGCGGGTGAGCGCGGACGCGCCGACCGCGACCGGCCCGGTGTACGGCCGCCAGCGGGCGCCGTCCGTCGAGTACTCGATCGCCAGTCCCGGGTCGCGGACGTTCGCCGCCAGCGTCCCACCCGCGATCTTCGCGCCGGGCGGCGGGATGCGGTAGTTCACGCCGGTGCAGGGCAGGCCGACCGGCCGGTAGTAGGACAGGAGCGGGAACGTGACCTGGCCGAGCGTGTTGCTGAAGGTGCGCCAGGCGGCGTCCATCGCGGCGGGCGCCGGGGTCTCGCGGTTCCAGGCCCGCTCGGCGACGCCGAGCAGCTTCGGGAACGCCTGGTACTCGCGGATCTCCGGCGCCTTGCCGTTCTCCGCCCACAGCTGCGCCTCGATGCCGAGGATGTTCTTGCGGCCCGCGGGCGTGAGCCTCGTCCAGGACGGGCTGGGCGTGATCGGGTTGCCCCAGCGGTCCTCGGTCGCGTTGGCGTACACGTTGTACGGCTGGTAGGTGAAGGTGCTCTTCTCGTCCACGTACGCGGCCCAGTAGTAGCCGGGCTCGTCCGGGTCCTTGTTGTAGGCGAGGTCCATGTACAGGTTGGTCGCGTGGGCGAGGATCACCGGCGTCCCCTCGTTGGCGAACCGGTACGCCCAGTCCTCGCGTCCCCAGCCCCACACGTTCTGCCAGGGCAGCGGGGTGAAGCCGGGGAGCCGGTACGAGCGCGTCGGGTCGGTGATGTCCTCCCAGCCCGAGGTCGCGGGGGCCACCTTGTGCGCGATCTCGTTGTAGCGGGTGAAGAACAGCTCCTTCAGCTCCTCACCGGACTTCCCGGCCGTCGCGGGATTGCCCTTGCAGGCGGGGGAGCCCGACCACCAGCCCTCCTGAGGCCCGGGCGGCTCGTCCCCGCCGAGGTTGAGCCGGTTGAGCGGGGCGCCCGCGCCCTTGTACATCTCGGCGACCTCGGTGACCACCTTGGTCAGGAAGGCGTAGGTGCTCGCCAGGCACGGGTTCGCGAGGTTGTCGGTGTAGTACTGGACGCTCGTGTGCCGGCTCGTGTCGGCGGGGTCGAGCAGCCGGTACGTCGCGTCGTGGGTGCGCTGGTAGCGGCGCTCCATCGACTGGACGGCCGCGCGGGCGTGCGCCGGGAAGTTCAGCTCGGGGATCACCTCGATGTGCCGCGCGGTCGCGTACCGCAGGATCTCCTGGAAGTCCTCGACGGAGTAGTAACCGGTGCCCTTGCCGACGAAGTTCTGCGTGGCCGGCTCGTAGCCCTGGTAGGCGGGGGAGCGGCCGAGGTTCGCCTCCGTCTCGTCCCGCGGCTTCCCGGCGATCCCGTCGCCGCCGCCGAGGTCGTTCGCCGACCCCATGCCCTGGTGCAGCGCGCCCGTCTCCGCCAGGTCGAGGGCGCGGCGGGAGCCGAACCCGGTCAGCTCCGGCAGCCCGGGGATCTCCAGGCGCCAGCCCTCGTCGTTGGTGACGCCGAGGTGGAGCCGGTTGAGCTTGGTGAAGCTCATCAGGTCGAGGAACTTCTCGATCGTCTGCTTGGTCTCGAAGTGGCGGGCCACGTCGATCTGGAGGCCCCGGTAGCCGAACAGCGGCGCGTCGGCCACGGTGGCGCGCGGGACCGCGACCGTCGCGCCCGCGCGCCCGCCCGCGGCGGCCTTGTAGCCGCTCACCGGGACGAGCTGCCGCAGCGTCTGGATCCCGTAGAGCACCCCGGCGCGGTCGGTGCCGGTGATCCGGACGCCGGACGCCGTCGCGGCGAGGGTGTAGCCCTCCGCGTCCGGCTTCCCGTCGCGGTCGACGTCCAGCCGCGGGTCAAGCCGCAGGGCGATGGGCCTGCCCTTGCCCTTCGCCACGTCGCGCAGCGCGGACCGCAGGTACCCCGCCTCGCCGCGCAGCGCGGGCGCCGCCGAGATCTCCGAGCCGCCGCCGATCGCGACGGTGCCGCCGGACGCCGTGGCCGTCAGCGGCTGCGGGACGATGCTCTGCCGCAGCGTGAGGCTCTGCTCGCCGGACGGGTTCTGCGCGTACCGGGTCGCCGCCGTCTCGACGGGCCGGTTGTCGCCGGAGAACGCCTTGGTCTGCTTCGAGTCGGCGGGGTCGAGCAGCGTCTTGGACGGCAGCCACTCCGGCCGCCCGCCGCCGAACGCGATCGTCCAGCCCGCGGGGCCGTCGGACTTGTGGACCGCCCACAGCTCGACGTTGAAGTCGATCACGCGCCGCTCGCCCGGCCCGACCGGCGCGAACCCGGCCGCGGGCTTGAGCGTGTAGAAGTCGCCGCTCCGCGCGGCGTCCGCGCGGGCGACCGCGAGGCCCTGGCGGGCGAGCTGCTCGCGGGCGGTGTCGCCCGCCGCGCCGGCCAGCACCGCGGCGGGCTGCCGGACGGCGTTGAAGTACATCGCCCAGCCGGTGGCGCCGAGCGCGCAGCGCCGGTCGCGGTTGTCGAGGGTGAGCCGCGCGCGGTGGTACTGGGCGTCGGCGACCGTGTGGTCGACGGGCT
>NZ_CAACUY010000347.1 GCF_900659615.1 Actinomadura fibrosa | reverse complement strand
CGCGCGTGGGCGCGCGGGCATGCCGGGCGCGAAACGCCGGGGCGGGGGAGTGCCGCCGTGTGGGGGTGCGGCGGAGCCGGGCGCGCCCGCCGCCCTGGCAGAGGCGACGGGCGCGCGGCTCGGGCGGCCGATGTCCGGCGTTCTCAGCGTGGCACGGCCGCCGTACGCCGCGGTATCCGTGGAAGCACGCACAGCGCCATCACGGAAAGTAACCTCCGCAGCACCTTCGGGGTCCTGCCCGGCCCGTCAGCCGGACGTGCCCCAGCCCGCCTCAGCCGGGGCCCGGCGGACGTCCGGATTCCTGACCGGCACTGTCAAGCGCGCCCTCGGGCCGGCCTCCGAGGCCGGCTTCCCGGTGAGGTGTTCCTGTCCCGCGGGTCAGGGTGCCGTCCGGCCCGTGCCGCCGCCCTCGGTGAGCAGGAACAGCAGGCCGGCGAGGGTGGAGCCCGAGCCGATCTCGCCGCGCGCGGCCAGCCCGGGGACGTCCGCGAGCGGCACCCACTCGATCCGCTCGGCCTCGACGTCGGTGGGCTCGCCGACCCGCTCGGCGCCGTCGGCCCGGAAGACGTGGTGGATGCCGTCGTGCACGCCCGGCGACGGCGGGACCGTCAGCAGCGGCCGCAGCGGCCCGGCGCGGTAGCCGGTCTCCTCGACCAGCTCGCGGGCGGCGGCCTCGGCGGGCTCCTCGCCGTCCTCGACGCGCCCGCCGGGGATCTCCCAGCCCCAGCGGTCGGTGATGAACCGGTGCCGCCAGATCAGCAGCGCCCGGCCCCGCCCGTCGACCGCGATCACGCCGGCGGCGGGCCGCACCCGCAGCAGGTGGTGGTCGAAGCGGCGGCCGTCGGGCAGCTCGACGTCGGCCAGCCGTACGCTCATCCAGGGGCTGTCGTACACCGACCGCTCCCCGTGCACCGTCCATCGCATGCCCGAACGCTATCGGGGGCTTTCAAAGCTTTACCGGTAAGGTCAGGATCAAGGGGACAGGGAGGCGAGTCGGTGAGCGCTGAGGTCGGCGGGGCGCCCGGGCAGGACCGGATCCTCACGGTGCCCAACGTGTTGAGCCTGGCCCGGCTCGTCGGGGTGCCGCTGTTCCTGTGGCTGGTCCTCGCCGAGCAGGACTGGTGGGCGCTCGGGCTGCTCGTGTTCGCGGGGCTGTCCGACTGGCTGGACGGCAAGCTCGCGCGGGCGCTGGACCAGACCAGCCGGCTCGGGATGGTCCTCGACCCGGCGGCCGACCGGCTCTACATCTTCGCGACGCTCGTCGGGCTGACGGTCCGGGACATCGTCCCGGTGTGGCTCGTGGTGCTGCTGGTCGCCCGGGAGGCCGCGATCACGCCGATCGCGCCGATCGTCCGGCGGCTCGGCTACGGCGGGACGCTGCCGGTCCACTTCATCGGCAAGGCGGCGACGCTCTGCCTGCTGTACGCCTTCCCGCTGCTGCTCCTCGGCGACCACGACGGCGGGGCGGCGACCGCGGCGAAGGTCATCGGATGGTCCTTCGCCATCTGGGGGACGGCCCTGTACTGGTGGGCGGCGGTCCTCTACTGGGCGCAGACGCGGCAACTGGTGCTGGCCGGCCGCGTGGCGCCACCGGCCGGCGCCCCGGAGCGGGCGGGCGCGCCGGACCCCGCGCCGGACCCGGGCGTCCCGCCCGGCGCGGATCCGTCGGCCGGCGATCCCAAGGGAGCTGAGACCCCCCGATGAAGGCCGTCGTGATGGCGGGAGGCGAGGGGACGCGGCTGCGTCCGATGACCGCCAACCAGCCCAAGCCCCTGCTTCCGCTCGTCAACCGGCCGATCATGGAGCATGTGCTGCGGCTGCTCAAGCGGCACGGCTTCGACGAGACCGTCGTCACCGTCCAGTTCCTCGCCGCCCTGATCCGCAACTACTTCGGGGACGGCGAGGAGCTCGGCATGTCGCTGAGCTACGCGACCGAGGAGATCCCGCTCGGCACCGCCGGCAGCGTGAAGAACGCGCAGGAGGCGCTGCGGGACGACCGGTTCCTGGTCATCTCCGGGGACGCGCTCACCGACATCGACCTGACCGACATGGTGCGCTTCCACAAGCGGAACGGGGCGCTTGTCACGATCGGGCTGAAGCGGGTCCCGAACCCCCTGGAGTTCGGGATCATCATCGTGGACGAGGAGGGGCGCGTCCAGCGGTTCCTGGAGAAGCCGACGTGGGGGCAGGTGTTCTCCGACACCGTCAACACCGGCATCTACGTGATGGAGCCGGAGGTCCTCGACCACGTCGCGGCGGGGGAGGTCGTCGACTGGTCCGGGGACGTGTTCCCCAAGCTCCTGGCGGAAGGCGCCCCGCTGTTCGGGTACGTCGCCGACTGCTACTGGGAGGACGTCGGCACCCACGAGAGCTACCTGAAGGCGCAGGCCGACATGCTGTCCGGGCAGGTCGGGATCGAGCTCGGCGGGTTCGAGATGTCCCCGGGCGTGTGGGTCGCCGAGGGCGCCGAGGTCGACGCGGAGGCCGTCCTCAAGGGGCCCCTCTACATCGGCGACTACGCCAAGGTCGAGGCGGGCGTCGAGCTGCGCGAGTACACGGTCCTCGGCAGCAACGTGGTCGTGAAGGAGGGCGCGTTCCTGCACCGGGCGGTCGTCCACGACAACGTGTTCGTGGCGCCGTCCACGAACCTGCGCGGCTGCGTGATCGGCAAGAACACCGACATCATGGCCGGCGCCCGCGTCGAGGAGGGCGCGATCGTCGGGGACGAGTGCGTCATCGAGGCGGAGGCGTACGTCTCCAGCGGCGTCAAGGTCTACCCGTTCAAGACGATCGAGGCGGGCGCGGTCGTCAACACCAGCGTGATCTGGGAGTCGCGGGGGCAGCGCAACCTGTTCGGGCCGCGCGGGGTGAGCGGCCTGGTCAACGTGGAGATCACGCCCGAGCTCGCGGTGCGGCTGGCGAGCGCGTACGCGACGACGCTGACCAAGGGCACGACGGTCGTCACCGGCCGCGACGTGTCCCGGGCGGCGCGCACGCTGAAGCGCGCGGTGATCAGCGCGCTGACCGCGAGCGCGATCAACGTGCTGGACCTGGAGGCGACCCCGCTGACCGTCGCCCGGTTCGAGACGGGGCGCGCCGACTCCGCGGGCGGGATCTACATCCGCACCACGCTCGGCGACCCCCAGGGCGTCGACATCATCTTCCTCGCCCCGAACGGCGCCGACCTGTCCCAGGCCGCGCAGCGCAAGCTGGAGCGGGTCTTCGGCCGGCAGGAGTACCGGCGGGCGTTCCCCGGCGAGATCGCCGAGCTGAACTACCCGCCGCGGATCGTGGAGACCTACACCCGCGACCTGCTGCGCTGCGTTGACACCGGCGGGGTCCGCGAGGCCGGGCTGAAGATCGTCCTGGACAACGCGGGCGGCACGACCTCGCTGGTGCTGCCGAACCTCCTCGGCATGATGGGCGTGGAGGTCCTCACCCGCAACAGCGGCCTGGACGAGGCCAACCCGACCGAGACGCTCGCCGAGCGGATGCGCGACCTGGAGCGCCTCGGCGAGCTGGTGTCGTCGTCGCGGGCCGCGTTCGGCGTGCGGTTCGACCCGGTGGGGGAGCGGATCTCCCTGGTGGACGAGAACGGGGAGCTCGTCGGCGACGACCGGGCCCTGCTCGTCATGCTGGACCTCGTCGCCGCCGAGCGGCGCGGCGGCCGGGTGGCGCTGCCGGTGACCACCACGCGGGTCGCCGAGCAGGTCTGCCGGTTCCACGGCGTGCTGGTGGAGTGGACCTCGACGTCCCAGGACGTCCTCACCAAGGCCGCCGCCCGGCCCGACGTGATCTTCGCGGGGGACGGCCGCGGCGGCTTCGTGATGCCCGAGTTCAGCGGCACCGTCGACGGGATCGCGGCGTTCGTCCGGCTCGTCGGGCTGGTCGCGCGGACCCGGCTGACGCTGTCGCAGATCGACCGGCGGATCCCGGAGGCGCACCTGCTGCGGCGGTCCGTCCCGACGCCGTGGGCGGCCAAGGGCAGCGTGATGCGGCACGTCGTGGAGGCCGCCGGCGGCCGCCGGATCGACACCACCGACGGCGTGCGCGTCGTCGAGGACGACGGCCGCTGGGTGCTCGTCCTGCCGGACCCGGCGGAGGCGGTCACGCACCTGTGGGCCGAGGGGCCCGACGCGGACGCCGCGCAGGAGCTGCTGGAGGAGTGGGCCGCCGTCGTCGAGCGGGCCGGGTCCTGAGGGGGCTCCAGGGCCGGAAGCGGGCTCAGCAGCGCTCGCGGGGCCTGAGGCCGGCGGCGTCGGGCTCCCGGTCGCCGTACGCCTCCGCCAGGAAGCCGGCGAGCCGCTCCACGTCCGCGACGTTGGACACGAGCCCGACGGACGCGCGGACCGCGCCGCCGCTCGGCAGCCCCAGCAGGTCCAGGTAGGCGTCGAGGGTCGGCGCGCCGCGGCGCGCGGTGCCGCGCAGCGCCCGCTCGGGGATCGCGAACGCGCCCTCGCCGGCGCCCGGGTTGCAGAAGCAGCCCGTCCGCACGCAGATCCCGGCCGCGGCGGTGTCGCGGGCGAGGATCCGCTCGTCCACGACCCGGCCGCGGCGGTCGAGGATGTTGAACGCGACCGTGCCGCCGCGCCCGTCCGTCCCGGCCGGGCCGTAGAGCCGGACCAGCGGGGAGCCGTCGGCGTGCGCCAGCCCGGCGAGGCGGCGCAGGAGCCAGGACGTCAGGCACTTGACGCGGCGGTGGATCACGTCCATTCCGATGGCCCCGACCCAGTCGAGGCCGACCTCCACGTCCGGGATGGACAGGAAGTTGAGCGTGCCGTCCTCGAAGGCCGTCTCGTCGGGCGCGAGGACGTGCCACCCGGCGAGCGCGCTGACGGCCTGGATCGTCCCGCCGGAGAACCAGGGGCGGCGGAGCCGGGCCAGCGCCTCGCGCCGGGCGACCAGCGCGCCGACGCCGGTCGGGTACCCGAACACCTTGTACCAGCTCACCGGGACGAAGTCGGGGTGGACGGCGCTCAGGTCGAGGGGGTTGGCGGGGACGAACGCGGCCGCGTCGAGCAGGACGTCGTAGCCGTGCTCGTGGGCGAGGGCGATCCAGTCCAGGGGGTGCTGGACGCCCGTGAAGTTGCTCTGCGCGGGGAAGGCGAGGAGCCCGCGCCGCCGGCCGAGCGCGGCGCGGACGGCGTCGTCCGGGACGCGCAGGTCCGGGCCGCGCACGGGGAGGTGGACGACCCGCGCCCGGCGCGCCCGCGCGAACTCCCTGATCCCGTTCACCGAGTTGTGGTTGTCGCCGGTCAGGACGAGCCGCGTGCCGCGCCCGAAGGGGTAGGCCTCGCCGACCAGCCGGCACGCGCCGGTGGCGTTCGGGGTGAAGACGACCGCGTACTCGTCGGGGGAGGCGTTGAAGAACTCCAGGACCGCCGCGCGCGCCCGCTCGACGAGCCGGGTGGAGGCGCGGGACGAGGGGTTCTCCGAGTGCGGGTTGCCGTAGCAGCGGCGCGACAGCCGCTCGGCGTGCGCGCGGTACTGGGCGAGGGCCGCCACGCCCGAGCCGGTGTAGTCGAGGTAGACCTGACCGTCCGCGTCGAGGTGCGGGTACTCGGCGGCGCGCAGCTCGTCGAGGCGGCGCGTCGCGGCGTAGCCGGGGAGGGCCGCCGGCGCCGCGCCGGCATCGAGATCGGATGACGCGCTCACATCGCACCCCCCGGTGGACAAACCATCACATTCCCCATCAAGGACGGTCGAAAATCCCAGTTATGAGCGCAAGGGGATCTCATGACCTTATTCGGACGAAGTTGGGGCATTCGGGGTCCGGTGCGCGAGGACGGCCCCCGTGGCCGCGAGGAACACCGCGGAGAACGCGCCCAGCACCGCCCAGTCGAGCGCCACGGGCCGCCCGAAGGTCTCCCCGTACGAGGCGAGCAGCGGCGGCCCCAGCGGCGACCGCCCGGACGCCCACAGCCCCTCCACGCCGAGGCTGTGCCCCAGCCCCTCGAACGCCCACCGGTTCGACATCGCGTAGCTCAGCCACCGCCCGGGCGCCGCCATGACCGGCACGGGAAGGATCGCGCCCACGAAGAGCACCTGCGGGAAGCACAGCATCGGCAGCGCCATCGTGGCCTGCGCCGGGTCCGTCACGGCCGCCGACACCAGCAGGCCGAGCGCCAGCGCCGCCAGCGAGCACAGCAGCAGCGTGACCAGCAGCTCCCCGTACGTCCGCCAGCCCACGGGCGGCAGCCGGTCGAGCCACCGCAGGACGCCGAGCATCGCCGCGTCCACGACCGCGAGCAGCGGCAGCAGCACGGCCGCCTTCGCCAGCACGTACGGCCCCACCCGCAGGCCGGTCAGCCGCTCCCGCCGCAGCACCGGCAGCTCGGGGCAGATCTGGAGCAGCCCGTAGGTGAGCCCGAAGAAGAACCCGCCGAAGGCGATCCAGAACAGGATCATCACGGTCGCGGAGGGGCTCGGCGACGCGGGCGAGAACGCGCCCGGCCGGAACAGGACCGCGAACATCGCGAGGACCATCAGCGGCGACCCGGCCAGCACCGCGAGCGTGAGCCTGCTCCGCGTGAGGAGGTCCGCATTGCGCCGCGTGAGCAGCGCCCACTGCTGCCACGCCCCGACCCGCCGCCCCGCCCCGGGCTCGGCCTCACCGGGGCGGGCGAAGCGGGCGGTCCAGTCGTGCGGGGTGCCGCCGCCGGCGAGGCGCAGGTAGATGTCCTCGACCCTGCCCGCCCGGAACTCCGCGAGGGCCTCGTCCGGGGGGCCGTAGAACGCCAGCGTGCCGTCCAGCGCCAGGACGGCGACCTGGTCGCAGAAGGCCACGTCCGGCGGCTGGTGCGTCGTGAGCACCACGGTCGTCCCGGAGTCCGCGAGGCCGCGCAGCAGCCCCATCAGCTCGGCCGCCGTCGCCGGGTCGAGCCCCGAGGTCGGCTCGTCGAGGAAGAACACGCCCGGCCGCGCGAGCAGCTCGGCCGCGATGCTCGCCCGCTTGCGCTCACCGCCGCTCAGCGACCCGACCCGCTGCCCGGCCCGCCCGGTCAGCGCCAGCGCGTCCAGGACGGCGTCCACGGCCCGCTCGGCGCGCTCCGGCGGCGTCCCCGCGGGCAGCCGCAGCCCGGCCGCGTACCGCAGCGTCCGCCGGAGCGGCATCTCCCGGTGGACGATGTCGTCCTGCGGGACGTACCCCAGCCCGCGCCCGGCGCCCGGAGCCCCGTCGCCGGAGCGGCGGACCTCGCCCTCGGACGGCGGACGCACCCCGGCGATCGCGTCCAGCAGCGTGGTCTTCCCGGCCCCGCTCCCGCCGATGATCGCGACGAGCTCGCCGGTCCCGATCGTCAGCGACACGTCCCGCAGCGTGCGGCGCCCGCCGCCCGCCCGCTGCCCGACCCCGCGGACCTCGATCATCACGCCTGCCCCCGCCCGTGGCCCACGCGCCCGCGACCCCGCGGCGGACGCTCCCCCGACGACGATGGCCCGTTCTTGATCAGGAGTCCAGGGACCCGCCGTCGGCGCCGTCAGTCCACGAGCGCGTCGTCGGGGGCCCCGGCCGCGAGCTCGGCGAGGACGCCGAGCGCCCGCCCGAGCGCCTCCGGGGGCGGCGAGGCGGACGCGCGGGACGCGGCCGCGCAGGCGGCGTGGTGCGGGATGCCGGACGACCGCCCGATCTACTTCGCCGTCGACTGGGACGCCAC
>NZ_CAACUY010000346.1 GCF_900659615.1 Actinomadura fibrosa | reverse complement strand
ATCAACGTGCCGGTCGGCGCCGCGATGCTGCTGGCCGGGCTGCGCCTGCCGCGCGCCGCGGCCCGGGACGGCGGCCTGCCCGACCTCGCCGGGAGCGTCCTGCTGGGCGGCGGCGTCGGCGCGCTCGCGCTCGGCGTCACGCAGTCCGGGGACTGGGGCTGGGGCGACGCCCGCACGCTCGGCCTGCTCCTCGGCGGAGCGGTCCTGACCGCTCTCGCGCTGTGGCGGTCCGCGCGGCACCCCGTCCCCGCGCTGGAGATCTCCCTGTGGCGCACCCGCTCGTTCGCCCTCGCCAACGCCGCCTCGTTCCTGTACGGGACGGCGCTGTACTCGTGGCTGCTGGTCGGCGTCCTCTACCTCACCGGGGAGTGGCACTACTCGATCCTCAAGGCGGGCTTCGCCTCGACGCCCGGCGCGTTCACCGCCACCGCCGCGGCCCTCGTCATGGGCCGGCTGACCGGGCGCATCGGCGTCCGCCCCGCGGTGACCGGCGGCGCGCTCGTCATGGTCGCGTCCGGGATCTGGGTGCTCGCGACGCTGCCGTCCGAGCCGCACTTCCTCACCCTGTGGCTGCCGGTCGGGCTGCTGGTCGGGACGGGCATGGGGATGCTCACCACCGGCACCGCGACCGCCGCCGCGCTGTCGGTCGGGCCGCAGCGCTTCGCGGGCGCGACCGGCCTCAACACCACCGCCCGGCAGCTCGGGGGCGCGCTCGGCGTCGCCGTGCTCGCCGCGCTGCTGCCCGACGCCGCCGAGCACGACGACTACATCGCCGTCTACCTGTTCTGCACGCTCGCGATCGCGGCCGCCGCCGTCGTCGGGCTCCTGCTGACCGTCCGCGCGCCCCGCCCGGCCGCCGAGACCACCGGGAAGTGACCATGACCGCATCGCCCGCCCTGCCCGCCGACGAGTACACCGACCCGGACGTCCTGCCGCTGCCCGACGCCGCCGCGCTGCTCGCGGGCGCGCCCTGGCGCAGGCTCGTGACGATCGGCGACAGCGTCGCCGAGGGGATCCGCGACCCGGCGCCCGGCTACCGGGACCTGTCGTGGGCCGACCGCGTCGAGGAGGCGCTGCGCGCCGCCGCGCCGGACCTCGCGGCGCGCAACCTCGGCCGCCGCGACCGCGTCGCCGCGGAGGTCGCCGCCGAGCAGCTCCGGCCGGCGCTGGACTTCCGCCCCGACCTCGCGATCGTCGCGGCCGGCGGCAACGACATGCTGCGGCCCCGCTTCGACGAGGACGCGGTGCGCCGCGAGCTCGGGGCCATCGTCGCGGCGCTGCGCGGCGCGGGCGCCGACGTCCTCACGATCGGGCTGTTCGACATCGCGGCCGCCGGCCTCGGCCCGGCCCGGTACCGGGCGACGATCTCCGACCGGACGCGGCGGCTCGGGGCGCTGACCGCCGAGATCGCGGCGGAGCACGGCGCCGTGCACGTCGACAACCCGCCCGACGCGCCGGTCGGCACCGACCCCGGCATCTACAGCGCCGACGAGCTCCACCTCAACGCCCGCGGCCACGCCGTCGCCGCCGCGAACACCATCCGCGCCCTCGCCGCGCACCTCCGGCGCCTCCAGCGGGACGGGCGCTGAACTCGGCGGACCAGGCGAACAGCCGGTCCGCCTCCTCGGTCGGCGCCGCGTGCACGAGGCGGCGGGCGACGTCGAACTCCTCGAAGAGGCCCGCCGCCATGAGCGCGCGTGCCAGGGCCTCGTCGAGGAGGCCGGCGGCGTCGAGCGGACCGTCCGCCTCCAGCGTGGCGCGGACCTGCACGGTGTTGCCCGGCCCGGCCGCCACGTCCGCTCCGGGCACGTCCAGCGCGGCGGCGAGCGCCCGTTTCGCCGCGTCCCGCTCGTCCTGCTGCGCTCCCGCGTAGCGGATCTCGATCAGCACGGTCGTCGGGGCCATCGGCGTCACTTCGCGTCGGAGTAGCGGTCGACGACGGCGATCTCCATCGGGAACACGACGGGCGTGCCGCCGAACAGCAGGCGGCGCGCCTCCTCCGCCGCGGCGCGGACCGCCTCGCCGACCTCGCCGGCCAGCTCGGCGGGGGTGTGGACGATGACCTCGTCGTGCTGGAAGAACACGAGGCGCGGCGGGCCGAGCCGGGCCAGCCTGCGGCGCAGCGAGCCGAGCAGCGCGAGCGCCCAGTCGGCGGCGGTCGCCTGCACGACGAAGTTGCGGGTGAACCGGCCGCGGCTCCGCAACGCCTGCGCCGCGGAGCCGCGGGCCGCTCCGTCCGCCGCCGCCTCGCCGTCGTCGTCGCCCGCGGAGGTCAGCTCGCGCCAGCCCGCGGACGGCGGCGGGCACGTCCGCCCCAGCCGCGACCGGACGAGCAGGCCCCGCTCCCCCGCCCGGGCGGCGGCCTCCACGTACTCGAACGCGTCCGGGAAGCGGCTCCTGAGCACGCCGAGGAGCTGCACCGCCTCGCCCGTCCCGCCGCCGTACATCGCCGACAGCAGCGCGAGCTTCGCCTTGTCGCGCGGGCCGAGCGCGTCGGGGTCGCGCCGGCTCCCGCCGCCTCGATCACGGGCAGGGCCGTGGGCGGGGCCCGCGCTGAAGGCGTCGGACAGGGCGGCGTACAGGTCGCCGTGCGCGGCCGCGTCGGCGAACGCGCGGTCGCCCGCGAGCGCGGCGAGGACGCGGGGTTCGAGCTGCGCGGCGTCGGCGACCACGAGGCGCCAGCCCGGGTCGGCGACGACGGCCCGGCGCAGGACGCGCGGGATCTGGAGGGCGCCGCCGCCGTTGGTCGCCCAGCGCCCGGACACGACGCCGCCCACCACGTACTCGGGGCGGAAGCGCCCGCCGCTCACCCACGTGTCGAGCCAGGCCCAGCCGTGCGCGGCGTGCAGGCGCGCGAGCTCCTTGTACTCCAGCAGCAGCGGGACGGCGGGATGGTCGAGGCGCTTGAGGACGTGCGCCCGGGTGGACGAAACGGGCAGGCCCGCCGCCGCGAACGCCTTGATGATCTGGGCGGGCGAGTCGGGGTTGACGTGGGCGCGCCCGCCGAACGCGGCGCTGATGCGGTCGGCGAGGTCCTGGAGGACGCGCGGGCGCAGCCCGCCGGTGGGCCGCGGCCCGAGCAGCTCGGTGAGCAGCGCGTCGTGCTCCTCGGCCGACCAGGGCAGCCCGTCGTGGCTCATCTCGGCGGCGACGAGGGAGCCGGCCGACTCGGCGGCGGCGAGCAGCGGGAACCCCTCCAGCGCGGCGGCGGCGCGGCGCTCGGCGCGCCGGACGCCGCGCAGGGCGAGGGCCAGCTCCACGTTGCGGCGCGCGGTGCGCCAGGGCAGGAGCGCGTCGTCCTGGAACATCAGCGCCCGGTCGGCGGACGTGCCGGTGACGGGCACGCCGTCCGCGAGGACGCGCCCGGCCGTGACCGGGAGCAGCCCGGCGAACGCCCGGAGCAGGGTGGACTTGCCGCAGCCGGACGGCCCGAGCACCACGAGGATCTCCCCCGCCGCGACCTCCAGGTCGAGGCCGGTCAGCACGGGACTGCCCTTGCCGTACCCGAGGGTCACCCCTTCGGCCCGCAGAGGCAACGCCCCCGCACGCGCCTCCGCACGGGTCGCCGCACGGGCCGCCGCACGGGCCGCAGCGCGCGTACCCGCGCGGAGACTCCTGGGCGCGCCGTCCACCGGTCCGCCGCTCATCGGCGCTCCTCCCTCGGCAGCCAGCGGGTCAGCCGGCGTCCGGCCAGCTCCACCGAGGCGGAGGTGAGCCAGCCGAGCAGCCCGATGGTGGCCATCCCGACGAGCACGCCGGGGTAGTCGACGATCGTGTAGGCCTGCCAGGTCCGGTAGCCGACGCCGAAGTCGCCGGAGATCATCTCGGCGGAGATGACGCAGATCCACGCCACGCCCATCCCGATCGACAGGCCGCCGAACACGCCGGGCAGCACGCCCGGCAGGACGACGCGGAGCAGCACCCGCGCCCGGGACGCGCCGAGCGTGCGCACCGCGTCCTCCCAGACGACCGGGAGGGCCTTCACCGCGTGCCGCGTGCTCACCAGCACCGGGAAGAACGCGGCGACGAAGGTGATGAAGACGATGCCCTGCTCGTTCGCCGGGAACAGCAGGATCGCGACCGGCACGAGCGCGATCGCCGGGATCGGCCGGGCCACCTCGAACAGCGGCCCGAGCAGGTCCTCGGCCCAGCGCGAGCGGGCCGTCGCGACGCCGAGCACGACGCCGAGGACGGCGGCCAGCGCGAAGCCGGTGAGGATGCGGACGAGGCTCTGCGCGACGTCCTGGTAGAACTGGCCGTGTTCGAGCTGGCGGCCGAACTCCCGCGCCACGTCCAGCGGGCCGGGGAAGCGGTCGAACCGCACCCACAGCCGCACGTTCGCGGCGGTCAGCACCTGCCATACCGCCAGCGCGGCCAGCAGGGACGCGAGCCGCACCGGCCAGCGGAGGACCCCGGTCATGCGCGCCGCACCGCCTCGGCGTAGGCGACGACCTTTGCGCCGGAGTGCGCGGCGACGTACTTGTCGGCGGCCTCCTGGGTCGCGAAGGGCTTGAACCTCTGCGCGGCCTTGGCGGACGGGTCCTCGACCCACACGTCCTTGTCGGCGAACCAGCGGGTGCCGGTCGTCGCGTCCGGGATGTAGACGGCACGGAGCTTCTTGCCCTCGGCCTGGAGCGCGCGGACGTTCCGCAGCAGGCAGACGGGGTCGGCGACAGGGCGCGTCTTGGCCTCGCCCGCCACCCACACCTCTCCGGCGGTCGCCGGGTCGTTCACCGCCGTCTTGCACACCGCGTCGGTCCCGGTGATGGCGGCGGGGTTGGCCGTGGACGCGGCGTCGCGCTCGTAGGACGCGCCCACCACCTTGCGGATGTAGGTGTCGTTGACGAAGGGGTCCACCTTCAGCGGCGTCTGGATGACGCCGATGGACTTCAGGAACGGCACGTCCTGGACGAAGGCGGCCCGCAGGTCCTTCTTGATGGTGGGGTCGAACGTGGCGACGCCCCCGGCGCCGTTGTAGAGGTACACCGTCTCGGCGGGCAGCCCGGTGGAGGACGCGACCGACTCCGCCGCCTTCACGGGGTCGGCGTGCAGGGAGCGGGTCGCGTCGATCTGGGCGGCGAGGAACGCCTCCAGGATCTTCGTCCGCTCCTTGGCGAACTGCTTGCGGACGACGACGCCGTGGAACGTCGGCACGTTCAGCGCGCCGCCGTCGTAGAGGAGCCGGGCCTGCCCCTTGTTCACCAGCAGGCCCGGCCAGGCGACGAACTGCGCGAGCGCCGCCGCGCTCCCGGCCTGGAGCGCCGACGAGCCCACGGTCGGCTGCTGGTTCTCGATCTTGAGGTCCTTGGCGGCGTCGAGCCCGTACTTGCGCGCCGCCTGGACGAGCGTCCCGTGCCCGGCCGACCCGACGCTCGCCGACACGGCCTTGCCCTTGAGGTCGCGCAGCGTCCTCGCCTTGGAGGCGTTGGAGACGACCACGCCGTTCAGCGAGCCGCGCAGGTTGTAGCCGGTCACCGAGACCCATTCGGTCTCCGCGTCGCCGCCCTGCGCCTGCGAGCGCGAGCCGTTGATCAGCAGCGGGTAGTCGCCCATCGAGCCGATATCGATCTTCCCGGCGAGCATCTGGGCGGTGATCGGCGCGCCGGTGTCGTAGTCCTGCCAGACCACCTTGTAGCTCTTGCCCTCGGCCTTCCCCAGGTCCTTGAGGCGCTTCTCGAACGCGCCGAGGGAGCGCAGCAGGGTCCCGGCCGTCACCGTGTTGATCGTCTTCGACTGGTAGCCGACGACGATCGTGTCGGAGCCGTCCCCGCCGGACGCGTTGCCCGCCACGGTGCAGCCGGCGGCGAGCGGGATCAGGGCGGCGGCCGCCGCCAGGGTCTTGTTCATCGGACGCCCTTCAGCGCAGCAGGTACGGCATGTTCACGGTCACGGCCCCGGTGGGGCAGCGGTCGGCGCACGGGCCGCAGTACCAGCACTCGTCCACGTGCATGTACGCCTTCCCCGTCTCGGGGTGGACGGCCAGGGCGTCCAGGGGGCAGACGTCGATGCACAGGGTGCAGCCGTCGATGCAGAGGGCCTCGTCCACGGTCACGGGGACGTCGGCACGGTTCTCCACGAGGGACATGGCGTTTCTCCAGGGTCGGCGGCCTCGGGCCGGACATGCGGAGCACACCGCGCGGCGCTGCGCGGCTCGTGTGCGTTCTCGGATGCGCTGCGGGGCTACAGCGGTGGTGGGGTGCGGCTCATGGAGCCGCTCATCGTGATGCGGTCGCCGCGGAACCGGATGTACTCCAGGTCCACCGGGCGCCCGTCGGCCAGGTGGGTGAGGCGTTCGAGCATGAGCAGGGCGGTCCCGCGCGGGGCGTCGAGCGTGGCCGCCGAGTGGGGGTCGGCGTTGACCGCCTCCAGCGTGACGTCGGCCCGCCCGAGGGGCTGGCCGGCGATCCCTTCGAGCAGGACGAAGATGTCGTTGTGGGCGAGGTCCTCGGCGAGCAGCGGTTCGCCGAGGTCCCGCGACACGTACGTGAGGTCGAGCGAGAGCGGCAGCCCGTTGAGCCGCCGCAGCCGCTCGATGTAGACGACGGGCTCCCCCTCGGGCACCCGGAGCCGGGATCGGATCTCCCGGGACGGCATGATCAGGCCGGTCATCCGGACCTCGTTGGCGACCTCGCCGTGCTCGCGCAGCGTCTCGGCGAGGCCGAGCAGCCGCTCCAGCCCGTGCGGGTACTTCTCGGCCACCGCGAGCGTCCCCACGCCGGGGCAGCGCTCGACCAGGCCCTCGGCGCGCAGCAGGTCCAGGGCCTCCCGGACGGTGTTGCGGGACGTCCCGAACTCGCGGACGAGGTCGGCCTCGGCCGGCAGGGCGCCGCCACGGAACGCGCCGTGCAGCACCTGGCGGCGCAGCACGTCCGCCACCTGCCGGGCCCGATCGGCACGCAGCCGCCGCGCGTCCGCGAGCGTCAGGGCCTCCGCGGCGTTGTCTCTCCTGGTCACGGCCTTAACCTACTAAACCCATTGGAATAGGTGAATAGCCGGGCAACAACGCCACCCAGGCGACCAAGAAAATGCCTGTGACCTGCGACGACACGACCACCAAAAGCCGTTCCGCCACCCCACACCACCCCGGCAACGCAGCACATCAGCCACCTGCCGGCCCTAGTCGGCACGCAGCCACCTGCGGGGCGTCCGCCAGCGTGCCCTGGCCTCAACCCCCGACGACCGGAAACGTTGCGATCGCGTGCGAAGCCAAGTTCGAGCTTGCGAGAACTTGATCGCGAAGCGAGCCCGCCAGGGCGAGTTCGGAGCGATGCAGCGATCGCCGCGAAGCCCGTTGAAGGAGGGCCCGCCAGGGCCTGACGCCAAGGGCTTTGCAATAGACAAAGGACGAAACCGGTCACGCGGAGGACTAACATCGGGCTACGTGACGAGCATCAGCCTTGACAGCGCAGCACCGGCCGGCCTCGACGTCGACGCGATCGTGATCGGCGTCTCCCCCGCCGAGGCGGGTGCCGCACCGGCCGCCGGCTCCGAAGACCTCGACCAGGCCCTCTCCGGGAAGCTCGCGGACGCCCTGCGCGCGCTCGGCGCCACCGGCAAGGCCGGCGAGGTCATCAAGCTGCCCACCCTCGGTGCGATCGGCGCCCCGGTGGTCGTGGCCGCGGGCCTCGGCGCCGAGCCCGGTCCCGAGGAGCTGCGCCGCGCGGCCGGCGCCGCCCTCCGCGCGCTCGCGGGCAC
>NZ_CAACUY010000345.1 GCF_900659615.1 Actinomadura fibrosa | reverse complement strand
CGGCCGTCCACGCGCGACTCCTCGACGTGGACCCGGGAGGCGGCGCGTTCCTCATCGCGCGCGGCCGGCCGCCTGCGGGCCGGGGCCGGTCCGGTCGTGTCCGGCTCGGCCGTGTCCGGCCCGGCCGTGCCCGGTCCGGCGGCGGGCGCTTCGACGGTGCTAGCCAAGGCCGACCGCCTCCCTCCGCGGCCGCGGGACGTCCAGCCGCCGCGCGGCCCGGACCTCGTCGCGCAGCAGCGACCAGACCCGGTGCCGGTGCTCGGCGAACTCGGGGCTGGAGCGCAGGTCCTCGGTCTCGTGGCGCGGGCCGAGGTCGATGTCGACGACCTCCTTGACCCGGCCCGGCCGGGAGGTGAGGACCGCGACGCGCCCGCCCAGGTAGACGGCCTCGTCGATGCCGTGGGTGATGAACACGACGGTCTTGCCGGTGCGCTCCCAGATCCGCAGCAGCTCGTCCTGGAGGGAGTCGCGGGTCTGGGCGTCGAGGGCGGCGAACGGCTCGTCCATGAGCAGGACGCCGGGGTCGTAGGCGAGGCTGCGCGCGATCGCGACGCGCTGCTTCATGCCGCCGGACAGCTCGTGGGGGTAGCGGTCCTCGAACCCGGACAGCCCGACGAGGTCGAGGTAGTGCCGGGCGGTCTCGGCGCGCTCGCGCCGCCCGAGGCCCTTGGCCTCCAGGCCGAACTCGACGTTGCGCAGCGCCGAGCGCCACGGCAGCAGCGCGTACTGCTGGAAGACGACGCCCCGGTCGAGTGCCGGGCCGGTGATCTCGGCGCCGTCCAGCAGGATGCGGCCCGTGGTCGGCCGGGTGAGCCCGCCGAGCAGGTCGAGGAGCGTCGACTTGCCGCAGCCGCTCGGGCCGACGACGACGAGGAACTCGCCCTCGGCGATGTCGAGCGTGGTGTCGCGCAGCGCGGTGAACGCACCGCCGCCGCGGACCGGGAAGGTCTTGCCGACCCCCGAAATCTCGATCTTCGTGGTCATCCGCGGCTCCCGTCGCCCGCGTACGGATTGAACCTGTTGGTGTAGAGGTCGCCGACCTTGACCTTGCCCTTCGGGATCTGGCCCTGCTGCTCCAGCCAGGTGATCCAGGTGGTGAACTCCTTCTCGGCGATGACGCCGCCCCGGCCCGCGACGCCGTAGGACTTGAAGTACTTCAGGGCGTCGGGGCTCTCGTTCCGGCCCCGCGCCTGGACGATCTTGGTGAAGCGGGCGATGACCTGGTCGCGCGGCGTCGTCCGCGCCCACTCGATGGCCTTGGCCACCCCGGCGGTGAACGCCTTCACGGTGTCCGGGTTGCGCTTGACGAAGTCGTCGCGGAACACGTAGGTGCCGCCGGTGAAGGCGCCGAGGAGGTCGTAGTCGCTGAACACCTTGCGGACCCCGCCGGCGGCCTCGGCCTTCTCGCGGAAGATCCCGCCGAGCACGCCGACGTCGATCTGCCCCTGCCGCAGCGACTGCTCGGTGTTGACCGGGGGCACGACGAGCGGCTCGGCCTTCTTGACCTCCGCCGGGGACAGCCCGCCGCGCTGGAGGTAGATGTCGAGGACCGCCTCGGAGTGGGCGCCGAGCGTGTTCATCCCGATCTTCTTGCCGATGAGGTCGCGCGGGCCCTTGATCGGGCTGTCCTTCGGGACGTAGAAGCCGTTGTAGGAGTCCTTGTCGCTGCCGTAGTAGCCGATGACCGAGGTCAGCGGCGCGCCGGCCGCCTGGAGCTTGATCACGGCGCCGTTGAACGCGCCGCCGAAGTCGGTCTGGCCGGTGGCGGCGGACTGGATGTCCTGCGGGCCGCTGATGGTGTTGCCGACCCACTTGAGCTTGACCTCGCCGAGGTAGCCGAGGTCCTGGGCGAGCTCCGGCGGCGTGACCTGGCCCGCGGAGCCCTGGTAGCGGAGGGTGGTGGTCCGTCCTGAGCCGCCCGCCGCGCTGCCGCACCCGGCCGCGGCGGTGCCGGCGAGCGCCACGCCTGCGAGGGCCGCGGCGCACCGCCGCACCGTCCGCCGTGCGCTGGGCGTGGCGATCGGGCGTCTGGTCCATGAGGTGCTGGGGTTCACGCCGAGGAGCATGTCCCAGAGTTCCCCATTAAGTCAACAGGTTTAGTAGGAAATATTTCCAAGTCACTTGATAGGGATAGTTGACTTTGCTCCCGGCCTCGTGATTCGCTGCGGCCGGAGCGGTACCACGCCGCTCCGGCCGCCCCCGCCGCGCGCGCCGCGGAGTCCGTCCCCCGTGGAAAGAGGTATGCCCGTGTCCGAGTTCGATGTCCGCAAGGTCGGTGGCCGCATCGGGGCCGAGGTCGTCGGCGTCGACCTGCGCGACCTGTCCGACGAGGTCTTCGCCGAGATCTCCGCCGCCCTGCTGGAGCACAAGGTCCTTGGCTTCCGCGGCCAGGAGCTGACCGACGCCGACCAGCTCGCCTTCGCCGGCCGCTTCGGGCCCCTCACCGGCGCGCACCCGACGGTGCCGTCGGTCGAGGGCGCGCCGCAGATCCTGCCCGTGGACGGCGAGGAGGGCCGGGCGAACCAGTGGCACACCGACGTCACGTTCGTCCAGTCGCCGCCGAAGCTCAGCACGCTGCGCAGCCTGGTCGTCCCGCCCTACGGCGGCAACACGCTGATCGCCAACACCGCGGCCGCCTACCGGGACCTGCCGGACGAGCTGCGCGCCTTCGCCGACACGCTCTGGGCCGTCCACACCAACGACTACGACTACGTCCAGCCCAAGGACTCGGGGGCCGACCCCGAGAAGGTCGCCCACTACCGCAAGGCCTTCGTGTCGCGGACGTGGAAGACCGCGCACCCCGTGGTGCGGGTCCACCCCGAGTCGGGCGAGCGGAACCTGTTCATCGGCGGGTTCGCGCAGAGCGTGGTCGGGCTGTCGAACCGGGAGAGCCGCGCCGTCCTGGACATCTTCCAGGCCTACGTCACCCGCCCGGAGAACGTGTTCCGCTGGTCCTGGGCGCCCGGCGACCTCGTGCTGTTCGACAACCGCATCACCCAGCACTACGCCGTGGACGACTACGGCGACCTCCCCCGCCGCCTGCACCGGGTCACCGTCGCCGGAGACGTCCCGGTGGGCGTGGACGGCCGGCGCAGCTACCGCGTCGAGGGCGACGACGCGTCCCACTACACCCCGGCCGAGTCGGCGGCCTGATCGGAGGATCCAGGGCTCCGGGCCCGGCGTGGCGTGGCGCCGGGCCCGGGTGGTTTGCCCACAAACCAGATAGGTAATGTGACCGAAAGACCGTAGCGGCCTGGGAGGAAACGGATGGCACTACCGAACTTCCTGGTGAGCGGTGCCCCCAAGGCCGGGACCACCGCGCTGCACGCGGCCCTCGCCCGGCACCCCGCCCTGTACATGTCCCCGGTGAAGGAGCCGAAGTTCTTCCTCACCGACGGCCCGCCCCCGGCCCGCGGCGGGCCGGGCGACGCGCAGACCTACCGCGAGCACGTCTGGCGCCGCGCCGACTACGAGGCCCTGTTCGACGACGCCCCGCCCGGGACGCTCCGCGGCGAGTCGACGCCGTTCTACCTCTACGACCGCGACGCGCAGCGCCGCATCCGGGAGCTCATACCCGACGCGCGGCTCATCGCCATCCTGCGCGACCCGGTGGAACGCGCCCACTCCAACTGGACGCACCTCTGGTCGGCCGGGCTGGAGCCGATCGACGACGTCGTGCGCGCCTGCGCGGAGGAGGAGCGCCGGATCGAGGCGGGATGGGCCGCCTTCTGGCACTACGTCCGGCTCGGCCGCTACGGCGAGCAGCTCGACCACCTCTTCACCCTGTTCCCCCGGGAGCAGGTGCTCGTCCTGCGCTACCGGGAGCTGCTGGAGGACCCGGGACGGACCCTGGACCGCATCTGCGCCTTCCTCGGCGTCGAGGAAGGGATCGTCACCGAGGTGCCGCGGGAGAACGTGACGGCGCACCCGGACCACACGATCCGCCACCGGATCCTCGCGCGGACGCTGCGCGCCGGCGTGGCGGCGGGCGCGCTCCTCCCGGGCGACCTGGCCGTGCGCGCGACGGCGCCGCTGGAGCGCGTCCTCCAGCGGGACGGCCGCCCGCGCCGCCCCCTCACCTGGGAGCAGCGGCAGGCCCTCATCCCCTACTTCGAGGCGGACGTCCGGCTGCTGGAGCGGGTCACCGGCAAGCCGTTCGGCGACTGGCTCGCGCCGCGCGACGACTCCGGCGGCCTGGTCGGCACCCGCCCGGCCGGGCAGCGCCAGGCCCGCAACGGCCGCCCCCGGCAGCACTGACCGGCAGCACTGACCGGCAGGCGCCGCCCGGGCGGCCTCACCTCCCGTCCGCGGTGAGGCCGCCCGGGTCCAGCGCGGGCACCGAGCTCAGCAGCTCCCTGGTGTACGGGTGCCGCGGCGCCGCGAAGACCGCGTCGGCGTCCGCGAGCTCCACGATCCGGCCGTCGCGCATCACCGCGACGCGGTCGCTGACCTGCCGCACGACGGCGAGGTCGTGGGAGACGAACACCATCGTGAGGCCGAGCTCGTCCTGGAGCTCGGCGAGCAGGTCCAGGACCTGCGCCTGCGTGGACACGTCCAGGGACGTGACGGGCTCGTCGCAGACGAGCAGGCGGGGCCGCAGGGCCAGCGCGCGGGCGATGCCGATCCGCTGCCGCTGCCCGCCGGAGAACGCGTGCGGGTGGTCGCCGTAGCGGGCGGGGTCGAGGCCGACCCGCTCCATCAGGGTGCGGGCCGTCCGCTCGGGGTCCCGCTCGCCCTGGACGCGCAGCGGCTCGGCGATGGCGTCGCCGGCGGTGCGGCGCGGGTTCAGCGACGCGCCCGGATCCTGGAAGACCATCTGGAGGTCGCGGCGGACCGGGCGCAGCCGCCGCTCCGGCAGCCCCGACAGCGCGCGGCCGGCGAACGCGACGGTGCCGGACGTCGGTTCGAGCAGCCGGACCAGCAGCCGCGCCAGCGTGGTCTTGCCGCTGCCGCTCTCCCCCACGATCCCGAGGGTCTCGCCGCTCCGGACGTCGAAGGTGACGCCGTCCACGGCCCGGACGGCGCGGCGGCGCGGTCGCGGCCCGGACGCGAACTCCCGGCGCAGGTCCCGGACCCGCAGCAGCGGCTCCGCCGGGTCGGCCGCTGCCGGGCCGGACGCTGCCCGCCCGGACGGCGCCCGCCCGGACCGGGCCCGCGACGCGTCCAGCCTCGGGACGGCCGCCAGCAGGCCGCGGGTGTAGGCGTCCCGCGGCTCCCGCAGGACGGTCCGGACCGGCCCGTGCTCGACGGCCCTCCCCTCGTGCATGACGAGGACCTCGTCGGTGCTCCCGGCGACCACGCCGACGTCGTGGCTGACCAGCAGCAGCGCCATCCCCGTGGCGGCGCGGAGGTCGGCGAGCAGGTCGAGGATCTGCGCCTGGACGGTCACGTCCAGCGCCGTGGTCGGCTCGTCGGCGACGAGGACCCGCGGTTCGAGCGCCAGGGCCATCGCGATCAGGGCCCGCTGGCGCATCCCGCCGGAGAGCTCGTGCGGGTGGGCGCGGGCGCGGCGCGGCGCGTCCGGCACGCCGACCCGGTCGAGCACCTCCACCGCCTTCGCGGCGGCGGCCTTCCGGGACGCGCCGGTGTGCGCCCGGTACACCTCCGCGATCTGGTCGCCGACCCGCAGGTACGGGTCGAGGGACGACAGCGGATCCTGGAAGACCATGGCGATCCGGCCGCCGCGCAGCCGCCGCAGCTCCGGCTCGGACGCCGCGAGCACGTCCGTCCCGGCCACGGTGATCTCGCCGGTGACCTCGGCGCCCTCGGCCAGCCGGAGCAGCGACAGGGCGAGCGTGGTCTTGCCCGAGCCGGACTCGCCCACGACGCCGAGCGCCCGCCCCGGTTCGAGGTCGAACGACACGCCCCGGACGGCCTCGGCCCCGCCGTACCGCGCGCGCAGGTCGCGGACCCTCAGCACGGGGCTCACGTGATCCTCACCCGCGGGTCGACGGCCGCGTGCAGCAGGTCGGCCACGGTGTTGGCGACCACCACGACGATCCCCGCGAGGACGGTGACCCCGACCACGACGGGGAGGTCGACGGAGTTCACCGCCTCGACGGTGAGCTTGCCGATGCCGGGCAGCCCGAACATCGTCTCGGTGAGCACGGCGGCCGTCATGATCTGCGCGACCTCCACGGCGGTCAGCGTGATGAGCGGGGTCAGCGCGCCGCGCAGCGCGTGCCGGCGGATCACCTGCCGCTCCCGGAGCCCGTAGGCGCGGAACGTGCGGATGTGGTCCTCCAGCAGGGTCTCCAGCGTCCCGACGCGGCTGATGCGGGCGTACACGGCGGCCTGGATCAGCGCCAGCGAGATCCACGGGAGGAGGAGGTTGCGCGCCCACTGCACCGGGTCCTCGGTGAGCGGCACGTAGACCGGGAACGGCAGCCACCGGAGCGACGCGCAGAAGACCATCAGGAGCACCAGGCCGATCAGGAACACCGGCGTGGAGAAGCCGAGCAGCGTCACCCCCGTCATCACCCGCTCGGTGAGCCGTCCCCGCCGCAGCGCCGACAGCAGCCCGGCCGAGGTGCCGAGCAGCAGCGCCAGGATCTCCGAGCCGATGGCGAGGGACGCCGAGACGGGCAGCCGGTCCAGCAGCAGCGCCGTCACCGGCTGGTCGGTCTGGAAGGAGTAGCCGAGGCAGGGCGCGGCGCAGTGGTCGACGTCCGGCCCGGCCGAGTAGTCGCGCCCGGCGACGATGCCTTCGAGGAAGTGCCAGTACTGGACGGGCACGGGATCGTCCAGGCCGAGCTTCTGCTGGGTCGCGGCGAGCCGCTCGCCGCCGCAGCCCTTCCCGCACGCGAGCACCGCCGGGTCGCCCGGCGCCAGGTAGAACAGCGCGTAGACGATCGCGGACAGCGCCACCAGCACCACCACCGCGGCGCCGAGCCGGCGCACCAGGTACCACGTCATGACCGGTCGCTCCAGCGGGGGTCGACGGCCTTGCGCACGCCGTCGGCGAGCACGGCGAAGGCCAGCAGCGTCGTGAACAGCAGCAGGCCCGGGACCGCCACGTAGGCGGGGTCCGCGCGGAACCAGGTCGTCGCCGAGGAGAGCATCTGCCCCCAGGACGGCGTGGGCGGCCGCACGCCCGCGCCGAGGAACGACAGCCCGGCCTCGATCACCATGTTGAGCGGCACCTTCAGCGCGCCGAGGACGAGCAGCGGCGCGGCCAGCCCCGGCAGGATCTCGCGGACGGCGATCCGGGCGGGCCGCGCGCCGCTCAGCCGCGCCGCGTCGACGTACTCCCGGCTCCGCAGCGACAGCGTCTGGTTGCGGGTGAGCCGGGCGACGTTGCCCCAGTTCAGGGCCACGATGACGCAGGCGAGCAGGAGCGGGCGGGGCATCGACTGCGGCACGATCGCCATCAGCGCCAGCGCGAGCAGGAACGACGGCAGGGCCAGCGACAGGTCGGTCAGCCGGCTGAGCACGGCGTCGGCCCGGCGCCCGCCGAAGCCGGCGCCGAGGCCCAGCGCGACGCCGACCAGCAGCTCCAGCGCGGTGGCGCCGAGCGCGACCCCGAGCGAGACGCGGGCGCCGTAGACGATCCGGGCGAACACGTCCCGGCCCGTCCCGGGCTCGACGCCGAGCCAGTGGTCGCCGCTGATGCCCGAGTGCCAGAACCCGGTCTTCGGCCGGTTGTAGGTGGGGTCGATCAGGTTCTGGTGGTAGGTCAGCGGGTTCTGCGTGAAGAACGGACCGAAGATCGCGAT
>NZ_CAACUY010000344.1 GCF_900659615.1 Actinomadura fibrosa | reverse complement strand
GGTGGACACCTGCGGCACCGTGCTGATGGCGTGCGTGAGCCCGGCCGCGGGCGGCGGGCTCGGGGTGGGCGGCGGTGACCATGGTCAGCGTCGCGGGCATGACGACCGCGCCGCCGAGGCCCTGCGCGGCGCGGGCGGCGACGAGGACCCAGGCCGCGGGCGCGAGTCCGCAGGCCAGGCTGGCCGCGCCGAAGACGCACAGGCCCGCCGCGAACGTCGCACGGGTGCCGTGGTCGGCGACCAGGCGGCCCGCGAGCAGCAGGGTCCCGGCGAAGGCCAGCGTGTAGGCGTTGACGACCCAGGCGAGGGCGCCGGGTGCGAAGCCGAGGTCGGCGCCGATGTCCGGCAGGGCCACGGAGACGATCGTCGCGTCCAGGATGATCATGAACACGCCGACGCAGGCCACGGCCAGGACGCGCGCGCCACCCGGGGGCGCGCCGGGAGGGATGTCGGGACGAGGGCCGGGGGGATGGGGTTCCGCGTTCATGGAAGGGGAGCCTAACCTAAATAGTGACCATTGGTCACTAAGTCCCGCGTTCGTCGCGGCACGCCGTAGAATCGCCGCCATGGCCGCCTCCACCTCGCAGGACGCCGGTGGTCCGGCGTCGCGGCCGGGGCGCGGGCGGCCCGCGCGGCTGAGCCGCGAGCGGATCGTCGCCGCGGCGCTGGAGTCGAACCTGGAGACGCTCACGGTCCGGGAGCTCGCGACGCGCCTCGGCGTCACGCACGGCGCGCTGTACCGGTGGATCGCCGACCGCGACGAGCTGATGGACATGGTCGGCGAGGTCCTCGTCGACCGGATCCTGCCCGCGGACGAGCCCCGCCCGGACGGCTGGGAGTCCTGGCTGCGGCGGCTCGCCTGGGCGATGCACGACGAGTTCCTCGCCGTCCCCGGCTACGCGACGCGCACCGCGAGGCCGCACCGGCACAGCCCGGCGGCGTTCGGGCGGCTCCGCGCCGGCGTCGTCCGGGCCTTCGCGTGCGCCGGCGCCTCGCCCGAGCTGGCGGAGCAGAGCTGGTACATCTTCGGCACGTCGCTGGTGAGCTGGCTCGCGGTGCGCGAGGGCGCGATGGAGCTCGGGGACGCCGATCCCCGCTTCGACCTGTTCCTGGACGCGCTGCTGCGCGGCCTGCCCGCCCGCGATCCGGCGGCGCCCCGGCCGTCCTGAGGACGGCCACCCGGCCGCCGAGGGGCGTGCGGCGGGGCGGCTCGGAGGCGGCGACCTGCGGTTTCTAAGATCGTCGTATGGGGTTGCTGCGCGGTGGCGGGGACGTGGGCCGGTCGTGAGCGACGCCATCCTGGACGCGCTGCGCGGGTCGATGTCGTCGCCGTGGATCTACGCGGCGCTGTTCGGGCTCGCGATGCTCGACGCGTTCGTCCCGGTCGTCCCGAGCGAGACGCTCGTCGTCACGGCGGGCGTGTTCGCGGCGCACGGGAGGCCGTTCCTCGTCCTGGTGATCGCGGCGGCGGCGGTGGGCGCGTTCTGCGGCGACCACGTGTCCTACGGCATCGGACGGCTGGCGGGCGACCGGCTGGAGCGGTGGCTGCGGCCCGGGACCCGGCGGCGGGCCGCCTACGACCAGGCGGGGCGGATCCTCGCGAAGCGCGGCGGGCTCGTGCTGATCATCGCCCGGTACATCCCCGGCGGACGGACGGCGGCCACGCTCGTCATGGGGGCGGTGGAGCATCCGCTGCGCTCCTTCTCCGCCTACGACGCCGTGGCCGCCGTCCTGTGGGCGTCCTACTCCGCGCTGATCGGGTACCTGGGCGGCGCGGCGTTCCAGGACGACCCGGTCAAGGGGCTGCTGCTCGGTTTCGGGGTCGCCGCCGCCCTCACGGTGGTCGTGGAGGGCGGCCGTCACCTGTGGCAGCGGTTCAGGTCCGGCGGCGGCCGCGGATGACGTAGTCCGCCACGACGGCGAGGACGACCGCGCCCGCGAGGGAGCTGACGAGGATGCCGAGCCAGGTGCCGTTCAGGACGACGTTGCCGACGGCGTTGACGGCGATGGCCGCGGCGAGCACGGTCCAGCGCAGGGTGTTCTGCATGGTCGTCACCTTTCAGGAGATCTTCGGGGACGCGTGGCGGCGCAGGATGGCCCGCGCCGGGACGAGGATGGCGGCGGCGCCGGAGCCGCCCACGGCGAGGAGCACCAGGCCCGAGGACGTGAGCGAGACCGAGGGCAGCGGGAGCCCGGTGACGGCGAACGCGAACGCCATGAGCGTCACGGCGGCGATGAGCCCGCCGGCCGCGATGCCGGTGCCGAGGACGATGACCGCTTCCAGGCGCAGCATCCGGAGCACCTGGCGGCGGGTCGCGCCGACCAGCCGGAGCAGTGTGAGCTCGCGGCGGCGCGCGGCGGTGGCGAGGGCCAGGGTGGTGACGAGGCCGATGACGATGAACCCGGCGATCGCGACCACGACCACGTAGTTGACGAAGCCCTGGAGCTTGAGCTGCTGGGACAGGGTCGCGTCGAGGGCTCCCCGGTCCACCGCCTGCACGCCTGCGTATCCGGTGAGGGCGGGACGGAGGTCGGCCTTGCCGCGAACGAGGACCTGGTCGTCGAGCTGTGTGCTGGAGTGCGCGAGCGCGAGGTCGTGCGGCAGTAGCACGTCGCCGAAACCCAGGCCCCGGTCGTAGACGGCGACGACGCGGAGGTCGGCGCGGGTGCCGTCGCCGAGCCACATCGGCGCGACGGAGCCGACCTTGAGCCCGGCGGCCACGTCCCGGCTGAGCGCCACGGACGGTCCGCGCAGGTCGGCGAGGCGGCCGGAGCGCACGCGCGGGTCGATGACCGCGCCGGCGTCCGCGCCGACGCCGCGGGCGGGCAGCGAGCGCAGGTTCTTCTCGCCCAGCTCCTTGACCGCCATGACGACGGTGGTGTTCTTGACCGGCGTCGCCGCCGCGATGCCGGGGACGCGGCGCGCGGCGTCCGCGGCGCCGGACGGGATCCCCGGCCCGGCGGACATCAGGACCTGGTCGGCGCGGATCCCGGCCGCCGCCTGCTGCGTCGTCGCGTGCGCGACGGTGGGCTGCGCGAACAGCTGCGTCCCGGCGAACGCGACGGCGAGGGCGACGGGCGTGATGACGGAGCCGGCGCGGACGGCGGCGGCCGCGCTGGCCTGCTGGGCCATCCGCCCGGCGACGGGCGCGACCGTCGCGGCGGCGCGGCCGAGGACCCGGTTGCCGAGGCCCGCGAGCAGCGGGCCCAGCAGCGCGGTCGCGACGATCAGGCACATGACCAGCCCGCCGATGGCGGCAGCCGCGGTCGGTCCCGAGGTCGCGGTGGACGCGCCGAGCGCGTTCAGCCCGAGGACGAGGAACACGATCCCGGTGACGCGGCGCCAGCGGGGCAGGCCCGCCTTCTCGTTCGCGGCCTCGCCGAGCGCCTCGACCGGACGGATCCGGGAGGCCCGCAGGCACGCGATCAGCGCGGTCAGGACGGCGGTGAGCAGCGTCGCGGCGAACGCGGCGAGCACGGGGAGCGGGCTCAGCGACAGCCCGAAACCGTCCGGCAGCACGCCCTTGCGGACCATGGCGCGGTGCATCCCGGCGCCGACGCCGAGCGACAGCACGCCGCCGAGCAGCGCGGCGGGCGCCCCGACGGCCAGCGTCTCGCGCATGATCTGCCACCGCACCTGCCAGGGGGTGGCGCCGACCGCGCGCAGCAGCGCGAACTCGCGGGCCCGCTCCCGGACCGACAGCGCGATCAGCCCGCCGACGACGACCAGCGCGGTCATGACGGCGACGCCGCCGAGCGAGGCGCCGATCTCCAGGATGTCCGGGCGGACGGCGGCCACGGACAGGTCCTCGGCGTCGCCGCGGGCCCGTCCGGTGGCGATGGTGAGGCCGGGCGCCGCCGCGCGGAGCGCCGTCTTCAGGGCGCCGTCGTCCACGGAACCGTCCGCGAGCACGGCGAGGGCGTCGGCCTGGCCGGGGTGGCCGTAGAGCGCGTTCGCCGTCGCGGTGGTGAAGAAGGCGGCGGCCGGTCCGGAGGCGACCAGCCCGGTCACCCGGTAGGGGCGCGGCTTTTCGCTGACCTGCATCTGGACGACCTGGCCGGGACGCACGCCCGCCGAGCCGCTCACCACGACCTCGTCCGCGGCCTGCGGTGCCCGTCCGGTGGACAGTTTGTAGGGGCGGAGGGCGGCCGAGTCCCAGCCGTGGCCGGTCATCGTCCGTCCCGTGGAGGTCAGGACGGGGAAGGACACGTCCGCGACCACCGCGCGGACGCCGTGAACGGTGCGGAGCCGCTGCGCCGCGGCGACCTGGACGCGGGACCGCTCCGTCAGCGGGCGGCTCTGCTTCTCCGGGTCGTCGCCGACCCGCCGCAGCCGGTCCGTGACGCTCTGCGGGCCGGTCACGACGGCGGTGGCCGCTCCGTACCGCTCGACCGGGGCGTGGGCCCGCCACGCCGACTCGACGAGCGTCCCGCACGCCCCGACGAGCGCGGCGGCGAACAGCAGCGCCGTGAACACCCCGGCGAACGCGCCCTTGTTGGCGCCGGACGGCCCGCTCACAGCGACTCCCACCGGTTCGCGATGGCGGCGGGGGACGGCGCGGCCAGCTCGTCGACGATCCGGCCCCGGCTGAGGAACAGGACCGAGTCGGCCCAGGCCGCCGCGGCCGGGTCGTGCGTCACGAGGACGAGCGTCTGGCCGGTCATGTCCACGACCTCCCGCAGCAGCGCCATGACCTCCCGGGCCGTGCGCGGGTCGAGGGCGCCGGTCGGCTCGTCCGCGAAGACGACGTCGGGCCGGGTCACCAGCGCGCGGGCCAGCGCCACGCGCTGCTGCTGCCCGCCCGACAGCTCCGCCGGACGGTGCCGGACGCGGTCCGCCAGCCCGACCCGGCGGACCACCTCGTCCAGCCAGGCCCGGTCGGGCTTCATGCCGCCGAGCTGGAGGGGAAGCAGGATGTTCTGCTCGACGTCCATCGACGGCACGAGGTTGAAGGACTGGAAGACGAACCCGATCCGCTCGCGCCGCAGGCGGGTCCGCTTGGCCTCGCTCAGCCGGCCGATGTCCACCCCGCCGATCCGGACGGTCCCCGAGCTCGGGCGGTCCAGCCCGGACGCGCAATGCAGGAACGTGCTCTTGCCCGACCCGGACGGCCCCATCACAGCGGTGAACCCGCCGCGCGGGAAAGTCCAGGTGATGCCGTCCAGGGCTCGCACGTCCCCATAGGTCTTGGTGACCGCCTCCATCGACACCGTCTGCGCGGACGTCTCGGCCAGCATCGTCGTCATCGTCTCCTCCGGTGAAATAGCTGCTCGCACGCCATGGAATCTAGGTTTCGGAGGGGCGGCGGCACATGGGCGCGCGCTCCCGAATCGGTGGTGTAGCGGGCTACACCACCGGCCGGGGTGCAGGCACGGATGCGCAGGTCGGAGCCCGTCCCCTACGGTGGCGACGAGGTGACCATGAACGTCGAAGCGACCCTTGACCGCACCCTGCGCCGGAGCGCCGGCGCGACCGTGCGGCTCGTCTCCGCGCTCCGCACGGCGGTGCCCGCGATGCTCGGCCTCGCGCCGCTCGCCGCGCTGCTGGTGCTAATCGTCCCCGCGCTGCCGTGGCTGCCGGAGGCGGTGAAGCCGCTGCGCGCGCTCGCCGACGCCGAGCGGCGCCGCGCCGGGGCGCTGCTCGGCCGCGAGATCCCCGCGCCGTACCGGCCGGGCGGCACCGGGCTCCGGCAGGGCCTGGCGCTCGTGCGGTCCCCCGTCTTCTGGCGGGACGCCGCCTGGATGGCCGCGCACGGGCTGACCGGCCTCACCGCGGCGGCGGTCGCGGTCGCGGTGTGGCCCGCGATCCCCTTCACGCTCTCGCTGCCGCTGTGGTGGTGGGCGGCGCCCGAGGGCTCGCAGTCGGCGTTCATCACCCTGGACAGCTGGCCCAAGGCGCTGACGATGCCGTTCCTCCAGGGCGCCCTCGACCTGTTCATCCTCGTGTGGCTGGTGCCGCGGCTCGCGCGCTGGCAGGCCCGGCTCGCCGAGGTGCTGCTGCGGCCGACGCGCCGCACGAGCCTCGCCGAGCGCGTCGAGGAGCTCGCCGAGACCCGCGCCGGGGCCCTGGAGGCGCACGGCGCCGAGCTCCGCCGGATCGAGCGGGACCTGCACGACGGCACCCAGGCGCAGCTCGTCGCCGCCGCGCTGCGCCTCGGGCTCGCCGACCGCCGCTTCGACACCGACCCCGCCGCCGCCCGCGCCCTGTTCCTGGACGCCCGGGAGGGCGTGGAGGAGGCCCTCGCCCAGCTCCGGACGGTGATCCGCGGGATCTACCCGCCGATCCTGTCCGACCGGGGGCTCGCCGGAGCGCTGACCGCGCTCGCCGCCGGGCAGCCGATCCCCATCGAGATCAGCGTCGACGCGGGCCGGGCCCCCGCGGCGGTCGAGGCCGCCGCCTACTTCGTCGTCGCCGAGGCCCTGACCAACATCGCCAAGCACAGCGGCGCCGGACACGGATCCGTCACCGTCCGCCGCGAAGGTCCCCTGCTGCGGATCACCGTGCGGGATGATGGGAAGGGCGGAGCGGACGACGGGCGCGGCAGCGGCCTCGCGGGCATCCGCCGGCGGGTGGCCGCGCTGGACGGCTCCACCCGCATCGACAGTCCCGCCGGCGCCGGGACGGTGCTGGAGGTCGACCTGCCGTGCGGATCGTGATCGCCGAGGACAACGTCCTGCTGCGCGAGGGCCTCGTGCTGCTGCTGACGAGCGACGGGCACGAGGTCGTCGCCGTCGCCGGCAGCGGCCCGGAGATCCTGCCGGCCCTGCTGGAGCACCGCCCGGACGCCGCCGTCCTCGACGTCCGGCTGCCGCCCGGGTTCCGCGACGAGGGGCTGCGCGCCGCGATCGAGGCCCGCAAGGCGCTGCCGGGCCTGCCGCTGCTGGTGCTGTCGCAGTACGTGGAGGAGACCTACGCCGCCGAGCTGCTCGCCGGCGGCGCCGAGGGCATCGGCTACCTGCTCAAGGACCGGGTCAGCCGGGTGGACGAGTTCCTCGACGCGCTGCGGCGGGTCGCCGAGGGCGGCACCGCCCTGGACCCCGAGGTCGTGTCCCAGCTCATGACGTCCCGCCACGACCCCCTCCAGGCGCTCACCGCCCGCGAACGCGAGGTGCTCGGCCTGATGGCGCAGGGCCTCGACAACACCACGATCGCCGCCACGCTCGTCATCACCGAGCGCTCGGTCAGCAAGCACATCGGCGCGGTCTTCGCGAAGCTCGGCCTGCCGCCGAGCGACAGCGGCCACCGCCGCGTCCTCGCCGTCCTCGCCTACCTCAACTCCTGACCCGGCCCGGCGGCCTCCGGAACAGCGGCGTGCGGCCGGAATGGGACGTGATTCGTCCGTATACACCTAGTTCGTTGTGATGGGTGGCGGTAGAGGGCTTTGTAACTAGGATGCTCCCCGTGAACGAAGATCAGGCCGGCACGGACGGGCGGCCCGCCGCCGTCTCGGAGGCGGACGACGCCCGGGCGGCGCTGCCGCCGAAGCCCGCCGCCCCGATCGACGAGGACGGCCCGCCGCCCCCCGGAACCGGCCCGATCGCCAGCACGCCCCCCGGCGCGGCCCCCGGCACCGTGCCGGCCCCGATCGCGGGCGTATCGAGCCCGGTCGCAGGCGCGCCGGGCACGGGTGCAGGCGTCCCGAGTGCCGTCGCGACCGGCCGGGACACCGCCGCCGACGCCTGGCTCAGGTGCTTCCACCCCGTCCCCGGGGCCGCGCTGCGGCTGGTG
>NZ_CAACUY010000343.1 GCF_900659615.1 Actinomadura fibrosa | reverse complement strand
CAGCTCGCGGAAGCCGGCGGGGCGTCCGGTGCGCACGTCGACGCCGCGCCCGGCGAGGCCGTCCCGGGCGGCGAGCCAGTAGGCGGCGCGCAGCATCTCCTGGGACGGCGCGGGGGCGGGCTCGCCCGCCTCGACCGCGGCGAGCGAGGTCTGCACCAGCGCCCGGACGAGCGCGGCGAACACCGCGGCCTCGGACGCGGTCGGCGCCACGTCGGCCAGCCGGACCTCCACGGTGGGGAGGCGGGCCGAGGGCCGCACGTCCCAGAAGATCGTCCCGGTGTCCATCAGGGCGCCGCAGTCCAGCAGGGTGCCGACGAGGTCCTCGTAGTGGGCGTGGGAGGCGAAGTAGGGCGGCGGTCCCGCCACCGGCCAGCGCGCCCACGCCATCACCCGCCAGCAGGCGTGGCCGGTGTCGCGGCCCGCCCAGAACGGCGAGTTGGCCGTCAGCGCGAGCAGCGTCGGCAGCCAGGGGCGCAGGTGGTTGCTCACCTGGACGGCGTGCTCCGGATCGGGCATCTCGACGTGGACGTGGCACGAGCAGATGCACTGCTCGTCGTCCAGGGCGCGGTAGGTCGCGCGGCTGGCGGCGTACCGGGCTCCCGCGCTGATGGGCGCCGGGACCAGGTCGCCGAGGACCGGCGTGCCGGTGGCGGCGAGCCGCACGCCCGCCCCGGCCGCGGCCCCGGCCATCGCCGCCCGCATCGACCGGATCTGCTCGTCGAGCTTGTCGGAGTCGTCGCACGGGGAGGTCTTCGCCTCGGCGAGGAACTCGACCAGCTCGCTGGACGCGCGGTCGCCCAGCGCGGCGGCCGCGCGCCGGACGACGGCGGCGGCCCTGGGGACGACCTCGCGGGAGCCGGGATCGACGACGAAGTACTCCTCCTCGACACCGAACCTCAGGGCCATCCTTCACCTCGCGTCGGGGGCCGCAGGCGGCCACGTCACTTCGACGGTACGTTGCGGCCGCACCGTTCGCACCTACCGCGACGGACAGGGAAGGCGCCCCGGCACGGCACGGCATGCCCGGCCGGGCGGTGGACCGCCGGGCCTCAGACGAACGCGCCGTGGCCCGTCTCCGCGCGCCCGACGATCAGGGTGTTGATCTCCCGGGTGCCCTCGTAGGAGTAGAGGGCCTCGGCGTCGGCGACGAAGCGGCCGATGTCGTAGTCGAGCACGATCCCGTTGCCGGCCATCAGCTCGCGCGCCCAGCCGACGGCCTCCCGCATCCGGCTGGTGCAGTACGCCTTGGCGAGCGCCGAGTGCTCGTCGCGGTAGAGCCCGTCGTCCTGGAGCTGGGCGAGCCGCACCACCATGCCGAGCGAGGCGGTCGCGTTCCCGAGCATCCGGACGAGCAGGTCCTGGACGAGCTGGAACTTGGCGATGGGGCGGCCGAACTGCTCGCGCTCCACGGCGTAGTCGCGGGCGATCCCGTACGCGGCGAGCATGACCCCGACGGCCTGCCACGCCACGCCGCTGCGGGTGCGGCGCAGGATGGCGGCGGTCTCGCGGAAGCCGGTGGCGCCCTCCAGCCGGTTCGCCTCCGGCACGCGGCAGTCCTCCAGCGCGATGTCGGCGTTCTGGACGGTCCGCAGCGCGATCTTGTTCTCGATCCGGGTGGCGTTGAACCCGGGGGTGCCCTTCTCGACGACGAACCCCTTGACCTTGTCGTCCTCCTCGTCCCGGGCCCACACGACGACGAGGTCGGCGAAGGTGCCGTTCCCGATCCAGCGCTTGGCGCCGTTCAGCACCCACGCGTCGCCGTCGCGCCGCGCGGTCGTCTTCAGGCCGAGGGCGACGTCGGACCCGCCGCCGGGCTCGGTCAGCGCGAACGCGCCGATCTTCTCCATCCGCCCCATCGCGGGCAGCCACCGGGCCCGCTGCTCCGCCGAGCCGCAGCGGCCGATGCTGCCCATCGCGAGGCCGGTGTGGACGCCGAAGAACGTGGACATGGACGGGTCGACGCGGGCCATCTCCAGCGCGAGGAAGCCGGTGAGCAGGCTGCTCGGCGCCTCGCCCGGGCACTCGTCGTAGGCGAGCCCGGCCACGCCGAGCTCGCCGAAGGCGGGGATCAGGTCGAAGGGGAACTCCGCGCGCGTCCAGCAGTCGTTCGCGATCGGCTGGACCTTCGACTCCAGGAAGCCCCGGACCCGGGCGATGATCTCCTTCTCCCGGTCGTCGAGGAGTTCCTGCATGTGGTACAGGTCACCTGGAAGCGTTTCCAACGTCATGGGCGTCCTTTTCCCCGGCACCGGACCCCTAACCTGTCCCCCTAAGGTGCGGCGGGCGCACCGCGCGTCCGCGCGGGACCCGCTGGTCAGCGGGACCCGCCCGCGAGGCGCGAGTACGCGCTCGCTTACCATCCTGGGCATGACGGTGCCGCCTGAAGAACTCGAACTGGCTGCCGCCTTCCCCCCGGCGCAGCGCGACCGGTGGCGGGAGATGGTGAAGGGAGTGCTGCGCAAGTCCGGCGCGGCGACCGACGACACCCCGCTCGCGGACGTCGAGGGCCTGCTGGCCCGCGAGACCTACGACGGCGTCCCGATCGCGGCGCTGTACGCGCGCGGCGACGCCCCGCCCGGGCGGCCGGGCCTCCCGCCGTACCTGCGGGAGGTGCGGCCCGACGGCGAGGGGCTCGCCGGATGGGACGTCCGGCAGCGGCACGCCGACCCCGATCCGGCCGCCGCCCGGGAGGCGATCCTCGCCGACCTGGAGAACGGCGTCACGTCGGTCTGGCTGCGGCTCGGCGACGGGGGCCTGCCCGTGGCCGCCCTGCCGGAGGCGCTGCGCGGCGTGCTGCTCGGCCTCGCGCCCGTTGTGCTGGACGCCGGGGAGCGCGTCGGCGAGGCCGCCGAGGCGTTCCTCGCGCTGGTCGTCGAGCGCGGCGAGGAGGCGGGCGCGGCCGGGAACCTCGGCGCCGACCCGCTCGGCCTGCGCGCCCGCACCGGCGCCACCGGCCCGCTGGACGAGGCGCTGGACGAGGCCGCCGCGCTGGCCGTCCGCTGCGCCCGCGGATTCCCGCGGCTCCGCGCGATCGTCGTGGACGGCACCGTCCACCACGACGCGGGCGGCGGCGACGCCGACGAGCTCGGCGCGGCGGTCGCCGCGGGCGTCGCCTACCTGCGGACGCTCACCGCCGCCGGGCTGAGCGTGGACGAGGCGTTCGGGCAGATCGAGTTCCGGCTCGCCGTCAGCGCCGACCAGTTCTCCTCGATCGCCAAGCTCCGCGCGCTCCGCCGGCTGTGGACGCGGGTCGCGGAGGTGAGCGGCGCGTCCGACGGGACGGCCGCGCGCGTCCACGCGGTGACGTCGTCGGCGATGATGACGCGGCGCGACCCGTGGGTGAACATGCTCCGCACCACCGTCGCCGCCTTCGCCGCGGGCGTCGGCGGCGCGGACGCCGTCACCGTCCAGCCGTTCGACGCCCGCCTCGGCCTGCCGGACGCGTTCGCCCGCCGCATCGCCCGCAACACCCAGACCCTCCTGCTGGAGGAGTCGAGCCTCGCGCGGGTCGTCGACCCCGCCGGGGGCTCCTGGTACGCCGAGCGCCTCACCGAGGACCTCGCACAGGCCGCCTGGACGTGGTTCACCGAGATCGAGAAGGCGGGCGGGTTCGCCGCCGCGCTGGACGCGGGCCTCATCGCGGACCGCCTCGCCGTGACCTGGGCGCGCCGCCGCAAGGACATCGCGCGGCGCAAGGCGCCCCTCACCGGCGTCAGCGAGTACCCGAACCTCACCGAGACGCTGCCCGAGCGGCCCCCCGCGCCCCGGTCGCCGTCCGGTCAGGGCGGCGGCCTGCCCGTCGTCACCTACGCGCAGGACTTCGAGGCCCTCCGCGACCGCTCCGACGCCCACGCCGAGGCCACCGGCGCCCGGCCCCGGGTGTTCCTCGCCACGCTCGGCCCGATCGCCGTCCACACGGCCCGCGCCTCGTTCGCCGCGAACCTGTTCCAGGCGGGCGGGATCGAGACGGTGAGCGGCGCCCCCGAGGAGTTCGGGACGTCCGGCGCGTCCGTGGCGTGCATCTGCTCCAGCGACAAGGTCTACGGCGAGCGGGCGGCGGACGCGGCGCGCGCGCTCAGGGACGCGGGCGCGGTGAAGGTCTGGCTCGCGGGTAAGGGAACCTACGAGGGGGTCGACGCGACCGTGTTCGCCGGCTGCGACGCGGTCGAGGTGCTGGAGACCACCCTCGACGATCTGGGAGTGAACCGATGATCCCCGACTTCACCGAGATCGAGCTCGGGACGGCCCCCTCCGCCGACGAGGCCGCGAAGCGGTGGCGGGCCGCCGCCGGGGCCGCCGGGCAGGACCCCGACGCCCGGACGTGGGAGACGCCCGAGGGCATCGGCGTCCGCCCCCTCTACACCGGCGACGACCTGGCCGGGCTCGACTTCCTCGACACCTACCCGGGCATCGCGCCCTACCTGCGCGGCCCGTACCCGGCGATGTACGCCACCCAGCCGTGGACGATCCGGCAGTACGCCGGGTTCTCCACCGCCGAGGAGTCCAACGCCTTCTACCGGCGCAACCTCGCCGCCGGGCAGAAGGGCCTGTCGGTCGCGTTCGACCTCGCGACCCACCGCGGCTACGACTCCGACCACCCGCGGGTGGCGGGCGATGTCGGCATGGCCGGCGTCGCGATCGACTCGATCTACGACATGCGGCAGCTCTTCGACGGCATCCCGCTGGACCGGATGAGCGTGTCGATGACCATGAACGGCGCGGTGCTGCCCGTCCTCGCGCTCTACATCGCGGCCGCCGAGGAGCAGGGGGTGGCGCCCGAGCAGCTCGCGGGCACCATCCAGAACGACATCCTCAAGGAGTTCATGGTCCGCAACACCTACATCTACCCGCCGGCGCCGTCGATGCGGATCATCTCCGACATCTTCGCGTTCACCTCGCGGCGGATGCCGAAGTACAACTCGATCTCGATCTCCGGGTACCACATCCAGGAGGCCGGGGCCACCGCCGACCTGGAGCTGGCGTACACGCTCGCCGACGGCGTCGAGTACATCCGCGCCGGGCGCGAGGCGGGCCTCGACATCGACGCGTTCGCGCCGCGCCTGTCGTTCTTCTGGGCGATCGGCATGAACTTCTTCATGGAGGTCGCGAAGCTCCGCGCGGCGCGGCTGCTGTGGGCGAAGCTCGTCAAGGGGTTCGACCCGCAGAACCCGAAGTCGCTGTCGCTGCGGACGCACTCGCAGACGTCCGGCTGGTCGCTGACCGCGCAGGACGCCTTCAACAACGTGGCCCGCACCTGCGTCGAGGCGATGGCGGCGACGCAGGGCCACACCCAGTCGCTGCACACCAACGCACTGGACGAGGCCCTCGCGCTCCCGACGGACTTCTCCGCCCGCATCGCCCGCAACACCCAGCTGCTCCTCCAGCAGGAGTCCGGGACGACCCGCACCATCGACCCGTGGGGCGGCAGCGCCTACGTCGAGCGGCTCACCTACGACCTCGCGCGGCGCGCCTGGGGCCACATCACCGAGGTCGAGCAGGCCGGCGGCATGGCCAAGGCCATCGACGAGGGGCTGCCGAAGCTCCGCATCGAGGAGGCCGCCGCCCGCACCCAGGCCCGCATCGACTCCGGCCGCCAGCCCGTGATCGGCGTGAACAAGTACCGCCCGGACGCCGAGCAGGACATCGAGGTCCTCAAGGTCGACAACGCCTCCGTCCGCGCGCGGCAGATCGACAAGCTGCGCAGGCTGAGGGAGGAGCGCGACGAGGGCGCCGCCCAGGACGCGCTCGCGGCGCTGACCCGCGCCGCCGAGGCCGCCGAGAACGGCACCCGCGGGCCCGGCCTGGAGCAGAACCTCCTCGCCCTCGCCATCGACGCCGCCCGCGCCAAGGCCACCGTCGGCGAGATCTCCGACGCCCTGGAGCGGGCCTACGGGCGGCACGCGGCGCAGATCCGTACGATCTCCGGTGTGTACCGGGACGAGGCGGGCCGGGTGAGCGGGATCGAGAAGGCGCGCGCCGCGGCCGCCGCGTTCGAGGAGGCCGAGGGGCGGCGGCCCCGCATCCTCGTCGCCAAGATGGGGCAGGACGGCCACGACCGCGGCCAGAAGGTGATCGCGACGGGCTTCGCCGACCTCGGCTTCGACGTCGACGTGGGCCCGCTGTTCCAGACGCCGGGCGAGGTGGCCCGCCAGGCCGTCGAGGCCGACGTGCACGTCGTCGGCGTCAACTCGCTCGCCGCCGGGCACCTCACGCTGGTCCCGGCGCTGCGCGAGGAGCTCGCCGCCCTCGGCCGCGACGACATCGTCATCGTCGTCGGCGGCGTGATCCCGCCGCAGGACTTCGACGAGCTGCGCGCCGCCGGCGCCTCGGCGATCTTCCCGCCCGGGACCGTGCTCGCCGACGCCGCCCTGGACCTGCTGGACGAGCTGGCCGGCAGGCTCGGCCACACCACCGCCCGATGAGCGGACCGGGAGAGCGGTGAGCCCGAAACTCGACGACTACGCCGCGGGGGTGCGGGACGGGTCGCGGGCGTGGATCGCGCGGTCGATCACGCTCGTGGAGTCCACCCGTCCCGACCACCGGGAGCTGGCGCAGGAGCTGCTGGTCGAGCTGACCCCCCACGCCGGCGGCGCCCGCCGGGTCGGGATCACCGGCGTGCCCGGGGTCGGCAAGTCCACGTTCATCGACGCGCTCGGCACGAACCTGACGGGGCAGGGGCACAGGGTCGCGGTCCTCGCCGTCGACCCGTCCTCCACCCGGACGGGCGGCAGCATCCTCGGCGACAAGACGCGCATGCAGCGGCTCGCCACGGACCCGAACGCGTTCATCCGCCCATCGCCCACCGCCGGGACGCTCGGCGGCGTCGCCAAGGCCACCCGGGAGGCGATGGTCGTCATGGAGGCGGCCGGCTACGACACCGTGCTGGTCGAGACGGTCGGCGTCGGCCAGTCCGAGACGACCGTCGCGGAGATGGTCGACTCGTTCCTGTTCCTCACGCTGGCGCGGACCGGCGACCAGCTCCAGGGCATCAAGAAGGGCGTCCTGGAGCTGGCCGACGTGATCGCCGTCAACAAGGCCGACGGCGACCACGCGATGGAGGCCAAACGGGCGGCCCGCGAGCTCGCGGGCGCGCTGCGGCTGCTGCGCAGCGACGAGCGGGTCCACGACACGCCCGTCCTGACGTGCAGCGCGAAGGACAACACCGGGCTCACCGAGGTGTGGGACAAGATCGTCGAGCACCAGGAGCGGCTGCGCGAGTCGGGCGAGCTGGAGCGGCGCCGCCGCCGCCAGCAGGTCGGCTGGACGTGGGCGATGGTCCGCGAGCGGCTGCTGGCGGACCTGCACGCCCATCCGGCCGTCCGGGAACTGGCGCCCGAGCTGGAGGCGGCCGTCGCCGAGGGGTCCCTCACCCCCGCGCTCGCCGCCCAGCGCATCCTGGAGGCGTTCGGCCGGAGGACGTGAGCCGGGCCCGGGCCGCGGCCGGTTCGGGCGCGCCCGCCGCGATCGGCGGGACGGGTTGCGCCGGGTCCCGGTCGCGGCGGGCCGGTATCCGGTACAAAAGTCAGATGGACGTCATCGAACTCGATGATCCGACCGACGCGCAGATCCGGGAGTGGCACGGCGTGCTCACGGCGGTGCACGCCGCCGACCCCGCCGGGGACCCGGCGCCCGAGCCCGAGCGGACGGCGGCCGGGCTCCTCGGCGCCGAGCCCGGGTCCCGGCAGCGGCTGTGGGCGGTGGCCGACGGCGACCGCATGCTCGCCGTGGCCGCGCTCCG
>NZ_CAACUY010000342.1 GCF_900659615.1 Actinomadura fibrosa | reverse complement strand
CGCACCGGGTCCGCGTGCGCGCCGGCGACCTCAGCGTCGAGCTCGAATGGCCGCGGGAGCCGGGCGGAGGCCCGGCCGGCGAGCGGGCCGACCGGCCCGCGCACGCGCCGGGCGTCCCCCAGAGCGCCGTCGACGCCGACGGCGAGGGCACGGACGTGCGGTACCTCGGGGCACCGGCCGTCGGCACGTTCTACCGGGCCCCCGAGCCGGGGGCGCCGCCGTTCGTCGAGGTCGGCGACGTGCTGGAGAAGGGGCAGCAGGTCGGGATCCTGGAGGCGATGAAACTGATGAACCCCGTCGAGGCGGACGGCGCCGGGCAGGTCGTGCGGGTGCTCGCCGGGGACGGCGAGCCGGTCGAGTACGGCCAGCCGCTGATCGCCTACCGCGCCGACCCCCAAGGCTGAGCCGGAGGACCGGATGTTCGGCACCGTTCTGATCGCCAACCGGGGGGAGATCGCCCTCCGCGTCGCGCGCACCTGCCGGGAGATGGGCGTCCGCACGGTCGCGGTGTACTCCACCGCCGACGCCGGCACGCCGGTCGTGCGGTTCGCCGACGAGGCCGTGTGCATCGGCCCGGCCGACCCGCACCGCAGCTACCTGTACCCGCCCGCGATCATCGAGGCGGCGCTGCGCGCCGGCGCCGACGCGATCCACCCGGGCTACGGCTTCCTGTCCGAGGACCCGGACTTCGCGGAGATCTGCGAGGACAGCGGCATCGCCTTCGTCGGGCCCCCGGCGCAGGTCATCGCCCGGCTCGCCGACAAGGCCGTCGCGCGGACGCTGATGGCCACCGCCGGGCTCCCGCTGCTGCCCGGCAGCGACGGGACGGTCGACGACCCGTCCCGCGCCCGGGACGTGGCCGCCGCCATCGGCTACCCGGTGATCATCAAGGCGGCGGCGGGCGGCGGTGGCCGCGGCATGTGCGTGGTCTCCTCCCCCGCGGACCTCGCGCCCGCCTACGAGGAGAGCCGCGCGCAGGCGCGGGCCGCCTTCGGCGACTCCCGCGTCTACCTGGAGCGGTACCTGCGGCGGGCGCGGCACATCGAGGTCCAGGTCCTGTGCGACCGGCACGGCAACGCCGTGCACCTCGGGGAGCGCGACTGCTCGGTGCAGCGGCGCCACCAGAAGCTCGTCGAGGAGTCGCCGGCGCCCGGCCTGCCGGACGGGGTGCGGCGGGCCCTGCACGCCGCCGCCGTCCGCGGGGCGCTGGCCACCGGCTACATCGGGGCGGGGACGTTCGAGTTCCTCGTCGACGAGGACGGCCGCTTCACCTTCATGGAGATCAACCAGCGCATCCAGGTCGAGCATCCGGTGACCGAGATGGTGACCGGCGTGGACATCGTGCGCGAGCAGCTGCTCGTCGCGGCGGGGCGGCCGCTGCGGCTGCGGCAGGACGACGTCGCCTTCCGCGGCGCCGCCGTGGAGTGCCGCCTCAACGCCGAGGACCCGGACCGGGACTTCCGCCCCGCGCCCGGCACCGTCGAGCGGCTGACCCTGCCCGGCGGCCCGTTCACCCGGGTCGACACGCACATCGTCCCCGGCGAGCGGATCACCTCGCACTACGACCCGCTGATCGCCAAGATCGTCACCTGGGACGAGGACCGCGACCTGGCGCTGGATCGGATGGACCGCGCGCTGTACGAGACCGAGGTGGCCGGCCCCGGCCTGCACACCACGGGACCGTTCCTGCGGACCGTCCTCGCCGACCCCCGCTTCCGCGCGGGCGCGCACCACACCGATCTCGTCGAGCGCATGTCCGCCTCCGCGGAGCCAGTGCCCACCGCAGGCCACTAACCGCCTCGGCGCAGCGCTCCAGGATCCGGCACGCGTCGGCGCCACTCCATTCGTGCAGGACGTCCGCCACCGAGCCCGGCGGGCAGCGCCTCGCGCTCACCGAGATGAGGCCGCCTTGAGAGGGCGACCGCCCGGGATCGAACCGGAACCTCCAGGATCACAACCTGGCGTGCAGACCACTACACCACGGACGCCACGCGCCTCTCCGGCCGTTGCGGCCGTCGAGCGTGCCGGGTGCAGGAATCGAACCTGCCTCATGCGGCTTATGAGACCGCCGGACGCACCAGCGTCCCTACCCGGCGCGGAGGGTGCGAGATTCGAACTCGCGCAGGGTCGCCCCTGACCACGGCTTAGCAAGCCGATGCCTTTCCACTCGGCCAACCCTCCGGGAAACGAAAAACCGCCCGTACGGACTGCGGTCCGCGGGCGGTCGGCGTCAGGACGACGTAATCACGTCCTGCGGCGGCTCCCGAGACCGGAACGGCTGCTGCTGTGCATTCGGTGATGCATCTCTGGCCACTCCTTCCGGTCTGCGCTCAAGACCCACTGTGCCGGGAACCCGCCGTCCCGGGCAACACCTTTTCCCAGCCCCGTCGCGATCGGCAGCGCGGGACCCCAGGGGGGCACCGAGGCGTCCGCCGCTATCCCCTGTGCGGGATCGAAAGGCCGCTGCCGCCCGGCAGGTCGAGCCAGAACCGGTCGGGCGCGGTGACCAGGCGCAGCGTCGGCTGCGCGCAGATCCCGCAGCGCAGCACCTGGCCGGGCGCGTCGCCGTACAGGGGCGCGCGGGCCAGCAGGTCGCGGTGGCCGCAGTGGCCGCAGCGCCCTTCGGCGAGCGCGGTGTCGGGGACGAACAGCATGCTGAGCGGCCCGGCGAGGACGTTGCCGTCCAGGTGCCGGTCGTCGGGCAGGAAGCCCTGCCAGCCCAGGCCGGTGGTCGAGGGATCGGGCATGGTCATCCTCCAGTGGGGCCGAAGCGTTCGGTGCGGATCCGTGCCGGGGCGTGGCCGAGGTCGATCAGCGCGGAGGCCGCCGCCTCGACGAACCCGGTGGGCCCGCAGACGTAGCAGCGGGGCGCCTCCTCGGCGGCGAAGCCGTGACCGGCGATCTCGGCGGACGTGAGGCGGGCGGGGCGCCGAGCCTCGGACGCCGGGGCCTCGCGGGTGTAGGCGAGCAGGACGCCCGCGCCCGCGGACGGGAGGGCGGCCAGCTCGTCGCCGTAGCAGAGCAGGTCGGGCGACCGCAGCGAGTAGATCATCCGGAGCGGTTCGGCCGGGGCGCCGCGCCACGCGCGGGCCATCGCCATGAGCGGGACGACGCCGACCCCGCCCGCGACGAGCAAGGTGGACCCGGTCTCGTCCGGCCGCCACACGAAGTAGCCGCCGATCGGGCCGAGGACCTCGATCCTCGCGCCGACGGGCAGGCCGTCGGCCAGGTACGGCGAGACCTCCCCGTCCGGGACGCGCTGCACGGTCAGCTCGACGCGGTCGCCGTCGGCCGGTGCGGCCAGCGAGTAGCTGCGCACCGCCTGGTAGCCGTCGTCGGCGGTGAGCCGAACGTCCACGTGCTGGCCAGGCTGGTGGCCCGGCCACCCGGGCACGTCCAGGATCAGGGTGCGGGTCGCCTGGTTCTCCCAGCGGTCGGCGACGAGCTCGGCGGGCTGCCAGGTCGGCGGGTTGGTCCGACCGCCCGCTCTCACGCCCATGAGTAGCGCTGCTCGCGCCACGGATCGCCGTAGTCGTGGTAGCCGGCGCTCTCCCAGAAGCCCGGCTGGTCCTGGGTGAGGAGCCGGATGCCCTGCACCCATTTGGCCGACTTCCAGAAGTACAGGTGCGGGACGAGGAGGCGCGCCGGCCCGCCGTGCTCGCGCGCGAGCGGCGCGCCGTCGAAGGTGTGGGCGATCCACGCCTTGCCACCGATGAGGTCCTGGAGGGGAAGGTTGGTGGTGTAGCCGCCGTAGCTGTAGGCGAGCGCGTGGGAGGCAGCGGTGTCCAGGCCGTCCAGGAGCGTGTCGACGCGGACGCCCTGCCAGGTGGTGTCGAACTTCGACCAGCGGGTCACGCAGTGGATGTCGACAGTGGGCCGCTCCTGGGGCAGATCCATGAACTCCGCCCACGACCAGGACCGCTGCTCCCCCGTCTCGGTCTCCACGGTGAAACTCCACGCCGCCTCGTCGACGCGCGGCGTCGGACCGGCCGACAGGACGGGGAAGTCCTCGGTGAGGTACTGGCCCGGCGGCAGCCGGTCGCCGGCCTCGCGCTCGCGGTCCCGCCGGTGGAAGCCCGGTGAGAAGGCCATCGCTACCAACTCCGTTCAGGATCGCTCGACGAGGCCCCGCACGCACCGGGCGTGCGGGACCCCGGGCCACCGGCCGGTCACGCGCGTGCTGGCCACCGGACCATTCACATACGGAAAGTCATGATCCATAACGACCCGTGCCCGCGAGCCGGTCGGGCAAAACCAGAGGCGGCGACGGGACGTGCCGACATGGTCGGCCGCCGGACGGTCACTCGTCGAAGTCGGTGCTCCGCGAAACCGCCTCCCAGGCCTCGAACTCGGCGCGCAACCCGTCCAGGCTGGCCTTCACGGCGTCCGCCGCGTCGCTGCCGAGCGGCAGCCGCAGCGGCGTCTCCGCCGCGTCGAGCGCGTCCAGGATCGCCGCCGCGGCCTTGGCCGGGTCGCCCGGCTGCTTGCCGTCGCTGGCCGGCAGGTTCGCGCGCACCGGCCCGACCGACCCGGCGTACTCCGGCATCTCCGCCGTCATGTGCAGCGCGCCGCCGCCGGCGAACGACGTCCGGAACGCGCCCGGCTCCACGATCAGCACCTTGATCCCGAACGGCGCGACCTCCTGCGCCAGCGCGTCCGACAGCCCCTCCAGCGCGTACTTCGTCGCCGAGTAGGCGCCCACGCCGGGGAACGTCAGCCGCCCGCCCTGGCTCGACATCTGCACGATCGCACCGCTCCCCCGCCGGCGCATGTGCGGCAGGACGGCCCGCGTCAGCGCGGCCGGGCCGAAGAAGTGCAACTCCATCAGGTCCCGCAGCTCGCGGTCCGTGGTCTCCTCGACCGCGCCCACGACCCCGCGCCCCGCGTTGTTCACCAGGACGTCGATCCGCCCGTGCCACAGCACCACGTCCGCGACGACCCGCGCGATCGCCCCCTGGTCGGTGACGTCCAGCGCCACCGCGCTCACCCGCCCCTGGTGCGCGTGCACCAGGTCGTCCAGCGCCTCGGGACGCCGCGCCGCCGCCACGACCGTGTCGCCCGCCGCCAGCGCCGCCTCCGCGATCGCCCGGCCGAAGCCCGACGACGCTCCCGTGATCAACCAGACCCGTCCTGTTTTCTCCGTGTTCGTCATGCCAACGGTTATCGCAGCCGCCGCCGGGCGCCGTCCAAGACAGAGATCAGCAAGTCCGATAAGCGCCCTTTATGATCCCTGCATGGAGTTGCGGCAACTGCGCTACCTCGTCGCCATCGCCGACGAGGGCAACCTCGGCCGCGCCGCCGCGTCCCTCTACGTGAGCCAGCCCGCGCTGTCCTACGCCCTCCGGCGCCTGGAGTCCGAGCTCGGCGTCCGCCTCTTCGACCGCCACGCGGGCGGCGTCACCGCCACCCCCGCCGGCGCGGACGTCATCGCCGAGGCCCGCCGCGCCCTCCGCCAGGCCGACCGGGTGACCGCCGCCGCCGAGCGGCACCGGCGCGCCGAGACCGGCGTCCTGCGCGTCGGCTTCGAGGCCACCGGCGCCGGCGAGCTCACCACCCGCGCCCGCGCCGCCTTCGCCCGCGCCCACCCCGGCGTCCGCGTCGAACCGAAACGGTTCGACTGGGGCGGCGAGACCGCCGCGCTCCGCGACGGACTCGTGGACGTCGCGTTCGTGTGGCTCCCCGCCGACCTGGACGGCCTGCACGCCGAGGTCGTCCACACCGAGCCCCGCGTCGTCGGCCTCCCGTCCGGCCACCCTCTGGCCGGCGACGGCGGCGTCTCGATCCTCGACGTCAAGGACGAACCGCTCCTCTGGACCGAGCGCGCCCCCCGCGCCTGGGTGGACTGGTGGGCGGTCAACCCCCGCCCCGACGGCAGCGAGCCGAAATGGGGCCCCACCAACGACAACGTCGAGGAGATGCTGGAGCAGGTCGCCGAGGGCACCGCGATCTGCTTCGGGCCGTCCAGCATGGCCCACTACTACACGCGCCCCGACCTGGCCTGGGTGCCGCTCACGGACGTGGAGCCCCTCCGCGTCGCGCTCGCCTGGCCGCGGGGCGCCGACGGCCCGCTGGTCCGCTCGTTCGCCGAGATAGTCCGGGATCTCGCCGCCGCGGACCGAACCTGATCAGCCGGCCGCCCGAGGCGCCTGCGGCGCCTGCACGGCGCTGTGCAGCGCCCGCAGCGCCTGGTAGACGCGGACCTTCACCACGTCCACCGGCACGCCGAGCGACGCCGCCGCCTCGTTGACCGAGCGGTCCCGGAAGACCGTCTCGGTGAGGATCTCGCGGTGCACGGACGGCAGGGTCCGGAACGCCAGGGCCACCGCCGCAGGGTGCATCCGTGCCCCCGGCGCGCCGGGGGCGAACGAACCGGTGTTGTTGTCCATTCGCAGTGCCACGCCACGAACCTCGCACCTCGCGCCCCCCAAGGCTCCCCTCTTATGCCCGCGTTAAGGAACCGTTGAGGGTGGGATGGGGGTGGGGGCGATGGGTTTCGGACGGCGCCGTTCCTTCGGTGGTGGTCGAGGGGGTGGGCGCGTGGGTGGGAAACGGTGGAGTCGCTGCGTGGGGTGGGGGGCGGGGCCTAGGATGAGCGGCTTGGAGGTGGTGGGCGTTGGGGAAGCACAACAAGCCGGCTACGCGGTCGTGTCCCGGCTGCAACGGGACGGGGACCAGCACCGCCACCGGCGTGCGGTGCAACGTCTGCCGCGGGACCGGGCGTATATGAGGTTCCCCCCTGACGGGTGCGCCTACGAGGTCCGTTACACGCTCGGGCGCCGCGGCGCCGGGCTGGAGACCTTTCCGGACGAGTACGCGCTCGGCCGGTGGTTCGCCGCGATGACGGCGGAGGGCATGTTCGCGCCCGAGGAGTTCTCCGTCCCGGACGAGGACGGGCGCAACGGGTACCAGATCTTCTGCGTCACCGAGGCGGGCCGCGTCGGGATCAGCTACTTCCATCCGCGCCTCGTCCGGGGGCGTATCGAAGGCGCTCGCCAGCCGATCTGACGACCACCGCGGCGGGCAGGGCGGCGGCCAGGGTGGCGAGGAGGGCGTAGCCGCCCGCCGCCATGACGGCGGTGGACAGGACGCTCGCCGCCGCGGCGATCGTCCACACCGCCGCGTCGACCGCGCCTTCGATGTCCGGGCGGCGGTCCGCGGGGAGGTCGCGGGCCAGCAGGGCGCTGCCGCCGACGAAGCACAGGTTCCAGCCGTAGCCGAGGAGGAACAGCGCCCCGGCCTGCGTCCAGGCGTGCGGGGCGGTCGCGGCGAGGGCGGCGGAGGCGGCGAGGGTGAGCAGGCCCGCGAGCATCACCGGACGGGCGCCGAGGCGGTCCACGAGGCGGCCCGTCACCGGTGAGAGGACGAACATGCCGGACGTGTGCGCCGACAGGGTGAGTCCGACCGCGGCGAGTCCGTGGCCGTGGCCGTGCATCGCCACCGGCGCCGCCGTCATCACGGCGACCATCACGACCTGCGCCGTGACCATGACCGCCAGCGCGGATCTGGTGACCGGGTCCCGCGCGAGTGCGCGGAGGGACGGTCCGGTGGTGCGGGCGGGCCGGGTGGCGGGCGCGCCGGTCGCGGCGGTGGCCGCCGCCGTGCAGATGGCGAGGGCGAGGAGGAAGGGGCCGGTCAGCGAGGTGAGGCCGAGGGTGCGGGCCAGCGCGCCGGACGGGTCGAGGAGCAGCGGCCCGCCGACCGCGCCGACCGCCGCCGTCCCCACCACGAGGCCGATCGCGCCGCCGCGCCGGTCCGGGGGACGCAGGTCGGCGGCGGCGTAGCGGGTGAGCTGGGCGCCGGCGTTGCCGAGGCCGAGGAGCAGCAT
>NZ_CAACUY010000341.1 GCF_900659615.1 Actinomadura fibrosa | reverse complement strand
GGACCCGAACGCGGTCCGCAACCTGACCGCGGAGCTCGACGAGGCCTGATCCGGTTCCCGTCCGGCCGCCGCCACCCCCGCCGCCCGCGGCGGACGTCTGCCCGAATGGGTCAAGGCGCTGCTGGAGAAGGCGGGATCGGAGACCGTCGTCAAGCTGAAGAAGTCGGCCAAGCTCGGTTACGGGCCGTTCCGGAGCACATGGAACGCCTCGGTCCCCTCGCCGCTCCGCAGGATCGTGGGTACCGGGCCGGTGTTCCGCGCCGCCTTCCGCTTCTTCAAGGCCCTGCACTAGGACGCGGCGCCTGGCAGGGGCAGAGCAGCGGCCCGGGAAGGCCGACGTTCCGCGCTGAGGCCCTCGCTGCGGGGTTTCAGTCGTCCTTGGTGAGTGAGGGCTTGGACGCGGGCTCCGCAGCGGCCTGCGAGGCCTCTGGGGCGTCGCCGGGCTGCTCCTTGACGAGGGACGGCCTCGCCTCGGCCGCCGTCTCGGCCTTCGCCTCGGCCGCCGCCCCGGTCGCCGTTCCAGCCTCCGCTTCGGTCGCGCTCCCGGTGCTCGTCACGTCGTCGGGGGCGGCCGTGTCCTCGGAGGCCTCGTCCGGCTCGTCCTCTTCCGTGAGGAGGACGCCGACCACCGACCGGATCTTCTCCTCGGGGATGGCGCCCGCGCGCAGCAGGCGCGGGATGGGCCCCGTGAGGTCCACGATCGTGGACGGCTCGGCATGCCCCGACTGGCCGCCGTCCAGGTACACCGCGACGGAGTCGCCGAGCATCTTCTCCGCCTCGTCGGCGGTGCGCGCGGCGGGCCGGCCGCTCAGGTTCGCGCTGCTCACCGCGAGCGGGCCGGTCTCCTTCAGCAGCTCGACGGCCAGCTCGTGCATCGGCATCCGCACCGCGACGGTGCCCTTGGTCTCGCCGAGGTCCCACATGAGGTTCGGGTTCGCGCGGCAGACCAGCGTCAGCGCGCCCGGCCAGAACTCGTCGATGAGGTCCTGCCCGTAGGTGCCGAGGTCCTCGACCAGCGCGGTCGCCGCGCGGACGGAGCCGACCAGCACCGGCGGGGGCATCTCCCGGCCGCGGCCCTTGGCGTCCAGCAGCGCCGACACGGCCTGCGGCATGAACGCGTCCGCGCCGACCCCGTACACCGTGTCGGTCGGCAGGACGATCAGCTCGCCGCGCCGCACGGCCGAGAACGCCTCGGCGATTCCCCGGCTGCGTTCCAGCGGCTCCGAGCAGTCATAACGTCGGCTCACGATCGCCCGTCTTCCCATCTGCGCGACGGCACTCGTCCAAGTGGCAGGCCCCAGGATATCCACGCCCGGACGCCCGGTGGTGCCCCGCCGGCCGGTGCGCGTCCGCGCGCCCGCGTGGCCGCGAGCCCGTGCCCCGGCGCCGGTGCCGGGTCAGTCCGCGGCGAGGCGGGCGGTGACGAACCGGTCCCGGTTGGTCAGGTCGCGGCGGTTGCGGACGTCCCGCCAGCCGTTCTCCTCCGCGAAGATCCAGTACACGCCGTTGCCCTGGAGGTCGCTGTGCTCCACGGCGGCGTACCCGCCGGGCCGGAGCAGGCGCCGGGCGGTGCGCTCGACGACGCGGATGGCGTCCAGGCCGTCGTCGCCGCCGCCCCACAGCGCGTCCGCCGGATCGTGGTCGCGGACGTCGGGCGGCACGTACTCCCACTCGCTCATCGGGATGTACGGGGGGTTGCTGACGACGAGGTCGACGGTGCCGTCCAGCTCCTTCAGGGCCGTGCCGAAGTCGTCCAGGTGGAGGCGGACCCGACCGCGCTCGTCGAGTTCCTCGATGTTGCGGGTGGCGTGGATGAACGCCGTGGGGTCCTTCTCCACCGCGTGGACGCGCGCCCGGGGCGCCTCCAGGGCGATCGAGAGGGCGATGGCGCCCGAGCCCGTCCCGAGGTCGACGACCAGGGGGTCGCGGACGTCCATGTCGCGGAGCGTCTCCAGCGCCCAGCCGACCATGACCTCGGTCTCCGGGCGCGGGACGAAGACGCCCGGCCCCACCTTCAGCTCCAGGTACCGGAAGAACGCGCGGCCCGTGATGTGCTGCAACGGCTCGCCGGCCTCGCGCCGCGCGACGAACTCCCAGAACCGGGCGTCGAACGCGCTGTCGGGGACGCCGTGCAGCTCCGAGCGTTTCACCCCGTGCACGGCCGCGGCGAGCTCCTCGGCGTCGGCGCGGGGAGAGGCGACGCCCGCGTCGGCGAGCCGCGCGGTGGCCCTGGCGATCTCGTCGAGCAGCAGCTTCATGATCCTTGGGCTTCGGCCAGTCGTCGTTCCATGTCGGCGTCGACCAGCGCCTGGGTCACGTTGTGCAGGTCCCCGTCCAGCACCTGGTCGAGGTTGTAGGCCTTGTAGCCGACGCGGTGGTCGGAGATCCGGTTCTCCGGGTAGTTGTAGGTGCGCACCCGCTCGGAGCGGTCGACGGTGCGGACCTGGCTCTTGCGCTCCGCCGACGCCGCCGCGTCGGCCTCCTCCTGCGCCATCGCGAGCAGCCGCGACCGCAGGATCCGCAGCGCCTGCTCCTTGTTCTGGAGCTGGCTCTTCTCGTTCTGGCAGGAGACCACGACGCCGGTCGGCACGTGCGTGATGCGGACCGCCGAGTCGGTGGTGTTCACGCTCTGCCCGCCGGGACCGGACGACCGGTACACGTCGATGCGGAGGTCGTTCGGGTCGATCTGGACGTCGACGTCCTCGGCCTCGGGCGTCACCAGCACGCCGACCGCGCTCGTGTGGATGCGGCCCTGCGACTCGGTGGCGGGCACCCGCTGCACGCGGTGGACGCCGCCCTCGAACTTGAGGCGCGTCCAGACGCCCTCCTCCGCGCCGCCCTTCGCCTTCACGGCGACGGTGACGTCCTTGTAGCCGCCGAGGTCGGAGGGATGGGAGTCCAGCACCTCGGTCTTCCAGCCGACCCGCTCGGCGTACCGCAGGTACATGCGGAGCAGGTCGCCGGCGAACAGCGCGGACTCCTCCCCGCCCTCCCCCGCCTTGACCTCCAGGATGACGTCCTTGCCGTCGTTGGGGTCGCGCGGGACGAGGAGCCGCCGCAGCCGCTCCTCCAGGTCGTCCTTGCGCTTGGCCAGCTCGGTGGCCTCCGCGGCGAACGCCTCGTCCTCGCCGCCCAGCTCGCGGGCCGTGGCGAGGTCGTCCTCGGTGGCGGTCAGTTCGCGGTAGGTCTCGACGATGGGCCGCAGCTCGGCGTAGCGCTTGCCGAGCCGCCGCGCCAGGTTCTGGTCGGCATGGACGGACGGGTCGGCGAGCCGTTCCTCGATGCCCGCGTATTCGCTGATGAGATCGTCGAGATTCACGGTGTGTCCTGGGCCGTTCCGGACCCGGGCCCCGGACGGGACCCGGATGCCGACTTCGGACGGCCCGGGGACCTGGGTAGTCCCCGGGCCGCCCCTGGTCGCTGCGGAGCGGCCGTCCTACTTGCCGGCCTTCTTCTTGCCGAAGCGCTGCTCGAAGCGCGCCACCCGGCCACCGGTGTCGAGGATCTTCTGCTTGCCCGTGTAGAACGGGTGGCAGTTCGAGCACACGTCCGCGTGGATCACGCCGTTCTCGGCGGTGCTGCGGGTCTCGAAGGTGTTGCCGCAGGTGCACGTCACCGTGGTGACGACGTAGTTCGGGTGGATGTCGGGCTTCATGGTGTCTCCTCGCTCTGTGCGGTCGCCGGGCGCCCCGTCCGCACGGCGGAGCCGTGGGAGAAAAGTGGGGAGGCGTGAACCGGTACCGCGGCGGTTGCACTCCAAGTGTGCCAGATACCCGAACGTGCCGAGGTCATCGGGCATTCCCGATCTTGCTCCCCGCGGCGCCCGCCCCGGCGCCCGGCCCGGCAGCCTGGCCCGGCGGCCTGGCCCGGCGGGCGTCAGCTCTCGGCGCGGCCCAGGTAGGCCAGGACGGCCATGACCCGGCGGTGGCCGCCCTGCGCGGGCTGGAGGTCCAGCTTCATGAAGATGTTGGAGATGTGCTTCTCCACGGCGCCCTCGGTGACCACCAGGTCCTGCGCGATGGCGCCGTTCGAGCGTCCCTGCGCCATCAGCCCGAGGACCTCGTGCTCGCGCGGCGTCAGGGCCCGCAGCGGGTCGCCGGTGCGGCGCCGGCCGAGGAGCTGCCCGATCACCTCCGGGTCGATGACCGTCCCGCCGGCGGCGATCCGGCGGACCGCGTCGATGAACTCCGCGACGTCCGAGACCCGCTCCTTGAGCAGGTAGCCGATGCCCTGGGCGCCGCCGCCGATCAGGTCGGTCGCGTAGCGCTCCTCCACGTACTGCGACAGGACGAGGATCGGGGTCTCCGGCCGCCGCTCCCGGACGGCCAGCGCCGCCCGCAGCCCCTCGTCGGTGAACGAGGGCGGCATCCGCACGTCCACGATGGCGAGGTCGGGGGCGTGCTCCTCGACGATGCCGAGCAGGCCGGGCCCGTCCCCGACGGTCGCCACGGTCTCGATCCCCGCGTCGTCGAGCAGCCGGACGAGCCCTTCGCGCAACAGCACCGAATCCTCGGCGATCACTACCCGCATGCGCCCATTATCGGCCCCGCGGGCCGTCCCGGCGATCTCACCGCCGACACGGCCACACGGCGCCCCGGAGGACGCTGCGGCGCTTCGGGCCCGCACGGCGCCCCGGGTCGGCGGGACCGGGCCGGCGCCCCGGAGGACGCCGCAGTGTCTAGGCGGGACCGGAGCGGCGCCCCGGAGGACGCCGCAGTGTCTAGGCGGGACCGGAGCGGCGCCCCGGAGGACGCCGCAGTGTTTCGACGGGGCCGGGGCGGGGCCTCGGTCACCAGGTGCAGGGGAGGTCCGCGCGGATGATCGTGGGGCCGCCGGGCGGGCTGTCCACGATCAGCATGCCGTCGATGGTCGCGGCCCGGTCGGCCAGCCCGGACAGGCCGCCGTCGGGCCGCGCGACCGCGCCGCCGACACCGTTGTCGATCACCTCGACGACCACCCACGCGTCCTCGCGGGCGACGCGGACGGACGCGCGGGTCGCCCGCGCGTACTTGGCGATGTTCGCCAGCGACTCCGCGACGATGAAGTAGGCGATGCTCTCCACGGCGGCCGGCGGGCGCTCCGGCAGGTCCACCTCCACCTCGACCGGCACGGGCGCGCGGGCGGCCAGCCCGGACAGCGCCGGGTCCAGGCCGCGGTCGGTGAGGATCGCCGGGTAGATCCCGCGCGCCAGGTCGCGCAGCTCGGAGATCGCCTCCTTGGTGCCCGAGTGCGCCTGCTCGATCAGCGTGCGGGCGCCCTCGGGGTCGTCGTCCAGCTTCGCGCGGGCGCGGCCGATGTCCATCGCGACGGCCAGCAGCCGCTGCTGCGCCCCGTCGTGCAGGTCACGCTCGATGCGGCGCCGCTCGAACTCGGCCGCGTCCACGCCCCGCGCCCGGCTCGCTTGGAGGTGCGCCGTCCGCTCCCGGAGCTCGCGGTTCTCGGCCTGGGACGCGCTCTGGCCGAGCAGCAGCCGCGCGACGGACGCGTGCACGATCCCGGCCGTCCGCGTCACGTACATCGCGACCACGAGGAAGGCGAGCCCGAACAGCGAGACCGGCAGGGCCGTGAAGAAGTTCCCCGCCCAGTACGACAGGATCCCCACGTTGATCTCCGTCCCGCCGTCGGCGGCGACGATCACCGGCATGAGCAGCAGCGTGCCCGTCGCCCCCCAGACCGCCGCCGACATGACGAACTCCACCAGCGCCATGGGGAACAGCAGCGCCAGGTAGAGCAGGTCCTTCCAGGTGGCCGGGTCGCCCGCCATGGCCCTGAGCTTCCGCAGCGGGTTGCGCCCGGCGGGCAGCCGCCGGTAGGGGTCTGGGAGGGGCACGCCGAACGCCGCGCGGACGAGCCTGCGCTCCAGCATCGCGCCGAACCGCCACGCGACCATCAGCATGGCCAGCAGCACCAGCCCCACCCAGATGATCATCGTGCCGATCGACAGGGCCAGCCCGACGGTCAGCACGATGAACCAGCCGAGCCCGAACGCCAGGCTCACCCCGAGGTACAGCGCCGAACGCCACGTCAGCGACGACCGGATCATGTCGACCGGAGCCCACGACGTGTTCAGGACGGACCGGACCTGAGCCCCGCCGTCCGCCCTGCGCGCCCCGCCGCCCAAGCCCGAGCCCGCGCCCGCGCCCGCGGCGTCGACGTCCCACTCCCCGCGCCGGCCGGCGCCGGAATCCCTGCTCAGCTCGCCCACGTCGTCCCTCCGTGCCCGTTCCACCGTACGGCTCAAGCCTGCCGACCGGAGGGCCTGCACCACCATGATGTCCCCCGCCGCATCCGAGGTGGGGCTATCCCCACCATCCCCGCCGCGGGACGGCCCGGGAACGACGGCGCCCCCGCCCGGACGAACCGGACGGGGGCGTCGAAGAGTCCTCGAAGGGGGAGATCAGCGGTCGTCGGAGACCGTCGTCTTCTGCACCTGGAGGAGGAACTCGGCGTTGGACTTGGTCTCCTTCATCTTCTCGATGAGGAGCTCCAGCGCCTGCTGGGTGTCGAGCGCGTGCAGCACCCGGCGGAGCTGCCAGACGACCCGCAGCTCCTCCGGCGCCATGAGGATCTCCTCCTTGCGGGTGGACGACTGGTCGACGTCCACCGCCGGGAAGATGCGCTTGTCGGCGAGCGACCGGTTGAGCTTGAGCTCCATGTTGCCGGTGCCCTTGAACTCCTCGAAGATGACCTCGTCCATGCGGGACCCGGTCTCCACCAGCGCGGTGGCGAGGATGGTCAGCGAGCCGCCGTTCTCGATGTTGCGCGCGGCGCCGGAGAACCGCTTCGGCGGGTACAGCGCGGTCGAGTCGACACCGCCGGACAGGATGCGCCCGGACGCCGGCGCCGCCAGGTTGTAGGCGCGGCCCAGCCGGGTGATCGAGTCGAGCAGCACGACGACGTCGTGGCCGAGCTCGACCAGCCGCTTGGCACGTTCGATCGCCAGCTCGGCGACCGTCGTGTGGTCCTCGGCGGGGCGGTCGAAGGTCGAGTGGATGACCTCGCCCTTCACCGTCCGCTGCATGTCGGTGACCTCTTCCGGACGCTCGTCCACGAGGACGACCATCAGGTGGCACTCCGGGTTGTTCTTGGTGATCGCGTTGGCGATCGCCTGGAGCACCATCGTCTTGCCGGCCTTCGGCGGCGAGACGATGAGGCCGCGCTGGCCCTTGCCGATCGGCGACACGAGGTCGATGATCCGGGTGGTCAGGATGCCCGGGTCGGACTCCAGCCGCAGCCGCTCCTGCGGGTACAGCGGGGTCAGCTTGGTGAAGTCGACGCGGCCCTTGGCCTGGTCGGGCTCCATCCCGTTGACGGTGTCGAGGCGGACCAGCGCGTTGAACTTCTCGCGCCGCTCGCCCTCCCGCGCCTGCCGCACCGCGCCGGTGATGACGTCGCCCTTGCGCAGCCCGTTCTTACGGACCTGGGCCAGCGAGACGTACACGTCGTTCGGGCCGGGCAGGTAGCCGGTCGTCCGGACGAAGGCGTAGTTGTCGAGGATGTCGAGGATGCCCGCGACCGGGATGAGGACGTCGTCCTCGCTGATCACCGGCTCCTCGTAGCGCTCGCGCCCGCCGCGGCCGCGGTTGCGCTCGCGGAACCGGCGCCCGCGCCGTCCCCTGCCGCCGGCCTCGTCGTCGTCGCTCTGGCCGCCGCCGCCCTGGTTCTGGCCGCGCTGCCGGTTGCCGCCCTGGTCGCCGCGGTCGCCGCGGTCGTTCCGGTCACTGCGGTCGTTCCGGTCGCCGCGGCCCTCGCCGCGCTCGCCGCGGTTCTCGCGGCCCTCACGGCCCTCGCCGCGCTCCCTGCCGCGGCGCTGGCGTCCGCCGCCCTCGCGGCCGTCG
>NZ_CAACUY010000340.1 GCF_900659615.1 Actinomadura fibrosa | reverse complement strand
GTCGCCGCAGCCGACCGTCCCGCCGGGGCCGCCTCCGCCCGCGTCCGGCAGGCGGTCGTGATCGGCGAGGACATCGCCCGGCGCGCGGCGGCGCCGCTGCTGGAGACCGCCGACGAGGTCGCCTGGCGGGACGGCGACGTCGCCGCCCGGCGCGTCGAGCGGCTCGGCGCGATCGAGCTGGACGCGCGGCCCCTGCGCGACCCCGACCCGGCGCTCGTCCGGGCGGCGCTCCGGGACGGCGTGCGCGCCGAGGGGCTCGGCCTGCTGAACTGGACGCCCGCCGCCGTCGCGCTGCGCGAGCGGATGGCGTTCCTGCACGGCGCGCTGGGCGAGCCCTGGCCCGCGGTGGACGACGCCGCGCTGCTGGAACGGCTCCCGGAGTGGCTGGAGGGCGCCCGCCGCCGCGCCGACCTCGGCCGCCTCGACGTCGCGGCCGCCCTGCGCGGCCTGCTGCCCTGGGACCTCGCCGCCCGGCTGGACGAGCTGGCCCCCGAGCGCGTCGAAGTGCCCTCGGGGTCGCGGATCCGCGTGGACTACGCGCAGGAGCGGCCCGTCCTCGCGGTGAAGCTCCAGGAGCTGTTCGGCTGGGACGCGGCGCCGCGGCTGGCCGGGGGGCGGGTGCCCCTGGTGGTGCACCTGCTGTCCCCGGCGGGGCGTCCCGCCGCGGTCACCGCGGACCTCGCGACGTTCTGGCGCGAGGGCTACCGCGCCGTGCGCGCCGACCTGCGCGGCCGCTACCCCCGCCACCCCTGGCCCGAGGACCCCACCACGGCCGCGCCCACCAGGCGCGCCAACCGCCGCCGCTGACCGCAGCGCGATATCAGCAGCAACTCGACCCGGAGACGACCTCGACATGGCCGGGATCGGTCACCTGCTCGCCGGAGGTGCAGCACACGGAGGCGACGGGGCTCTTGCCGAGAGCGTCCGCGTCGGCTTTGACCGTGTAGACCTCCCAGGGCTCGCTGCCGGGGCCGTGCACCCAGACCTTGTCCTGGACGGCGTAGCAGCACGAGGTGTCGTTCTCCTCCAGCGTCACGAGCCCGGCGTCCGCCAGACGCCTGGCCGAGTCCGTGACGAGGCCGGAGTCCTCGACCTCGACGCCCAGGTGGTCCATGCGGGTCGGCTCGCCGTCCTCGCCCTGGATCAGGACGAGCTTGAGCGGCGGTTCGGTGATCGCGAAGTTGGCGTAGCCGGGCCGGAGCTTGGCCGGCCCGGTGCCGAACAGCGTGGTGTAGAAGGCGATCGAGCCTTCCAGGTCGGACACGCGCAAGGCGAGCTGGACGCGGGACATGAGGCCCCTCCTCGTGTCGTGGACGATGCCGCTCGGCACCGCCCGGCGAGGGCTGCTTAGACATTCATCTAATCAGCCGGTGGCCCGAGTTTGCGTCCATGCATAGATGGATGTCAAATTAGAGACATGTCTAAACAGCGGCTGCCGAGCCCGATCCCGATCCCGATCTCCGCCGAGGGCGAGGGCGAGGGCGCGTGCTGCGCGCCGCTGGTCCGCGAACCGCTGGGGGAGGGCGAGGCGGCCGAGCTGGCGCCGCTGTTCAAGGCGATCGCCGACCCGGTCCGGCTGCGGCTGCTGTCGCTGATCGCCTGCCACGAGGGCGGCGAGGCGTGCGTGTGCGACCTGACCGCCGCGTTCGACCTGACGCCGCCGACGATCAGCCACCACCTGAAGGTGCTCAGGCAGGCCGGCCTGATCGGCTCCGAGCGGCGCGGGACGTGGGTCTACTACTGGCTCAACCCCGGCGTGCTGGAACGGCTGTCGGCGATCCTGGGACCGCGCGCCACCGTGGCCGTCCCGTGACCGCGGACCGGCGCCGCCTCACCCTCCAGGAGCCCGGCGACGTGCCCGAGGTGCTGTTCGTGTGCGTCCACAACGCCGGGCGTTCCCAGATGGCCGCCGCCCTGCTGGACCATCACGCCGCCGGACGGGTCCGCGTCCGCTCGGCCGGATCGGCGCCCGCGGACGCCGTCAACCCCGCCGTGGCCGAGGTGATGGCCGAGATCGGTCTCGACCTGTCGCGGGAGTTCCCCAAGCCGCTGACCGGTGAGGCCGTCCAGGCCGCCGATGTGGTCGTGACCATGGGCTGCGGCGACGCCTGCCCCGTCTTCCCCGGCAAGCGGTACCTGGACTGGCGGCTCGCCGACCCTGCGGGCCGGTCCGTCGAACAGATCCGCCCCATCCGGGACGAGATCGACGCCCGCGTCCGCGCGCTGCTAGCCGAACTCCTGCCCGCCGACGACGCCTGACCGCTCCCGACCTCGACCGCCGGTCTTCCGTGCGACCACTTCATCGTCTATCGTCGATGAACGATGAATGGGGAGAAGGGGCCGCTCGACCGGCCGACCGCCGCCGAGTACGCGTCCTGGTTCAAGGCGCTGGCCGACCCGACGCGCGTCCAGATCGTGTCCCTGCTCGCCCGGCGGGGACGGCCGATGAGCGTCGGGGAGATCGTCGACGCCGTGCACGTCGGGCAGTCGACCGTGTCGGCCCACCTCAAGGTGCTGGCCGAGGTCCGGTTCGTCCTGGTCGACCGGCACGGCACGTCCCGCCTCTACCGGATCAACACCGCCTGCGTGGAGTGCTTCCCCACCGCCGCCGACCTGGTCATGGGACGTCCCGCACCGGCCGCGCCGGCCTGCCCGCCCGAAGGAGACGCCTGATGCCCGATCCCAGTCCCGGCGGCACGCCCGCCACGGACGCCATCGTCGCCCGCTACTCCGCCCGCGCCCGCGCCGTCCTCGCCGGCGACACCCAGCACGACGACGACGGTGAGTGCTTCGGCGCCGCCGCCTACCAGGCCGAGGACGAGGTGCCCGAGGCGGCGCTGCGCGCGAGCCTGGGCTGCGGCAACCCACTCGCCGTCGCGGACCTGCGTCCCGGCGAGACCGTGCTCGACCTCGGGTCGGGCGGCGGCCTGGACGTGCTGCTGTCGGCCCGCCGCGTCGGCCCGTCCGGGATCGCCTACGGTCTGGACGCCAGCGACGACATGCTCACCCTCGCCCGCGCCAACGCCGCCCAGGCCGGTGCCGGGAACGCCCGTTTCCTGCGCGGCCGCATCGACGACATCCCGCTCCCCGCCGGAAGCGTGGACGTGGTGATCTCCAACTGCGTCATCAACCTCGCCGCGGACAAGGGCCGCGTCCTCGCCGAGGCCTTCCGCGTCCTGCGTCCCGGCGGCCGCTTCGGCGTCAGCGACATCGTCGCCGAACCGGGCCTCGATCCCGGCGAGCGCGCCGCCGCGGAGCGGCGCATCGGCTGCGCCGCCTCGACCCTCACCGCCGGGGAGTACCGCCGCGAGCTGCGCGCGGCCGGGTTCACCGGCGTCACCGTCACCCCGACCGCCGATGCCGGGGGCGGGCTGCACGCCGCCATCGTGCAGGCCACCAAGCCCGCCGGTTAGCCGGAGCGCCACAGGACGCGGGCACCTAACCGGTCGGGACGGCCGTTCCCGGCCTCAGCGGGAGGAGAGGAGGGCCGCTATGCCGTCCAGGATGCGGTCGAGGCCGAACTCGAACGCGCGGCCCGGGGCGACGGCGGCGTTGTACTCCTGGCCGGCGGCGCTGCCGACGCGGGAGCCGATCGGGTAGTCCTCGAAGGAGACCAGCCGCTCCAGCAGCGGCGCCGTCGCCTCCCACCACTCGGCGTCGCTGATCCCGCTGCGGCGCTCGGCCTCGACGGCGTTCACCGACACGCGGGCGGCGCTCTCGGCGAAGCCGGTGACGAGCGCGACGACGGAGTCCATCTCCAGGTCGGTGAAGCCGGCGCCCTCGACGGCGCGGAGCTCGAACTCGTACTTGGCGAGCATGTTCGGGCCCAGCGGCGGGCGCGCCACGGCGACCTGGAGCAGCCAGGGGTGGCGGTGGTAGAGCGCCCAGTTCTCGCGCGCGATGTGCTCCAGCCGGGCGCGCCACCCGCCGGGGACGCCGTCGGGCGGGGTGAGCTCGCCGAGCGTCCGGTCGACCATCACGTCGATCAGCTCGGCCTTGCCGGGGACGTAGGTGTAGATCGACATGGTGGCCACGCCGAGGTCGTCGGCGATGCGGCGCATGGACAGGGCGTCCAGCCCCTCGGCGTCGGCCACCGCCACCGCGGTCCGGACGATGTCGTCCACGGTGAGCTTCGGCTTCGGGCCGCGCTTCGGCCGCTCCCGGACGCCCCAGAGCAGCTCCATGCTGCGCTTGGGGTCGCCGCTCCCGCTGTACTCGGTCGTCACCGTGGCATTCTCCCAGGGATGGAAACTCTGTACGACGTACGTTATAGTTCCCCGAATGAATCCGTATAGCGTACGGAGTTTTAGGAGACCCATGAGCGAACCAGTGTTCGCGGTCGTCGCGGAGGGGCTGCGCAAGCGCTACGGCGCGACCGAGGCCCTCGCCGGGCTCGACCTGCGCGTGCCCGCCGGGACCGTCCACGGGCTGCTCGGCCCCAACGGGGCGGGCAAGACCACCGCCGTCAGGGTCCTCACCACGCTGGCCAGGCCGGACGCCGGGCACGCGACCGTCGCCGGGCACGACGTCGTGCGCGGCGCGGCCGCGGTGCGGCGCCGCGTCGGGCTCGTCGGGCAGCACCCCGCCGTCGACGACGTGCTCACCGGCCGGCAGAACCTCGTGATGTTCGGCCGCCTCCACCACCTCGGCCCCCGCACGGCGCGGCGGCGGGCCGACGAGCTGCTGGAGCGGTTCGGGCTCGCCGGCGCCGCCGGACGGCCCGCCGCGCAGTACTCCGGCGGCATGCGGCGGCGCCTCGACCTCGCCGCCGGCATGATCCTCGCCCCGGCCGTGCTGTTCCTGGACGAGCCGACCACCGGCCTCGACCCGCGCAGCCGCACCGAGGTCTGGGACGAGGTCCGCGCCCTGGCCGGCGGCGGCACCACCGTCGTCCTCACCACCCAGTACCTGGAGGAGGCCGACCGGCTCGCCACCGGGATCTCGGTGGTCGACTCCGGCCGGGTGATCGCCGAGGGCAGCCCCGACGCGCTGAAGTCGCGGCTCGGCGGCGACCGGATCGAGGTCGTCCTCGACGACCCCGGCGCCCTGGACGCCGCCGCGGGCGTCCTGCGCCGCGCCGCCGGAGCCGAGGTCGACGTGGACGCCGAGGCCCTCCGCCTCAGCGCCCCCGTCACCGGGCGGGACGGGCGCGCCGCCGCGCTCACCGAGGCCGTCCGGGCGCTGGACGGCGCGGGCGTCCGGGCCGCCGACATCGGCCTGCGCCGCCCCACGCTGGACGAGGTGTTCCTGCGCCTCACCGAGAAGGAGGAGGTCCCCGCGTGACCACCCTGTCCGAGACCCCGATCGGGCGGCTGCGCTGGGCCGTCGCCGACAGCCGCACCCTCACCGTCCGGGCCCTCCTGCACTGGGCGCGCCGCCCGGGCGACCTGGCCGTCGGGCTGCTGTTCCCGGTGATGGTCGTGCTGATGATGGGCTACGTGTTCGGCGGCCAGATGGACGTGCCCGGTGGCGGCGGCTACCGCGCGTTCATCGTCCCCGGCATGTTCGCGATGACCATGGTGTTCGGCGTCGAGACGACGTTCGCCGCGATCGCCGCGGACGCCGCCCGGGGCGTCACCGACCGGTTCCGCGCCATGCCGGCCGCGTCGTCCGCCGTGATCGTCGGGCGCGGCGCCGCCGACCTGCTGTACTCGGCGGCGTCGCTCGCCGTCATGGCGGGCTGCGGGCTGCTGATCGGCTGGCGGGCGCACGACGGCGCCGCCCGCGCCCTCGCCGCGTTCGGCCTGCTGCTGCTCCTGCGCTTCGCCCTCGTCTGGGTGGGCGTCTACCTCGGCCTGCTCGCCAAGGGCCCGGAGTCGGTGACGGCCGTCCAGATCCTCGTCTGGCCGATCGGGTTCCTGTCCAGCGCGCTCGTCGCGCCGGACACCATGCCCGGCTGGCTCGGCGCGGCCGCCGAGTGGAACCCGATGTCGGCGACCGTCACGGCCTGCCGGGACCTGTTCGGCGCCCCCGTCCCGGACGGCGGGTCCTGGGCCGCGCAGCACGCCGCCCTCATGGCCGTGGCCTGGCCGCTGCTGATCACCGCGGTGTTCTTCCCGCTGGCGGTCCGCCGCTACCGCGCCCTGGGCCGGTAGTCCTCGGGCTCGCCCGGACGCTCCCCGGCGCCGCCGAGCGCGCCGCCGAGGACGTCCGGCGGCGCGGCGGGCAGGACGGCGGTGACGGTGAACCCGCCGCCGTCCCCCGGACCGGCGTCCAGGGTCCCGCCGATGCTCCGCGCCCTCTCGATCATCCCGAGCACGCCGAACCCCTCCGGCGCCCCGCCGGACGGCCCGCGCCCGTCGTCGGCGACCCGCACGACGAGGGCGCCGCCGGTGCGCGTCAGCTCCACCGCGATGTGGGCGGCGCGGGCGTGCTTGACGACGTTCGTCAGGGCCTCCTGGACGATCCGGTACGCCGCGACGCCCACCTCCGGCGGCAGCGGTCCCGCCTCCTCGGCCGGCGGCTCGTTCCGCAGCGTCACCGCGAGCCCGGCGCCCCGCGCGGCCTGGACGAGGTCCCCGATCCCGCCGAGCCCGGGAAGCGTCGCCGGGGCCGCGACGTCGGTGCCCCTGAGGACCTGGAGGGTGCCGCGCAGCTCGGTCCGCGCGTCCCGGCAGGTCGCGGCGATCGCGGCGAGGGCCTCGGCCAGCTCCGCGCGGTCCGGCGGCCGGTCGCCGCGCAGCAGGTGCGCCGCCGCCCCGGCCTGCACGCCGATCACCGTGATGCTGTGGGCCAGCAGGTCGTGCAGGTCGCGCGCGATCCGCAGCCGCTCCTCGGCGACCCGCCGCCGCGCCTCCTCCTCCCGCGTCCGCTCGGCCTGCTCCCGGGTGCGCTCCGCGCGCTCGGCCCGCTCCAGGACCGCCGCCAGGCGCGCGCGGTGGGTCCGCCAGACCTGCACAGCGATCACCACGGCGACGACGGCCTCGACCACCGCGATCTGCTCGCGGACGCTCCCGCCACCCGCCCGCATCGCCATGGCCAGCACGCACGTGCCGAGGACCAGTCCCGCCGCGCACAGCACGAGCCGGACCCGCCGTCCGAGCACCGCGTAGGCGAACAGGGCGATGACCTCGGCGGGGATCAGGGCGTGGTGCTGGTATTGCAGCAGGTGGTACGGCAGCGCCGCCGCGACCAGCGCCGCCAGCGCCGCTCCCGGCCACCGCCGCAGGAACGCCAGCGGCGCGTGCACGCCCGCCAGCAGCGCCGCGCCCAGCGGATCCAGCTCGCGGACCTGCGGCCACATCGCCGCCGCGAACGCCGCGGCCACCGCCAGCGCCGCCGCCAGCAGCCCGTCCCGCACCTGAACGCCCGCCCGGGGCACCGTCACCACGCGTCCATCTTCCCCGCCCCCCGCCGGACCCCGCACCCGCCCCCGCCTACGGATCGGCCGTCCGCCGCCGTGCCAGGGTCAGGGGAGGAGGGCGGCGCGGTGGCGGGCCAGCGCGAGCGCCGGGTAGCAGCTCTCGGGGAGCGGCTCGGTGCCGTTCAGCGCGGCGCGGAGCCTCGCGCCCACGGCGGCGGCGTCGTAGGGCTGGACGACGCACAGCTCCGCCTGCATCGCCTGCCGCGCCGCGGTCATCAGCGCCGGGACGTCCCCGACGATCACGACCTCGCTCGGAACGTCGCCGTAGGCCAGCCGGACGGCCAGCGCGTGCATCCCGGCGGTGCCCGCGCCCTCGTACCGGAACTCGCAGACCAGGCGGTCGCCGTCCAGCGGCCCCTCCTGGATCAGCCACGCCTGGCCGGGCACGACTCTGCCGAGCGACCCCTCCCAGGGCGCGGCGGGGACGCCGCCGAGCGCGTCCGCGGCCCGGCCCGCCGCGCGGCGCCCCTCGACCGGGCCGATCG
>NZ_CAACUY010000339.1 GCF_900659615.1 Actinomadura fibrosa | reverse complement strand
CGGCCAGGTGGAGGGCTGGGTGCGCGGGCGCCGGGCCGCCGAGCCTCCGCTCCACTGCGCGCGGGCCGCGGCGCGGTCGGCCGGAGCCGCGCGGAGGGCGCCCGCCGTCCGGACCGCCGGAGGCGTCCGGTGACCGTGACCCCGAAGGTGGCCAACATCGTGATCGACTGCGCCGACCTGGAGGCCCTGGGCGCGTTCTGGGGCGGCCTGCTCGGCATGAAGCCGACCGGCCGGGACGACGACTGGCTCGACCTCGAACCGCTCGGCGAGGGCGGCCCGACGCTGTCGTTCCAGCTCGTCCCGGAACGCAAGACGATCAAGAACCGGCTGCACCTCGACCTCTACGTGCCGGACGTCGCGGCCGCGGGCGAGCGGGCGGAACGGCTCGGCGCGACCCCGGCCTCCGGCCTGATGGGCCGCCCGGAGGCGCCCTTCCGGGTGTGGCGCGACCCGGAGGGCAACGAGTTCTGCCTGTGCACCGGGACCTGACCGGCGCCGCGGCGGCCTCCTAGCCGAGGACGGTGGCGAGGCGCCGGACGCCCTCCGCCAGCTCCGCCTCCGACGCGGCCGCGCCGTAGCTGAGCCGCAGAAAGGGCCCGGGGGCCTCGGCGGGGAAGAACGGGCGCCCGGCGCTCACGAGGACCCCGGCGCGCAGCGCCGCCTCGGCGAGCTCGACGTCGTCCACCCCGCCGGGCAGCCGGGCCCACACCTGGAAACCCCCCGCCGGACGGTTCGCGCTCAGCGCGGGCAGGTCGCGGGCGAGGGCGGTGAGCAGCGCGTCCCGCCGGTCCCGCAGCGCCGTCCGGACGGCCCGCAGATGGCGCGGCCAGCCGGGGGAGCTGACCAGTTCGAGCAGGGTCTCCTGCAGCGGCCTCGCCGGGAAGAACTCCTCGACCAGCTGCGTCGCGCGGATCCGCGCCGCGACGGGACCGCGGGCGATCACCGCGGCGACCCGCAGGCTCGGCGCGGTGGCCTTGGTGAGCGAGGCGATGTGGACGACCCGGCCGTCCCCGTCCGCGGCGACCAGCGGCGGCGGGGGCGGCTCGATCGCGACGTGCCGCGCGAAGTCGTCCTCGACGACGAACGCCCCGGCGGCCCGCGCGACCGCGAGCACCCGCGCCCGCCGCTCCGGCGCGAGGACCGCGCCCGTCGGGTTGTGGAAGGCGGGCTGGCAGTAGAGCGCCCGCGCACCGGTCATCGCGAACGCCTCGGCGAGCAGGTCGGGGCGCAGGCCGTCCGCGTCCACCGGGACGGGGACCGGGTGCAGCCCGCTCGCCCGCGCCACCGCGAGGACCCCCAGGTAGGTGGGCGACTCGACCAGCAGCGGCGCGCCGGGCGGGAGCAGCGCCCGGAGCACGGTGGTCAGCGACTGCTGCCCGCCGCTCGTGATCACGACGTCGGCGGGCGAGACCCCGCCGCCGGCCGCGCGAGCGAACCAGGCCCGCAGCCCGGGGACGCCGCCGAGGTCGGGCATCTCCCACGCGCCGGGCCGCCGCGCGGCCCGCGCCGCCGCCGTCGCCAGCGCGCGGACCGGCTGGAGCGACGGATGCAGGTAGCCGCCGCTGAGCACCGCCGTGCCCTCCGGCGGCGGGGTGAGCAGCCAGGAGACGCCGGTCGCGTCGACGGACCGGTCGCCGAGCGCCACCGCCTGCCAGCCGAGGTCGGCGGGCCCGCCGCCGGGGCCCGTCCCCGCGGGACGGTCGGCCACGAAGGCGCCGCTGCCCGGACGGGTCACCACGAGCCCCTCGGCGGCCAGCAGCGCGAGCGCCCGCGACACCGTCACGGGGCTGACCCGGTGCCGCTCGACCAGCGCCCGGCTCGACGGCAGGCGCTCGCCGGGCCCCAGCCGGCGGGCCTCCGCGCGCAGCGCGTCGGCGAGCGAGACCACACTGCTATCGTGGTGCATGAGAGATGAGAGTAGCGCTACTGCCCCCACGTCGATAGCGGGCGGCGCTCCGGGAGCCGGTCTCGGGTTCGCCGCGCTGGGCGTGCTGACCTTCTCCTTCACCGTCCCCGCCTCGGTCCTGGGCCTGGAGGGCCTCGATCCGTACCTGATCGGCGTCGGGCGGTCCGCCGCGGCGGCCGTGCTCGCCGCCATCGCCCTGCTGGCGGTGCGGGCCCGCCCGCCCCGGCGCGGCCAGTGGTCCGGGCTCGCGGTCGCCTGCGCCGGAGTGATCTTCGGGTTCCCGCTGCTCTCGACGCTCGCGCTCGCGCACGGCGCCTCGTCGGCGCACTCGGCCGTCGTGATCGGGCTGCTGCCGGCCGCCACCGCCGTCCTCGGGGTGCTGCGGGCGGGGGAGCGGCCGTCCCGCGGGTTCTGGCTGGCCGGCGCCGCGGGCGCCTGCTGCGTCACCGGCTTCGCCCTCGTCCGCGGCGCCGGCCGCGTCACCGCCGCCGACCTGCTGCTGTTCGGCGCGCTGCTGGCCGCCGCGATCGGTTACGCCGAGGGCGCGCGGCTGACCCGCGAGATGCCGGGCTGGCGCGTCATCTCGTGGGCGCTGCTCCTCGCCGCGCCGATCACGGTCCCCGTCACCCTCTGGCTGCTCGCCACCACCGGCCCGCACTGGACGGGCCGCGCGGCGCTCGGCTTCGGGTACGTGACGGTGTTCTCCGCCTACCTCGGCTTCTTCGCCTGGTACGAGGGCCTCGCGCGGGCGGGGATCGCGCGGGCGAGCCAGGTGCAGCTCACGCAGCCGGTGCTGACGCTCGTCTGGTCCGGCCTCGTCCTGGGGGAGTCGATCGACGCCACCACCGCCCTGGCCGCCGTGGGCGTGCTCGTCTGCGTGGGCCTCACCCAGCGCGCCCGCATCCGCCACGCGACCCCGGCCGCACCGCTACCGGAAAGCGGCCCCGCGACGCGCGGGACGACGGGTCGCGCCTCAGAACCCGTGGTTCCTCGGTAGCCGGACGGTGACACCGCGGTCGCTCACGTGGACGCGCGCCGTGGGCATGGTGCGCGGGAAGGGGCGGTGGACACCGACGATCGTCGCGATGACCGGCCCGCTGTTCCCGGAGGCCGCCCTGGCCGGTCCGGTCAGTCCTTGACGATCTGGATGAGCAGGGTGACGACGCCGACGCCCACGCCGATCGGGATCGCGGCGCCGGGGGCGAGGGCGCAGAGCGCGGCGGCACCGGCGGCGGTGACGATGATGACGAGCGCGCGCGTGCTCAGCAGGGGTTTCGGTTCGGTCCGGTCCGGTCGTACTCGCATGTCGGCTCGACCTCCATCCCCGACCCCGATGCCCGGGTCGGGACCTGGCGGCGGCTCCCCATCGGGCCCGCGTCACCAGATCCTTCCCCCGCCGTGGCGGTTCGCGCGGTTCCGGCCGAAACCATGATCGTTCCATGGGGGAAGGCATGCCGAAGGCCGCCCGGATGGCCGGGCATGCCGCGCCGATCCGAGATCATTGCGAGATGGCACGGATGGGCGGGTTCGGGGGAACGGGCCGCGGCCTGCTGCGGAGAGTCTCGCGCTGGGCGGGGTGGACGGCGGCGTACGCGCTCGGGCTGCTCGCCCTCGTGTCCGCCGGGGCCTGGGTGTGGTGGCAGCCCGAGCCGAAGGCGCGCGGCACGGAGGCGAACGCGCTGTGGGCGCGGCACCAGTGGGTGGGGGAGCCGCACTCGGACGCCGAGTACCGCGCCCTCGGCGCGCTGCTGAAGCAGAACCGCATCACCGACGTGTACTTCCACGCCGGGCCGTTCGACGGCGACGGGACGGTCCCGCCGGCCAAGTACCGCTACGCCCGGCGGCTCGTGGAGGCCGTCCGCCGGTACGCGCCGGGCGTGCGCGCCCAGGCCTACCTGGGCCAGGTGCGGAAGGTGGACGGCGGGGACGGCATCGACCTCGACGACCCCGCCGTCCGCGAACGCGTGCTGGCAACCGACAGGATCTTCCTCGACCTGGGCTTCGACGGCATCCACTACGACTTCGAGCCGATCTATCCCGACGACGACGCGTTCCTGGAGCTGATGGACCGGACGAGGGAGCTGACCCGCTCCCGAGGGCGGCTGCTGTCGGTGTCGCTGGAGCAGCCGACGCTCGTGGACGCCCTCCAGCCGGTCTACAAGGCGCTCCTTCCGCGCCACGGCCGGTTCCACTACCCGCCCCGCCCGACCCGCGACTTCCTGAACGCCGTCGCCGACCGCGCCGACCAGGTCGCGATCATGACCTACGACGTGGCGCTGCCGACGCGGTCCCTGGCCGGGCTGCACTACGCCCGGCACACCCGCTGGACGCTGGAGCTGATCGGCGACCGCACCACGGTGTTCATCGGCGTCCCCACCTACCGGCCCGTCATGGGCTGGGCGGACGACCTGGACGTGGCGCTGCGCGGCGTCCGGCGGGGCCTCGACCAGCTGGACCGTCCGCCGGCCAGGCCCTACGGCGTGGGTGTCTACGCCGAGTGGACTACATCCCCCGAAGAGTGGGCTCGCTATCGCGCCACATGGCTGCCGCGCACGCCAGATAATTTTGGCGGTTAGGAAACCCCTCCTGTGACGTTCCAATTCTCGCGTTACCGCAGGTGAGACGTGGTGGATACGTCCGGACGCGCGGGGTACCCCATGGTGCGGAGCAGACCCTTCCAGGGACGCACAGGGAAGTGGGGACGACGCCGATGGGCATTGAGCAGACCGCGTTGCACGTCGCCGACCGCCTCCGGGAGCTGTCCGCCGAGTTCGCCGGGTGGCGGATCGGCCGCGGCGGCTCGGGGCAGTGGTGGGCCGTCCGCGGGAACGACCTCGTCCGGACGCCCGACGTCGAGGAGTTGCGCGTCCGTCTGCACGAGTTCACCGCAGCCGGGAGGGGCCTTTGAGGCGGCGCGCCGGGAACGGCGGGCGACCGGGGCGGTGACGACGCGAGCGAGGGAGGCGAGGGCCGGCCGCGGGCCGCGGGCGGGTCCGCGGCGGGGACGGTCACGTTATCCAACCGAGTCCGGGAAGTGGCCGGACTGACCCCGTAACGAGGCATTTGCGTGCCACGATGTGGTTGTGGAGCCGCCGCCACGCGTACCCCCGAGCGTGTGGCGGCGGCTTCTTCCATGCCCGCCGGTGCCCGCGCCGGCCCCGCCCCGGCCCCGCGCCGATGACGCTCCGGCGCCCGCGCCGGTGCCGTATCGATGCCCGCAGGGACCTGCGGGTCCACGCCGCGCGGCCGGAACGGTACCGTTCGATGCATGGCACCCAGCACAACGACCGACGCGCCGTTCGGGCGGATGCTGACCGCGATGGTCACCCCGTTCCTGCCCGACGGCGGCGTCGACTACGACGGCGCCGCGCGCCTCGCGACCCACCTGGTCGACGAGCGGCGCCATGACGGCCTGGTCGTCAACGGGACGACGGGCGAGTCGCCGACGACGAGCGACGACGAGAAACGGGATCTGCTGCGCGCGGTCGTCGACGCGGTCGGGGACCGCGCGGTGGTCGTCGCCGGTGCCGGGACGAACCACACCGAGCACAGCCTGAAACTCGCGCGGCAGGCCGAGGCCGCCGGCGCGCACGGGCTGCTGGTGGTCACGCCCTACTACAACAAGCCCCCGCAGGAGGGCCTCGTCCGCCACTTCACCGCGGTCGCGGACGCCACGGGCCTGCCCACGATGCTCTACGACATCCCGGGCCGCGCCGGCGTGCCGATCGAGAACGGCACGCTGCTCAAGCTGGCCGAGCACCCGCGGATCCTCGCCGTCAAGGACGCCAAGGGCGACCTGTTCGGCGCGTCCAAGGTCATGGCCGAGACCGACCTGGTCTGGTACTCCGGCGACGACAACCTCAACCTGCCGTGGCTCTCCGTGGGCGCCGCCGGGTTCGTCAGCGTCGTCGGGCATGTCGTGGGTACCGAACTCCATGAGATGATCGACGCATACCGCGCCGGTGAGCACGGTCGGGCGCTGGACATCCACCGCCGGCTGCTGCCCGTGGTCACCGCCATCATGACCCGTACGCAGGGCGCCATCGCCGTCAAGGCAGCGCTGAACCTGCTCGGCCTCCCCGGCGGCGGCCCGCTGCGCGCGCCGCTCGTGGAGGCCCCGCCGGAGTTCGCGGCGCGCCTGCGTGAGGACCTGACGATAGGGGGAGTCAAAGTGCCCGAGGTCGCCATCCCGGAGGTCGCCCGGTGAGCCATCCTCACCCCGAGCTCTCGGAACCGCCCGCGGTGCCCGAAGGCGGGCTGCGCATCGTCGCGCTCGGCGGGCTCGGCGAGATCGGCCGCAACATGACGGTGTACGAGTACGGCGGCCGCCTGCTCGTCGTCGACTGCGGCGTGCTCTTCCCCGAGACCGAGCAGCCCGGCATCGACCTGATCCTGCCCGACTTCGAGTACATCAGGGACCGGCTCGACGACATCGAGGCCGTGGTCCTCACGCACGGCCACGAGGACCACATCGGCGCCGTCCCGTACCTGCTGCGCGAGCGCCGCGACATCCCGCTGGTCGGGTCGCGGCTCACGCTGGCGCTGCTGGAGGCCAAGCTCACCGAGCACCGCATCCGGCCGGCGACCGACGTGGTCGCCGAGGGCGAGAAGCGCACGTTCGGGCCGTTCGAGCTGGAGTTCCTCGCGGTCAACCACTCGATCCCGGACGCGCTGGCCGTCGCCATCCGCACCCCGGCGGGGCTCGTCCTCGCCACCGGCGACTTCAAGATGGACCAGCTTCCGCTGGACGGCCGCCTCACGGACCTGCCCGGCTTCGCCCGGCTCGGCGCCGAGGGCATCGACCTGCTGATGTCCGACTCGACCAACGCCGAGGTGCCCGGCTTCGTCACCAGCGAGCGCAACATCGGCCCCGTCGTGGACGAGGTGTTCCGCACCGCGCAGGAGCGGCTGATCGTGGCGTGCTTCGCCTCGCACGTCCACCGCGTCCAGCAGGTCCTGGACGCCGCCGTCGCCAACGGGCGCAAGGTCTGCTTCATCGGCCGGTCGATGGTCCGCAACATGGGCGTCGCCCGCGAGCTCGGCTACCTGAACGTGCCCGAGGGCATCATGGTCGACCCGAAGGAGCTCGACGACATCCCGGGCGACAAGCTCGTCCTGGTGTGCACCGGCTCCCAGGGCGAGCCGATGTCGGCGCTGTCGCGGATGGCGAACCGCGACCACCAGATCCGCATCACCGCCCGCGACACCGTGATGCTGGCGTCGTCGCTGATCCCCGGCAACGAGAACGCCGTCAACCGCGTGATCAACGGCCTCACCCGGTGGGGCGCGCGGGTCGTCCACAAGGGCAACGCGCTGGTGCACGTGTCGGGGCACGCCTCGGCGGGCGAGCTGCTGTACGTCCTCAACGTGACCAAGCCGGGCAACTTCATGCCGATCCACGGCGAGTGGCGGCACCTGCGCGCCCACGCCAAGCTGGCCGCGCTGACCGGCGTGCCCGACGAGAACATCGTCATCGCCGAGGACGGCGTCGTCGTCGACCTCGTGGACGGCCAGGCGAAGATCGTCGGCGCCGTCCCGGCCGGCTACGTCTACGTGGACGGCCTGTCCGTCGGCGAGGTCACCGAGACCTCGCTGAAGGACCGCCGGATCCTCGGCGAGGAGGGCTTCGTCTCCATCGTCGTCGGGATCGACTCGACGTCCGGCAAGCTCGTCGCCGGGCCGGAGATCCACGCCCGCGGCGCCGGCATCGTCAACGAGGACTTCGACGCGATCATCGGCCGGATCGAGGAGCTGCTGCGCGACGCGGCCGGTGACGGCGTCAACGACGTCCACCAGATCAGCCAGCTCGTCCGGCGCACCGTCGGCAAGTGGGTGAGCGACAACTACCGCCGCCGCCCGATGATCATCCCGGTCGTCGTCGAGGTGTAGCGCGCGTCCGGACGGCCGCGGTCCCGCGGCCGTCCGGAGGCGGCGCCGCGGGCCGCGCGGCGGGCCGCGCAACACGCCGCCC
>NZ_CAACUY010000338.1 GCF_900659615.1 Actinomadura fibrosa | reverse complement strand
CACGCTGACGCACATCACGCGCGGTGCGACGTCGGCGGCCGACGCCTGGACGCTGCACGTGCGCCTGGCCGTGCCCGGCAACGCCTCCGCCGTCATCGGTCCCCGGGCCCGCGGTGCCCGGCCCCGCCGCCGAACCCGCGGAGGTGGTCTCGTGACCTTCTCCGGCACGGCCTCGGCGGAGCGGGCCGCGGCCGCGGCGGCGAGCGCGTCCGGCGGCTGGTCCGCGGAGGTCCGCCGGGACGACGACGCCCTGACCGTGCTGGCGGACGAGCTGCGCGACCTCTACGACCGCAGCCCGGCCGCGACCCCCTTCCAGGCGTACGCGTGGCTGAAGTCCTGGTGGACCTGGTACGGCACCCCGGGCCGCCTCCGGCTGGCGCTCGTCCGGCGGGACGGGCGGCTCGTCGCCGCGGCGCCGCTCATGGCGGCCGGCCGCTGGGGGTTCCCGGTGCTGGTGCCGCTGGCCGCCGGGCAGAGCGACTTCACCGACTTCCTGCTGGACCCCGTCCACACCGACGGCGCCGTCCGGCACCTCACCGAGGCGCTGCTCGACGAGCCCGGATGGTGCGCGCTCGACCTGCGGGAGGTCCGGCCCGGCTCGGCGGCGCACCTGGTCGCGGGGAGCTGGCCGCGCGGCGCGTGGCGGATGCCGTCGTCGGTCTGCCTCGAACTGCCCGCCGCCGACATCGCGGACGTCCTCGGGCGGCTGCCGGGCCGCGCCGCGGGCAAGATGCGCGCCAAGCTCCGCAAGATCGACGCCTGCGGGATCACCGCCGAGCCCGTTTCCGCCGACCGCGCGGCCGAGGCCGCCGGGACCCTGCTCGACCTGCACGTCCAGCAGTGGCGCGGCCGTCCGATCAACCCGGAGCACACGCGCGAGCGGTTCCGCCGGCACCTCGCCGAGGCGGCCGCCGCGATGGTCCGCGACGGCCGGGCCGCCATCGTCGAGTACCGGCGGGACGGGCGGCTCGTGGCCGGCGACCTGGTCCTCATCGGGCACCGGTTCGTCGGCGCCTACCTGTACGGGTCCGTGCCCGAGCTGCGCGGCAGCGTGGACGTCGCGCTGATGCTGCTGCGCCACGACCTGGACCTCGCGCGGGAGCGCAGCAGGCCCGCGATCAGCCTCCTGCGGGGCGAGGAGCCGTACAAGCTGAAGTGGCGGCCCGACGCCGTGCAGAACCAGCGGATCATCCTCGGCCGGTCCGCGCCCGCCGCCGCGTTCGCGGGGCTGGCGCGGACGCGGGCGCGGCTGTCCGCCCGCTGGCACCACCGCGTCGCCGTCGACCATCCCGCCCCACCGCTGGTGCCCGCTCCCCGTCCCGGCGAACCGGGCGTGCACGCCGCCAGCACGGGCGGTGCGGGTGGCGGGTCCGGCCGGCCGGGCGTCCGTTGAGGGCGGGGCGGGAGGGAGGTGCCGGTCCGCCGGAGCGGATCCGGGTGCTGCACGTCAGCCAGCCGAACGACGGCGGCGTCGCGGTCTACGTCGGCATGGCGGCCGGCGACCAGCGGCGGCGCGGCTGGGACGTGGCGGTGGCCTGCCCGCCGGGCGGCGACCTGCCGGCGCGGTGCGCGGCGGCGAGCGTCCCGTGGTTCAACTGGCCCGCGGGCCGCGCGCCCGGCCCGCGGATCCTGCTGGAGGCGCTGAGCCTGCGCCGCCTGATCCGCGGGTTCGCGCCCGACGTCGTCCACCTGCACTCCTCGAAGGCGGGGCTCGCGGGGCGGCTGCCGTTCGGGCCGCGCCGGACGCCCACGATCTTCCAGCCGCACGGCTGGTCGTGGCTCGCCGCCACCGGGCGGCAGGCCGCGGTCAGCCGGCTGTGGGAGCGGTTCGCGGCGCGCGGCGCCGACGCGCTGGTCTGCGTCGGGGTGGGCGAGCTCAAGGAGGGCATGCGCGCGGGCGTGCGGGGGCCGTACCGGCTCGTCCGCAACGGGGTGGACCGGCGCCGGTTCCGGCCCGCCGACGGCGCCGCCCGGCTCGCCGCGCGGACCCGGCTCGGGCTGCCCGCCGACGTGCCGCTGGCGGTGTGCGTCGGCCGGGTGACCCGCCAGAAGGGGCAGGACGTGCTGGTCGAGGCGTGGCCCGCCGTCACCGCGCGGTGCCCCGCGGCGCGGCTCGCCGTCGTCGGCGACGGCGAGGACCTCGATCAGCTGCGGCGGCGGCCTCCGGCGGGGGTGATGCTCGTCCCGGCGGTGGAGGACCCGCGCGACTGGCTGGCGGCGTCCAACGTCATCGTGCTGCCGTCCCGCTGGGAGGGGCTGCCGCTGACCGCCCTGGAGGCCCTCGCCACCGGGCGCTCCCTCGTCGGCACGGACATCCCCGGCATCGCGGAGGTGGTGCGCGGCGGGGTCGGCGCGCTCGTCCCGGTGGACGATCCGGCGGCGCTCGCCGCCGAGGTGGCGGGACGGCTGCTGTTCCCCGGCGTGGCGGACGAGGAGGGGCGCGCCGCCGCGGCCGCGTCCGCCGCCTTCGACGTCTCCGGCACCGTGGCGCTCCTGGCGGCCCTGACCCGCGACGTCGCGGGGCTCGGCGGCCACGCCGGCGGGCGTCCGGGCGACGAGGGCCTGGGCGAAGGCCTGGGCGACGAGGTCCTGGACGGAGCCGAGCCGGTCGGCGGCGCGGGCACCGGGCTCTGGGATCCGGTGGGCGCGCCGTTCCCGGCGGGTGAGCCGTTCCCGGCGGGCGGCGTCCCGCTTCCCGCGGGCCGGCCCGGCGCGGGCGGCGCCCCGGTGGGCATCGGCGAGGGCGTTCCCGAGCCGGGCACCGGAGGACCGGACGGGACGGGCGGCGCGGACGTCGTGCCGGTCGGGGGGCCCGCCGTGGCGGGACCGGACCCGGCGGGCGGCGCGGACGACGGCGGCAGGGACGCCGGCGGGGCCGTCACCCCGCCGAACAGCTCGCGGTAGAGCTCGGACGAGCGCGGGTTCTGGTCGCACGACCAGACGCCGTGCGGACAGTAGTCGGTGACCGTTTGATACGCGACATTGTGGGACGTGATCCAGTCATGCATTCCCTGGACATAATCCGGGTTGTCGGCATTGCGGAAGAGACCCCATTCCGGAAAGGAGATGGGCTTGCCGCGGGCGGCGGCGAAGTCGGCCTGCTCCTTGAGCCCGTACGGCTCGTTGACATAGTCGTCGAACGAATCCGCCTGACCCTGGTCGTAGCTGTCGGAGCCGATGATGTCCACCACGTCGTCACCCGGGTAGCAGAGCGGCCAGGGAATGGCGTCGCGGCCCCGGGTCGCGGCGAAGTCGAAACGGAACGCGGCGCCCGGGACGGCGCGCATGACGCCGACGATCCGCCGCCACAGCGCCTTCCACGCGGCCGGATTCGGGCCGCAGCGGCTGCCGTAGGTCTGGCCGTTCATCTCCCAGCCGGGAACGAGGACCGCGTCCCCGGCGCCGGCCGCGACGAGCCGCGCGGCGAGCGTCCCGAAATGGTCGTCGAAGGCGCCCGCGGCGCCGCCGCGCAGCAGCGAGGACAGCACGTCGCGGGGCAGCCCCGCCTCGTTGGGGACGACCATCGGCACGTTGACCACCAGCGTCCGGCGCGGATCGGCCTGCCGCCACCGGCCCCACGGATTGATGATCTCGGGCGGGCCCTCGACGCCGTTCCAGTCGTCGCCCGGCAGATAGGTGTGCCCGACGGTGACCGTGGAGCCGAGCCACCGCTGGAAATGCTCCACCCTTTCCACGCCTTCGGCGCCGGAACCCAGAAAAGCCCCCAAGGGAACATACTGCGCCGCCCGGTGCGCCGACTGCGGCTGGATCCAGGTCACCAGAGTGGACGCGGCGAGCGCCAGCAGAGCCGCCGATGCGGCCAGAACGGGAGGGAGCGGGCAGAATGGCAGCGGCCTTTTTCGTGCGTTTCCGGACGGCCGTTGCGCTGAATGGATATCCGCAGCTCGCATGCGTATCCTATGCCCTCTGGCGTCTGCCGCGAACGAATCGGCCAGGCGGCCGATGCGAAAATTTACCTTCGACAAGGAAGGCTGCCGTGCGCCGCAACCCGCTGGAATCGGCCGGCTGAAGCGGATGTTCCTCGAAGACCAGGCCCCGCCGCCGCCGCGGCTCGACCCGGGCCTTCCCGTCCTTCTCCTGCGCACGAACCACAATGTCTTCCACCACGGAACGCTGGGGGTGATCAGGACCCTCGGCCGCGCCGGCGTCCCGGTGCACGCCATCCTGGAGGGCCGCTCCAGCCCGGTGTCCCGGTCCCGCTACCTGCACCGCGGGCATCCCTGGGCGCCGTCCGCCGCGAGCCCGGCCGCCCTGCTCGACCACCTGCGCGCGATCTCCGAGCGCGTCGGGCGGCGGGCGCTGCTCGTCCCGATGGACGACGCCGGCGCGATCTTCATCGCCGAGCACGCGGCGGCGCTCGCCGGCCGTTTCGTCTTCCCGCGCCAGGACCCGGACGTCCCGCGGCGCGTCGCCGACAAGTCGCTGCTGATCGCGGCCTGTGCCCGGCACGGCGTCCCCGGGCCCGAGTACCGCACCCCGGCCACGCCCGCGGAGGTCGACGACGCCGCCGCCGAGCTCGGGCTGCCGGTGGTCGCCAAGTGGGCCCGGCCCTGGCTGCTGCGCGCCGGCGCGCCGAGCACCACGGTCGTGGACGCGCCGGAGCACCTGCACGCGCTGTTCGCCGCGTCCCGCGCCGGGGACGCGGACGCGGGGCCGCTGATCCTCCAGCGGCGCATCCCGTCCGGCGCCGGCGACTGGTTCTTCCAGGGCTACTTCGCCGAGGACCTCGCCTGCCTCTTCGGCGGGACGGGCCGCAAGCACCTCGCGCACCCGCCGCGGGCGGGCCACACGGTCGCGGGCGAATGGGTCGACAACCCCGAGCTCGACGCGCTCGCGCGGGGCCTCGTCCGGACGCTCGGCTGCCGCGGGCTCGTCGACCTCGACTTCCGGCGCGACCCGGACACCGGCGCGTACCACCTGCTCGACTTCAACCCGCGGATCGGCGCGCAGTTCCGGCTGTTCACCGACCGCCGCGGGCTCGACCTCGCGCGGGCGCTGCACCTCGACCAGTCGGGCCGTCCCGTCCCGGAGGCGATCCCGGCGATCGGCCGCACGATCCTGGTCGAGAACCACTACCTCCGGCAGTCGGTCCGGCCGCCGTTCCTGCGGCCGGGCGCCCTGCGCCCGCTGCGCCGGGCCGACGAGCTCGCCTGGTACGCGTGCGACGACCTGCCGCCGTTCCTCGCCATGGGCCGCCGCAGCGCGGCCCGGGCGGTGGAGCGGATCCGCGTGCGGCGCCGCGCCTAGCCGCGGCGCCCCGCCCGAGGCGCCGCCCCGGAGACGGGGCGCGCCGCCGTCCTCGGCCGGCCGCCGCCATCCCGGCCGGCACCGGCCTTCACCAGCAAGCACGAACGACAACACGGGGGAGAACGAGTATGAGCGACTCGGCCAGCGACGTCGTGATCGTCGGCGCCGGGCCCTACGGCCTTTCGGTCGGCGCCCACCTGCAGAACCTCGGCCTGGAGGTCCGCGTCATCGGGACGCCGATGCAGTTCTGGGCGTCCGCCATGCCCGAGGGCATGTTCCTGAAGTCGGAGCCGTTCGCCTCCAGCCTGGGGGCGCCGCAGGACGGCATGCGCTTCACCGACCGGCATCCCGGCTGGCGGACGGGGCAGCCGATCCCCCTCGACACCTTCGTCGACTACGGCCGCTGGTTCGCCGCCGAGGCCGTGCCGAGCACCGAGCCCGGCGAGGTCGTCAAGGTCGAGCGGGGCGGCTCCACGGGGTACACCGTCACGCTGGCCACCGGGGAGAGCATCGCGTCGCGCGTCGTGGTCCTCGCCGTGGGCGTCGGCCCGTTCGCGCACGTACCGGACGAGCTCGCGTCCCTGCCGTCGTGGCTCGTGTCGCACAGCAGCGCGCACCGCGACCTCGGCCTGTTCGCCGGGGAGGAGGTCGCCGTCGTGGGCTCCGGGCAGTCCGCGCTGGAGACGGCGGTGCTGCTGGCCGACGCGGGCGCCCGCCCGCGCCTCATCGCCCGCCGGGAGGAGCTCGACTGGAACACCGTCCCGAAGGAGCGCCGCTCCCTGGCGGACCGGCTGTTCGGCGGCCCGCAGTCGGGGCTGGGCACCGGCTACCGCACCTGGCTGTGGTCGCAGCGGCCCGGCGTCGTCCGGCACCTCCCGCACCGGATGCGGCGGCGGATCGTCCGCACCACCCTGCCGCCGGCGGGCTCCTGGTGGCTGCGCGAGCGGCTGGACGAGCGCGTCACGGTGACGACCGGCACGCGGGTGACGCGGGCCGCCGAGCGCGACGAGGGCGTCGCACTCACCCTGGACGACGGGTCGGGCCGCGAGACGACGGCCGAGGTCCGGCACGTGATCGCGGCCACCGGGTACGTCCCGGACGTCGCGCGGCTCGGGATGCTGTCGCCGGAGCTGCGCGTCCGCGTCGACACCCGCGCGGGCTCGCCGGTGCTCACCGGGGACTTCGAGTCGTCCCTGCCGGGCCTGTACTTCGCGGGGCTCGCCGCCGCGGCCACGTTCGGGCCGGTCATGCGGTTCGTGCACGGCTCCGACTTCGCCGCCCGCAGGATCGCCGGGAGCATCATCCGCCGGACCCCGCCCGGCGGCGGCCTCGGGCGGCGCGCGGACGGCGCCCTGGAGGCCGGCCACGGCCGCACCTGACCGTCCGGCGGACCGGCGATGCCGGCGGCGCGGCCCCGTCCCGGGCACGTGCCGCCGGCATCGCCGTCTCACGGCCCGGACGGCCCGGACGGCCCGGCGGGAACGGCACGAGCCGTGGCCCCCGGACGGCTCCGGGTGCCACGGCTCGGCGGGCGCGGGTGTCGGCGGGCGTCAGTGGCCCTTGTCGTAGCCGCCCTTGTCGGAGCCCTTGCCGAAGTCGTTGCCGGACCCGTTGTGGTTGGCGTGGCCGTTGCTGTTGTCGATCGAGGAGCCGTTGATGCAGTCGCCCTCTTCGTGCGTGATGCCCAGGATGTTGTGGATCGCCGCACCGATACCGGCGATGTCGACACTGCGGCACGTCTGGATACCGATGATCTGCACGACCTGGGGGTCGTCGCCCGCCATCGCGGGCGCGGGTGCGAACGCCGTGAAGCCCGCCGCGCCGAGCAGCGCGCCGACGATCAGTCGCTTGAGCATGTGGTCTCCATTCGGGGTCGAGTGAGCCTGAGCCCAGAGCCGCAGAGACTGCAAGCCGTCCGGACGCAACCAATCGCACCCCAAGCGTGGCCCCAAGGCAACCGGGATAATCGCTCTTTCCTGAGAAGTTGCGTTCAGGTGGGCTCGTTTTTCAATGAGAATCAGCGCAATGCGCGGTCAACCGAATATGCGGCCAGCAATCGGGTGATCGCGGACGGACCCGGGCCAAGCGCCTGCCCGGCGTTCGGCCGTGAGTTGCCTGGTAGCAGGCGTGCGGCGAGCTTCGTCGCGGCCCGCCGACAAAGGTCTTCGGCAAATCGATCCGCCGTTCCAGGTAAACGATCGGTGATGTGCGAGTGCGGTGCCGCGCACCGGCGGAAGGTGGTGGCGACCGGTCCGGCCGGTCGGGCCGCCCTTCCGGCCCGAAGGGAAAGGAGCACACTCCGATAGAACAGAGAATCCGCGATTCGAGGCGATGCGGTGCTACGTTCGTCCGACCGTTCCCGAACGAGAGACGAAATCCGGCAGAAGGAGCCAGACGATGCGACCCGATCCGATCCGCCGCGGGGCCGTGCCCCGTGCGGACCGGTCGCGGCCCGCACCCGGCTCCGTCCTGGTGCGGCTCGCCGCGCTCGCCGGGTTCGCGTTCGCGGGCTGGCTCGCCGTGTCCGCGCTGAACGGGCCGGCCGCCCAGGCCGGGGTCCAGGCGCAGGCCGAGGTCCAGGCCGGGGCGCAGGCGCGTCCCGCGGCCGGAGCG